>NZ_CP028960.1:1840714-2147500 GCF_003071365.1 Methyloceanibacter sp. wino2
TCCCGTCCATCGGCGTTTCGAACCTGATCAGACTTCGCGGCGAGGAGTTCCCCGCTTGGAAGGGTGACCTCATGGTCGGCTCCAAGACGGGCGCCGGGAACGGGAAGTCGCTCTACCGGGTGAGGATGAGGGAAGGCAGGGCGGTCGTCGTCGAGAGACTGGAATTAGGGGAGCGGATCGAAGACCTCGTGGAGCTCCCGGACGGGCGGCTCGTACTCTGGAACGGACGCAACACGATTCAAGTCGTCGAGGCCGGCAACCAAATCTTCTCTGCCTGCATCGGCTGCCATGCGGTCAGGAAAGAAGTTCATGGCGTCGGCCCGGACCTCGTGGGCGTCGTCGGCGGCAAGGTGGCAAGGCACAAGAACTACGACTACTCCGAGGCCATGGCGAAGTTTGGGGGGACATGGACGCCGGAGCGGCTCGACAAGTTCCTGACGGATCCACAAGCGACCGTCCCCGGAACCACCATGGACTTCGACGGCATCGCCGAGCCCGAGACCAGGCGCAAGATCGTCGAATATCTGGAAGAGATGACGCAGCACTGGAAAGACACAAAGCGGTGAAACGATCCAGGGCGGCGCCGGTAGGGTGTTCGTCTGCGCCAGATGGGGAATCGGGCAGGTTGAGAAGGATGGGTTCCGATGAGGGTGTATTGGCATCGCTTGGCGCTGGCTTTTGCCGTTGCGATTTCGTGTCTGACTTTGAGCGCGCCGGTGCAAGCCGGTTGCGTTCTCCTGTCGGGTACTGCTGACGGGTTCGACAAGCCGACGGCGGTCGGTCGCGCGCAAGCCGCGCTTGCCGAGGAGGTTAGAGACTACAAGGCGCAGAAGAGGCTTGGCGCCGTTACCGTGACGGCCATGCGCGCGTCGCCGAATCCTTACTGGCGCACCAGCGTCAGCAACAACATGCTCTGCTTCAACGTGTGGTGCGGCATTTACAAGCCGGACATCGTGAAGAGGAGTTCCTACACAACGTGCTGGTCGGGTGTGGTCTCGCCCTATGTGTGCACGTCCGGAGCCAAACTTTGCTGGTAGGTTGATAGGTCACCGGGGCAGGTGCCCTGCCCGCGCGGGGACCGATCTTGCGTGCCATGCTCACATCATTCGTGCCACAGTTCACGCGACGCCGCTTGAAGGGCTCGCAACGTGGGCAATCTGACTGATGCCGGCCAACGCCACCAACGGATCTTGCGCGCAAGAAGAGGGCCCCCTCAGCGTACTTTTCTTCGTTCACAGCGCGAACCTCGGAGGCGCAGAGCGGTGCTTCCTGGAACTTCTGACCTATCTGCGCCGGGATCCGGGCATCGCCTGCACCGTGATTGCCCCGAGCGATGGTCCGCTTGTCAGCGCCCTTCAAGAGCTGGGGGCCCAGATCATTTTCGAGCCGGCGCTGCACCGGTGGGCCGGCAAACCCAATAGCCCGATTGGGAAGAAGCTCGTCACTGGAGCGCACGCATTCTTGCGGCTGCTTCCGACCCTTCGCGAGATCGACCCCGACGTCATCTACACCGAAACGAGCGTCATCCCCTGGGGCGCCGCAGCGGCGGCGCTGTTGGACAAGCCTCATATGTGGTCGGTGACGGAGTTCGGTGAACTCGATCATGGATTGAGCTTTCTCGGTGGGCACGATGCGGCAATCGAACAGATCAAAGACGGCGCCTCGTTCATTCTGACCATCTCCGAAGCCGTGCGAAAAACGCTCTTTCCGGATCTCAGCCCGGATCGCGCACGCACGATCTACCGGCATGCCGCGAAGCCAACCGCAGAAGCTCCCGCAACAGATTTCTTCCGTCGGCCTCAGGCGCAGCACCTCGCTGTTTTTGGAACCATCAGCGAAGGGAAGGGCCAACTCGACGCGGTGAAGGCCGTCTTGGCACTGACGCAACGCGGCAGAGACGTGGAGCTCGTCCTGGCCGGATACCCCGGCCGCCACTACGTGGCCGAGATCGAAGACTTCATCAGCCAACATGAACTTGTGGACCACGTGCGCATCGTGGATTTCATCCACGATCCGTATCCCGCAATGCTCGCCGCGGATGCGCTTCTCGTCTGTTCACGGAACGAGGCCTTCGGCCGCGTGGTGGTGGACGGCATGAAGCTTGGCAGACCCGTTATCTATACGGCCAGCGGCGGGATTCCCGAGATGATGCGCGATGGCGTGACGGGGCTTTCCTACATGCCCGGCAATGTCGAGGAACTGGCGGACCGCATCGAAGAACTGGCGAACGATCCGGCCCGCGCGGCGCAGATCGGCGCGGCGGCGAAGCGGCACGCAGATGCCATGTTCGTCTGCAACGGAAACCAGATTCTAAGCGTTCTCCGAGACCTGGCCTGTGCTGAGCCAGGAACCCGACGCGTCTCAATACCAAAGAATGTCGTCACGGCGATCGTGCAGGGGCACGCCCAGTTGGAGGGCGAGAACGCCGATGCGAAAGCTGAGATCCGGGATCAGCAAGACTCTCTCAAAGGGCTTCGCAATCAGTTGAAGCAAACCAGCGCATCCGAGACGGACCTTCGCACAAGGCTGGAGGACATCACGACGTCACGCAGCTACGCGCTGAGCCTCGGCGTTGCTCGGATCGCGAAGAAGCTTCGGTCCTTGTTTTCCTGGTGAACTCTGTCTGAGCTCGGACTGTCCGCGTCCGACCCAAACTAGAAGCCGCTTGATCTGCTCCCTGCCGGGAAGACCAGAGTCCCAGTCAAATTCAACCTCCTAAGGTCGGTTGTCAGAGAACCGTCACTGCCGTGCCCCATGATGCCGTGGGGACCACAAGGAGCAAGCAGATGGCGAAGTACATGGCTATTCTCATCCATGGAAAATACGGCGGCGAGGGGCGTTACGAATTCTCGGGGCCGGACGACCTCCTTGCCCAGGCGCCGTTTCAGGTCATGCGCGCGTTCATGGACAGCGCGGAGGGCACGCACGAAATCGGCCACATCGACTATGAGATCAATGCTGCACTCAAGAACAAGGAGCGCGGCATCGTAACGGTGATCGGTGAAGTCCTATTCGAGGGCGCCGACCGTCAGCCGTTCATGTGCATGCTCTCTCGTGCCGATGCAGAGTGAGTTGCGGCCGGATCGCGGCGCGCGACATCTTTGGGTCTGCGTCGCTCCTCGTGTTCTCACCAAGATCCGCTGTGCTTCGCGGCTTCCGTCTCGATCGCGGTGGCGAGCCGGTCCGCGTCCTCATCGGTCCAGTTTTCCGGAGCGGTGACGGCATTCCAAGCCGAAATGTAGTCCGCCACCGCGTAGTCGTGGCCGTGACCGGGCGGCACTTCCGCCGACAACATCATGTCGATCCCGACCTGCAGTGCGGTGATGATCGGATACCAACGCAGTAGCGGAGAGACGTCCTCGCCGCGAGGCGGGGTCAACCACTCGGGTTGCCGGTAGAACATGCTCTCTTCGAAGAAGACGATCGCGTCGCTCGGATACACCATGTAGACCATGCGCACCCTTCCCCAATCCGCGGGGGCCTCGCTCGCATCGCCACCATGGCCGATCACGCGGAAATTGGCGCCGCCCTCGAACACCGGTCGCCAAGAGGGCGACCCCTCGTCGCGGTCGCGCTGTATAGTGCGCCAGAGTCGATTGCGAAACGGCGGGCCCGACCAGACGGCACCATCGAACGAATCCCCGAGCCAGGCATGCACCGGCGGCGAGGCTTCCGATCCGTGCGAGCCGAGGCTGAGGCCGAAGAGATAGAGCCGCGGCCGGCTGTCTTCGGGCAGAGTCTTCCAATAGCGGTAGATGGTCCTGAACACGGCGGCTGCGGAGTCCTGAGAGCGGCCCGGTTCGAGCACCAGCGAGAAGGGGCTTTGCAGATACGAATACTGAACGCCGACGGTCGCGATATCGCCGTCATGCATGTATTCGAGGGGCGCGATGCCGTTGTTGTCGACCCAGCCTGTTCCCGTCGGCGTTGCGATGACCAGGATGGACCTCGAGAACGCGCCCATGCGAATCAGATCCGCCAGGGCCGCCTCGGCCTGCTCTTCAGGCGTATCAGCGGCGCGGAGCCCGGCATAGACGCGGATCGGCTCGCGCGCTTCGCGTCCGGTGAAGGCCTCGATGTCCGTCTTTCTTGGGCCCTCCGTGACAAACCGCTTGCCGGCGCGTCCGAGTTCCTGCCACGCGATGGACGAGCCGGGGCCGCCCGAGCGGGTGTCTTCCGTCGGCACGACCGCCCCCGGGGATCGGTGACGTCCACGAGAGCCGCAGCGCGATCGATCGCGCCGATCGTGGCGCTGACGAGCGTGCCGTTCACGATCGTGACCAACAGCACGGCAAAGATCACGGCGCCGAGCAACCCGGCGATCCGCCGCGGCATCCAGCGGTAGACGACGGCCGACGCCGCCCGGACGCCCACGATCACGAGACGCCCCAAAAGGATCAGGAGCAGCGCCGCGACCGCCGCGACGGTGAACACCAGCAAGAGATTGGCAGTCTCGACCGGCGGCATGTTCAGTCGGGCGCGGACCTCGTCCTGCCAGGCGGCCGCCTGCGGCACGTAGATGATCGCGGCGATGGCACAGGCAACCGCCAGCACGATATTGGCCGCCCGCCGCCAGGGCCGCGGCACTTCCGGCAGCTCGAGATAACGCCACAGGACCACACTGCCGTGCCCGATGGCGTAGCCGATGGCGAAGGCCAGACCGCCAAGGAGCCCCTGAAAGATCGGGGGCGCGGCACCAAGGATGGCGTGAACATCAGGGTGAAAAAGATGACGCCGAGAAACAGCCCCACATAAGAGGGGAGCCACCAAGGGGCGGCCTCAGGCTCGGTCGGTGCGGAACGTGGGCTACTGATGATGTTCTCCAAAGGTGGGCGTCTGTGAGAGGTCAAAAACGGGCCAATGTACCCGACGCTAGGACCCGAGGAATAGTTGAATCACAGCCGCATTTCCCACAACGGCTCGATGCTTGCCGGTAGCTTTCGACTTGAATGCGGATGGGCTGCGGCTCGCCGTAAGAGCCGAGCGACCGCTCGATATCAGTGTTCCGAGAGGCTGGTGGAGAGGGAGGGATGCGACACCTCGGAATGCTCACGCGCTCAACGGTTTTTCGAGGGCCTTCGAGGTCTGCGATTTCCATGACCTCATCGCGCGGCAGTTGCGCCCAAGCTCTCCGCAATCTCCTCCCGCAGCAGTTCGAGACGCAGCCATTCTTCCTCGACGGCGGCAAGTTCGACCTGGGCGTTGCCCAACGCCTCGGTTGTCGCCGCAAAGGCCTCGCGGTCTTTCGTATAGAGCTGCGGGTCGGCAAGGACGTGCTCCAGCCTGCGGATCTCTTCCGTCAGCTCGTCCATGCGCTTCGGTGCGGTCTTCAAGAGATGCTGCTCTTTGGGGCTGAGGCGCTTGCGCGGTGCGGGCGGGGCCTTCGGCGGCGGCGCTCCTTTCTCGCGGCTCTTCGCAGCCGGCTTATCCTGTTTCGGCGCGCTCACGCCGGCCCCGCGCTGCGCCACCATGTCGGTGTAGCCGCCGGCATATTCGGTCCACCGCCCGTCCCCTTCGGAGGCGATGATCGAGGTGACGGTGCGGTCGAGAAAGTCACGGTCGTGGCTCACCAGCAGCACGGTTCCCGGATAGTCCGCGAGCAGTTCCTGCAGCACGTCCAATGTCTCGAGATCGAGATCGTTCGTCGGTTCGTCGAGAACCAGAACGTTCGACGGGTGTGCCAGCGCCAAGGCCAGCATCAGCCTGCCGCGCTCGCCGCCCGACAGCGCCTTGATGGGCGTGCGGGCCTGCTCCGGCTCGAACAGGAAATCCTTCATGTAGCTGATGATGTGGCGCTCTTCGCCGTTGATGATCACCGTGTCGCCGCTCCCGCCGGTCAAGGTCGCGGAGACGCTTTTCTCGGGGTCGAGCCGTTCGCGCTTTTGATCGAGGGTCGCCACTTCGAGATTCGTGCCGAACTTGACGCGACCCGCGTCCGGTTCCATCGCTCCGGTGAGCATATTGATGAGCGTCGTCTTACCGGCGCCGTTCGGCCCAACGAGAGCGACCCGGTCGCCACGGGCGATTTTGATGTTGAAGTCACGCACGAGAACCAGGTCGCCGTAGCGTTTCGCGACGCCCCGCGCTTCGATCACTTTCCGCCCGGACTCGTTGGCCTCATGGGCGGACATCTTAACGTCGGCTTGCGTGCGATTACGCTTGGCAACCGTGCGCTCGCCGCGCAGCGAGACCAGGTTCTCGAGGCGGCGCTGGTTGCGCTTTCGCCGTGCGCTGACGCCATAGCGCAGCCAATGTTCTTCACGGACGATCTTCCGGTCGAGCTTGTGACGGGCTGTCTCTTCTTCTTCAAGAATACCGTCCCGCCAGGCTTCAAACGCGCCGAAGCCCCTTTCGAGCCGCCGGGTGATGCCCCGATCGAGCCACACTGTCGCTTGCGAGAGAGTCTCCAGGAAGCGCCGATCATGGCTGATCAAGACCAAGGCCGAACGGGAGGCCTTCAACACCGCTTCCAATTCCTCGATCGCCGCCACGTCGAGATGATTGGTCGGCTCGTCCAGCAGCACAATGTCGGGATCCGGGGCCAACACTTGCGCCAATGCAGCGCGCCTCGTCTCACCGCCCGACAGGTTTGCCGGCTGTTCTTCGCCGGTCAGTCCGAGGCTCTCCAACAGTTGGCGCGCGCGGTGAGGATCATCGCCGGGGGCGAGGCCCGCTTCGACAAAGGCGCCCGTGGACGCATAGGCGGACAGGTCCGGCTCTTGGGGCAGATAGCGGATGGTGGCGCCGGGCTGGACGAAGCGGCTGCCGGCATCGGGTTCAATCATGCCGGCGGCGATCTTCAGGAGCGTCGATTTGCCCGAGCCATTGCGGCCCACCAAGCAAAGCCGCTCGCCTTGCCCGACCGACAAGACGGCGCCGGATAGCAACGGTTTGCTGCCGTACGAGAGCGAGATGTCCTTGAGAAGAAGGAGGGGAGGCGAAGCCATGGCCCGTGCTAGCCCGTCTTTGCCTCAATGCCTAGACGGAATTCCAATATGCCGCGACTTCGTTGGGGCGATGGCCGGACCGGCAGCAAAGCCGATCTCAAATTCCAATGAGAAAGTAATAGGCCGCGAAAATAACGACCAACCCGGAGAAATACACGACCGGGAACAGCCACTGAGCAGTCGCATCGACCCTACGGGCGACTGTATCCTGATCAGCCCTGGAGAGGGACACCACCACAAGGCTCTCCAAGATCGTCAGGCACATGATGACGAAGGAGTACAGCACAACCGTATCGGTGAGTGTGAAGTACGATATTCGCGGCATGGTTCCGTCGATCAGAAACTGGTACGCGACGATCGTAAGGATACCGATGAACGAAACGTTCAACCGATCGGACAGGTCGTGGATATCCATCCAGAAGACGGCCCACATGAGTGACACCAGGATCACCATGGGCGCGAGCACCTTCCAGATGATGTTCATGGGGTTGCGCTTCAGCGTTATGGCGAGCTTGACGCCGGACACTTCAGCATCCTCGGCGTAGTACCGGGTCTTCGAGATGAACGGCGTCATGTCGACGTTGACCAACTGCCACTGGGCAATATTCACTCTCTGGTTGGTTTCGGCGTATTCCTCGCTGGCGCCCAGCATCCCTTGGTGGACTTCGAGAACAACTTCGCGGCTCGTGTCGCCGAACGCTATCATGTCCGCTTCCAGAACTTGGCTGTCGAAGGGAAACGAGTGCAGCTTCATCGGCGTCTCGAGCGTCACGTTACGTTGTTCCTTGGCGCGGACGCGACCGTCGGAAAATACCTCGATCTGCAGGGCGTTGAGATCGCCCGACCCGATTTCATTGAGAAAAATCAGTGACGGCCACCAGCCGCCGAACACTTCGTCGAACTGGAAGCCGCCCTGAAACAGTTTGCGGTCGCTGCCGTATTCCTCCGCGTCGAACGCCAGACGCGGATCCATCCATTCCGCCAGAATAATGAGTTCGGCCTGGAAGGTTTCGTCCATCTCATCCAGGTCGATGATGTCCGCCAAGAAAATACCGACCTTTACGACAGTCGGAGAGGCAGGCGGATTGGGCATGCCGGCATCGATGGCGAAGGCCGGAGCGGGGCCGAGAAGCAACAACAACCAAAGAAGCACTGGTCTGAACATTGCGTGGGCGGCACGTCTCATGGATCTACCTTTCCTGAGCGCACCACGCGCATGTCGGCCGGCATTTCTCAGGCGCTCAACGGGCAGCCTGAGATCTGGGGCGGCGGGCTGGAATCAGTTCCGACGTCGTAAGGGCCCGCTTTAGCCCATTGTCGCGGCTCGGTTCAACACCCGAGACTTTCCAAGCTGGCCCGTGATGGCGTTTGCTGGTCGGTGACCCAGTCCGCTTCTGACCTGAAGCAGGCTGCCGCAGCTGCAGACATCGAAAGCGGCCGTCCGCTGTGCTAAAGCTCCGGACCTTAGAAGTGCGACTCCGAACCGGGCATTGAGGCCCCGTTGGGATGCCGGCGGCCACTTGGCGGAAGTATGACGCAAACAATGAAGACTTGGCTCGTGAGGGCCGCCATTGCCGCGCTGATCGCTGGCGCCGCTTACCTTCTCTGGCAGAACTTGCGCCCGGACGGCCCGCCCGAAGGGTTCGCCGTGGGCAATGGCCGCATCGAGGCGACGGAAATCGACGTCGCCACCAAAATCGCCGGCCGGGTCGAGAAGATCGAAGTCCGCGAAGGCGACTTCGTCGACGCGGGCCAGGTTCTCGCGGTGATGGATACGGAGGTGCTGGACGCGCAGCTCCGCGAGGCGGACGCCGAACTTCGGCGCGCAAAGGTCGGGGTCAAGACCGCCGAAAGCCAAGTGTCCCAGCGCGAAGCGGAGAAGGCAGCCGCCGAGGCCTCGGTGGCGCAGCGCGAGGCCGAGCTGGATGCAGCGGACAAGCGTCTGGCGCGCGCCGAGGAACTGGTCCCGAAAGGGGCCACCTCGGTCCAGGTTCTCGATGACCGCCGGGCGGCGTTCGCAGGGGCCAAGGCAGCAGTCGCGGCCGCCAAGGCGCAAGTGTCCGCGGCGGAGGCGGCGATCGGCCTCGCCCAATCGCAGGTCATCAGCGCCCATGCGGCCGTGGACGCGACCCAGGCCACGATTGAACGCATCAAGGCGGATATCGACGACAGCACACTGCGCTCGCCGCGCTACGGCCGCGTGCAGTATCGCGTTGCCGAGCCCGGCGAGGTGCTGGCGGCGGGGGGCACCGTGGTCAATCTCATCGATCTCCGGGACGTCTACATGACGCTCTTTCTGCCGACGATCGACGCGGGCCGGGTTAAGCTCGGCGCGGAAGCACGGGTCATCCTCGATGCCGCCCCGCAATATGTCGTGCCCGCGAACGTGTCCTTCGTGGCCGACGTGGCGCAGTTCACGCCTAAGACGGTGGAGACGGAAGAAGAGCGGCTGAAGCTGATGTTCCGCATCAAGGCGCGCATCGATCCGGCGCTCCTCGAAAAGCATGTCCGTGACGTCAAGACCGGGCTTCCTGGCATCGCCTATGTCCAGCTCGACCCGGATATCCCCTGGCCCGATAATCTGAAGGTGCGGCTCCCGGAATGAGCGCGCCGTCCCCTCACATTGATGTGCCGGGGACAGCGGCTGCTCCCGTGGTCCGCTTGCGGGGCGTGCGGTTGCGTTACGGTAAGACGCAAGCGCTCGCGGGGATCGACCTCGACCTTCCCGCCGGCATCACGATCGGTCTGCTCGGACCCGACGGGATCGGTAAGTCGAGCCTGTTGTCGCTCATTGCCGGTGCACGTGCGATCCAGGAAGGGAAGGTGGAGGTGCTCGGCGGCAGCATGGCCAAGGCCGGCCATCGGCGGCGCGTCTGTCCGCGCATCGCCTACATGCCGCAAGGACTCGGCAAGAACCTCTACCCGACCTTGTCGGTCGCCGAGAACATCGACTTCTTCGCCGCATTGTTCGGGCACGATCGCGCCGAACGGGAGCGGCGCATCGCCCTGCTCACCGAAAGCACAGGGCTGGCTCCCTTTGTCGACAGGCCTGCCGGCAAACTCTCCGGCGGTATGAAGCAGAAGCTCGGCCTGTGTTGCGCGCTCGTACACGACCCGGACCTCCTCATCCTCGATGAGCCGACCACCGGCGTCGATCCGCTCTCGCGCCGCCAGTTCTGGCGCATGATCGACGACATTCGCCGCGACCGGCCGGGGATGAGCGTCGTCGTCGCGACCGCCTATATGGAAGAAGCGGCGCGCTTCGACTGGCTGGTGGCCATGGACGCCGGGACCGTGCTTGACACCGGTACGCCGCAGGAGCTTGTCGCCCGCACCGGCGCAGCCTCGTTGGAAGCGGCGTTCATTGCGCTGCTCCCGGAGGAGAAGCGGCGCGCGCACAAGCCCGTCTCGATTCCGCCGCGCCCTTCCGACGATCACGCGACGGCGATCGAGGCCAAGGGGCTGACGAAACGGTTCGGAGACTTCACCGCCGTCGATCACGTGAGCTTCGAGATTCAGCGCAGCGAGATCTTCGGTTTTCTCGGCTCGAACGGTTGCGGCAAGACCACGACCATGAAGATGTTGACGGGTCTGCTGCCGCCAAGCGAGGGCCAGGCTTGGCTATTCGGCCATAGCTTGGACCCGCACGACCTCGCCACGCGGCGCCGCGTCGGCTACATGTCGCAATCCTTCTCGCTCTACACGGAGCTCACGGTTCGGCAAAACCTGGAGCTGCACGCACGCCTGTTCGAAGTTCCGGAAGAGGAGATGCCCGCCCGCGTCCAGGAGATGGTGGAGCGCTTTGCGCTTGCCGGCGTAGTCGATGCCTATCCGGCCGCGTTGCCGCTCGGGCACCGCCAGCGCCTGTCGCTCGCCGTGGCCATGATTCACAGGCCGGAAATGCTGATCCTCGACGAACCGACTTCGGGCGTCGACCCGATTGCCCGCGACGCCTTCTGGCAGATGCTGGTCGATCTCTCGCGCCGTGACGGCGTGACGATTTTCATCTCGACGCACTTCATGAACGAGGCGGAGCGCTGCGACCGCATCTCCCTGATGCATGCAGGCAAGGTGTTGATCACCGAGGCGCCGGACGAACTCGTCCGGGCGTGCGGCGTCGAGACCCTGGAGGACGCCTTCATCCACTATCTGGAAGAAGCTGTCGCCGGCGAGGCGGCGGACGAGAAGGCCGAAGCGGAAGCCGAGAAGACCTTGGCGGAGAGCATGCGCGCGCCCGAACCAGAGCCACGGACCGGGTTCTGGAGCGGCCATATCAATCTGCGCCGTCTGCTGAGCTATACGAAACGCGAAGGGCTCGAGCTGCGCCGCGACCCGATCCGGCTGACCTTGGCGATGATCGGCAGCGCCATTCTCATGCTGGTGATGGGGTACGGGATCAATCTCGACGTGGAGGATTTGACTTTCGCCGTGCTCGATCGCGACCAGACCGCCATCAGCCAGGACTATGCCTTCAATCTCACCGGCTCGCGCTACTTTGTCGAGAAGCCACCCATCGTCAGCTATGAAGATTTGGATAGGCGCATGCGTTCCGGCGAGCTCAGTCTTGCCATCGAGATTCCACCAAACTTCGCCCGGGATATCGCGCGGGGACGCGATGTTTCGGTCGCCGCCTGGCTCGACGGCGCCATGCCGACCCGCGGTGAAACCGCCCGCGGCTACGTGGAAGGCATGCACGCGCTGTGGCTTGCGGAGAAAGCCCGCCAGGCCGGCGCGGAGGGCGCCCTTTCGCAGCTGGCCAATGTAGAGATCCGCTTCCGCTACAATCCGGACGTCCGCAGCGTGGTGGCCATGGTGCCGGGAATCATTCCGCTTCTGCTGATGCTGATCCCTTCCATGCTGACGGCGCTCAGCGTCGTGCGCGAGAAGGAACTCGGCTCCATCGTCAATTTCTACGTGACGCCGACGACGCGGCTCGAATTCCTGATCGGGAAGCAGATCCCCTATGTCGTGCTCGCCATGCTCAGCTTCTTCGTGCTGATCATCCTGGCTGTGACGGTGTTCGGCGTCCCCCTCAAGGGAAGCCTTCTGACCCTCCTCGGCGGAGGGCTGCTCTATGCCGGCGCGGCGACCGGTTTGGGTCTGCTCATCTCCACCTTCATGCGGAGCCAGATCGCCGCGATCTTCGGGACTGCGGTGCTCACGCTCCTGCCGGCGGTGAGCTTCTCGGGAATGATCGATCCGGTGTCCTCGCTCGAAGGGCTGGGACGGGTCATCGGCGAGATCTATCCGACCTCGCATTTCCTCACCATCTCGCGCGGTGTGTTCTCCAAGGCCCTGAGTTTCTCCGACCTGCACGCGCCGTTCCTCGCTCTGGCGGTTGCGAGCCCGGTGCTGATCGCCGCGGCTGCCATGCTGCTCAAGAAGCAGGAGCGCTGATTATGCGGCTGGGTCACATCTGGGTCCTCGGCATCAAGGAGCTGCGCAGCCTCGCACGCGATCGGGGCATGCTGGTCCTTATCGTCTATGCCTTTACGCTCGCCGTGTACGCATCGGCCACGGCCATCCCGGAGACGCTCCACCGCGCGCAGATCGCCATCGTCGACGAGGACCGGTCGCCGCTCTCAAACCGCATCGCCGCCGCGTTCTACCCGCCGTACTTCAAAACGCCGGCACTCATCACCCATGCCGAGATGGACGCGCGGCTCGACGCCGGGCTCGATACGTTCGCGCTCGACATCCCCCCGAACTTCCAGCGCGACGTGCTGGCGGGCCACGGCGCGACCGTCCAACTCAACGTCGATGCCACGCGTATGAGCCAAGCCTTCACCGGCAGCAACTACGTCAATACGATCGTCAGCGACGAGGTGCGCGCCTTCGTCGAGCACTATCGCGAAACCTACGAGCCGCCCGTCGGGCTGACCTTGCGGGCCCGTTTCAATCCGGAGCTGACCCAATCCTGGTTCGGCGCGATCATGGAGATCATCGACAACATCACGATGCTGGCGATCGTGTTGACCGGCGCGGCGCTCATTCGCGAGCGCGAACACGGCACGGTCGAGCATCTCCTCGTCATGCCCGTCACGCCGTTCGAGATCATGGCGAGCAAGGTCTGGGCGATGGGCGCCGTGGTGCTGGCGGCCTGCGCCGTAGCACTCATCTTCGTCGTGCAAGGCATGCTCGACGTGCCCCTTCAGGGCTCGCTGAGCCTGTTCCTTGTGGGTGCGGCTTTGCAGCTCTTCGCAACTACGTCTCTGGGAATTTTGCTCGCGACGTTTGCGCGTTCGATGCCCCAGTTCGGTCTGCTGCTGATCCTCGTCCTGTTGCCGCTGCAAATGCTCTCCGGCGGAGTGACGCCGCGCGAAAGTATGCCGGAAGGGATTCAGACGCTGATGCTCGCCGCCCCCAACACCCATTTCGTGCTGGCGGCCCAGGCGATCCTCTTCCGCGGGGCCGGTCTCGATGTGGTCTGGCCGCAGTTCCTCGCGCTCGCGGGGATCGGGCTGGTCATGTTCGGCATATCGTTGCGGCGGTTCCGCACCAAACTCGGCACCATGGTCTAGATGGGCCGAGCGCTAGTCATTGCCCTTCAGGAGGCGCTCGACTTCATCGCGCGTCGGCAGAGACGGTTGAGCGCCGTTTCGTTGAGTTGCCGCGGCACCGGCGGCACAGGCAAAGCTCAGGGCTTCGGCGTATGGCTGCCCCTCGACCAGAGCGAGGGTCAATGCGGCGGTGAAAGTATCCCCCGCACCGGTGGTATCGACGGCCTTCACCGCCGGCGATGCGGCCCGAGCCAATTGTTCACCCCCTCGATAAAGCGCGGCGCCCGAGGCGCCGGATGTCTTTGCCACCAAGCCTTTTTGTAGCGCCAGGCTGTCCCCGTACCAGGCCGCTTCCGACTCGTTGACGACGATCAGGTCGGCATGGCGCAGCACAACCTCGTCGACTTCTGAGGCGGTGGCCAAGGTGACGCATGTGAAGCCATCGAAGGTCTCTATTGCCCGTGCCACGGCGTCCCGAGGCGCCAGGTGCTCGCCGATGAGGGCATCGACGGCGGGAACTTGAAGGCTCTCGGACATGAGGCGCAGGTTCGCTCCGGGCGCCACGACGATTTGGTTTTCTCCGCTTGCGGCAACGGCGATCAGGGCAACGCCGGTTGCCGTGTCGGGTACTTCGACCACGCCAGCGAGATCGACCCCGTTCTCCCGCAAGAGCGCCAAAGCCGTATCTGCCTCGGCGTCGCTGCCCACGCGTCCCATGAGGGACACGTCAGCGCCAAGACGGCGTGCGGCCAACGCTTGATTGGCCCCGCCACCACCCGGATGATGCGTTAGCAGCGCGTCCGTTACTTTTGCGCCGGGCGTGGGTAGGCGCGAAGCGCTCGCGACAATGTCGAGGTTAATGGAGCCGACGACGACAACAGACGCCATAGCTCAACTCCCAGAGAATAGCGTGTCGATGCGGCCCCTACCTTAAAGCGGCGAGTTCCGCTTCGGCGCGATTTGCGGCTTCGACGAGTGCCTCGGCCAGCGTTGCGATGTCGTCCTGGTCTCGCGACCCTTGAGTAACCGCGGCGAGAAACGTCCTGCTGTGCTCTTCAAGGTCGTCGAAGCCCAACAGGCCCGCGACGCCTGCCAGCCGGTGCGCGCTCTCGGCACGCTCCGGGCCGCCACTCTCGATTGCCGATAGGCAGGTGTGCAATTCCTCCTGAAAGCGTTCGAGCGCGGCATTGCTCTTTTGCTCTCCGAGGATGTGTTTCAGGCCCTGGAGTTTGGCGTGATCAAGCACCGGTTTCATGGGGTCAGCCTAGCGGCCCAAAGGATAACGGAAACTGAAAGCGAAGCCCGACACCTCGCGGGCTTTGGCGTCTGCGCCGCGCCCAGCGTCATCCCGCTCTTAACGACTAAGTAACCGTATTTACTCGAAAAACGGTAAAAACACCCAGGGAGATTCACCCAAGCTTATTGCCTGGCCGTTACGCTTCACATTGCAATTGCAGCAGTGAAATCGGCGCGAATCTCATCATGTTATCCGTCCTTACCAAGAAGCCCGAACGTGCCCAAGGTTCGCCGGTTGCCCGGCGGATTCTGGTCGCCGAAGACAGCCCGACGACCCATGAGATCCTCAAGATGCTGCTTAGTCAGCGCGGACATCACGTGGACATCGCCGTCGACGGGGAGCAGGCCCTCGAGGCGCTCCGGCAAAACACGTACGACGTCGCCTTGCTGGACTTCCACCTGCCGAAAATGGACGGCCTGCAGGTCGCGACCACTCTCCGGCGCGAGGCGGGCGACGGCAAAGTCCCAAAGCTCATCGCGATTACCTTGGATGCTGAAGGTCTGTTGGCGCATCCCGAAGGCTGCCACAACTTCGACCACGTCCTTCCGAAGCCACTCGACATCTACCAAGTCGCGCGCGTCGTCGAGGATCAGGCGGACATCGCGGACATGGAGGCCCACGAAGCGGTGCCTTCTGAAAAGAGCCCAGCCGCGCACCCGGCGCCGCCGTCACCGCTTGAAAGCCTCGGACACAATTTCCTGACATGGCCTGGGGACATCGAACCGGGCCGGCTCTCAGCGCGGGCCGTTCAGGCAAGCCTCGCCGATCCGCGCTTCGATGGCATCCTCATCAAAGAGCTCGTCACTGTCGAAGAACTCGGCGCGATCTGGCGTGCCAAGGCGCTCTATACGCTGCCGATCATCGACGCCACCGGTCTCCTGGGTTGCGTCGCCGATGTCGATGCCTCAAGGCTCACCGCGCGCGATACGACCTATCTCGAGCAGGTCCTGGGCAAGACCCATGACCGGCGGCTGAAATTGCACCGGGATCTGCGGTTCAGCGAAGACCTCGACGAGCAGCTCATCGGCCGTCTATTCGTCGCGGACCAGCCTCTGACGCCAACCTACGACCCGCACTCCAAGTGGCTCGTTTCGTATAATGTCGCCCTGACCACGGCAGTCGCGGCCCGCGAGGCCGAAGCACTTTGCGAGCGCGGATTTCTGCGCCGCGAATTCTTCGACCGCTTCCATGTCTGCCCGCAATGCGACTCGCACCGCCTCCACGTGCGGGAGGAGTGCCGTCAGTGCCATAGCTCCCATCTTGAGGAGGAGCAGTATCTTCATCACTTCCGCTGCGCCTATCAGGGGCCGGAACCGGAGTTCCGCCGCGGAGACCGTCTTGTCTGCCCCAAGTGCCGCTACGAGCTCACCCATTTCGGGTTCGACTACGACCGGCCGGGCTCCATGGTGGTCTGCGACGCTTGCGGCCATGCCGCATCGGAACCGGCGGTGGGCTTCGTCTGTCTGGATTGCGGCGGTCACGTGGACTCCGATGTCGCGCCTCCGCGTGACATCTACAGCTACCATCTGACCGACCAAGGCATCGGCTTTGCCGAGCACGGCCACTCTCTGTTGGGAACGGCAAGCCATGCGCTTCGCTTCGCGGACTTGCCGCTCGAGCTGGTCGTTGCGCTCAATGCTGCCGCCAAGACGTACAATGATGCGCAGGTGCCGTTCACGCTGATCAGCCTGTACTACCGCAACGAAAAAGAGATTACGGCGCAGCATGGCGCGCGAACCTTCGCCAAGGTGCGCGACCTGTTCATCGAGAATTTGCGGACGACCTTGCGCAGCGACGCGGATCTCGTTGTTTGTGGCCATTCCCGTGACTTCGTCTTGATGGCTGGGAACGAGCCGGAGGAAACGCGCGCCGATTTCGATCTTCTCGTCGCCGCCGCCGAGAAGACGCTTCGCTGCGATATCGGGCCCGAGTTCCAGGTCTTCGGTCCGGGAGATTTCGCCTGATGCTCCAGCCGATCGCAGACGGCATCACCTATCTGACGGCGCAGAGCGGCGACAGTCTTTTTCGGCTGTTCTGGTTTGTCGTGATCTTCGAGTTCCCGCGCTACACGCTAAGCTTCTTCTCCGTCGCGGCAATCCTGCTCTACCCCAAGGGGAAGCAAGATCCCTTCCTCGGGCGGGTGACGGTTGTGATCGCCGGGCACAACGAAGAGGACTCGATCGAGCGTTGCGTGCTTGCGCTTCACGAACAAAGCCGGGTGCCCGACGAGATCATCGCCGTCAGTGACGGTTCGGCCGATCGGACAGCGATGAAACTCCGTAATTTGCAGGATGCCGGTCTCATCACCGAGGGCCACAGCACGCAAGTGCGGGCGGGCAAGTCGGCCGCGCTCAATCTCGCGCTCTCCCGCGCCACGGGTGACATCGTGGTGGTTGTGGATTGTGACTGCACCTTCGATCGCCACGCGATCAGGGACATTCTCGAACCTCTCGCCGACCCGCGCGTGGGCGCTGTTGCCGGCAACGTGGTGGTGCGCAACCCGGAGCGAAGCCTCATCACGGCCTTTCAGGCGGTCGAGTATTTGATCTCGATTTCGCAAGGCAAGCAGGCCTCCGATTTGACCGATCAGGTCAGCTGCGTGTCCGGCGCGTTCGGCGCGTTTCGGCGTAAGGCCTTGCTTGGCGTTGGTGGATATGACGCCGGCGGCGGCGAGGATCTCGATGTCACGCTGTCACTGCGGAAAGCAGGATGGAAAACGGTCTTTGCGTCCGACGCGCTCTGCTACACGGATGTGCCGGACAGACTGTCCGTGCTGATCCGGCAGCGGTTCCGCTGGGAGCGGGATGCCGTTCACTTGCGCTACCGAAAGCACGGCGATCTGATGAATCCCATGAGCCCGCGCTTCAGCCTCAGAGAAGTCTGGCACGAGATCGATTTTATCGTGTTCAATCTGGGCTCGGCCTTCTTCTTCCCGATCTACATCGTTTGGCTGTTCGCGACGTACGGCGAGCTGGGCTTTGTCATCTTGCTCGGTGCGCAGGCAGGGATGCTGGCGCTCGATGGGATGGCGTTTGTCTTGGCGGCCGTAGCAACGCCGAAGGTCGATACCGTGCGGCTGATCCCATTCGTGCCGGGCTACAGCTTCTTCAATGGCTTTCTAATGCGATTCGTCCGTCTCGGCGCCTACCTGCAGGAATGGATATTCTCGGCGTCGTACAGAGACACCTACGTACCGCACAAGGTACATCGCGTGCGGAGGTAACTCATGAGACCGCTCAAGAATCGTCAGCGTCCGGACAATATCCCCAACGAGCAGCGTGTCATCCGCAGCAAGACGGGGCGGACGATATATCTCGTCCTCCTGTTCGTCTTTGGGCTGTTCGTCGCGAACTATCTCTTCGGCGACTACGTTTTTCTGAGGGCAGACGGCCTCGTGCTGCGCGATCAGAATGTCATCGCGACCCCGTTCGTGGCGCGGGTGGAGCGCGTCGACGTCCGGGAAGGACAGTCCGTCGAGGCGGAAAGCGTTCTTCTAAATCTTCAGTCGACGGAAATTTTGGAGCGCCTGGCGGATCTATCGACCAAGCGGGCCGAATTAGTTGCGAAGGCGACGGACTTCAAGGTGCGCGCGGAAAGCGTAGCGCAGCTATTGCCCCTGGCCGAGCGGCGCGCAGACGAAGCAGTCAACACCATTAAGCAGTTCGACGACCTGGCTGCCGCAAAGCTCGTAACGTCGGCGCGCTACCAGGAAGCGCTCAAGGTGAGCTACGAGGCAAACCGTGATCGCGTGAGCCTCAGGACGCAGCGGCAGGTTCTCGAGGAAGAACTCGAGTCCCTCGACGATGCGTTGGAGGACGCTGCCGACGCAATCTCCAAGGTCGAAGCACTCTATGCCGACGGTACCGTCCGCTCTCCGGTGAGCGGATCGATCGGCGCGACGGTTCCCTCGGTCGGCAATGTCTACCGGCCGGGCGAGCCGATCTTGTCCGTATATTCGGGCAAGCCCTACGTGCTGGCCTATCTGCCGCGCCGCTATCTGTTCCCGATTTCGGTGGGGATGGAGGTGCACGTCACCGACGGCCGCGAGTCGACCGCCGGAACCATTACTGAGATTCTGCCGGTAACCGACATGCTGCCCCGAGAGTTTCAGAACACGTTCAAACCATCGGACCGAAATCAGCTCGCGAAAATCAGTCTTGCGAGCGGCGATCCCTTTCCGCTGAACCAGAAGGTCGGCGTGTCCCGCTTTCCTAAATTTAGCGGGGCTCGCGAGCACCTGCGCAATCTGTTCGACGCCGAACGTACCCAGGACTAGCTATGTCCAAGAAGCGGGATAACGCCACCGCGCCACCGGGAACGCGCTTCAGCCTCGCGGCGAAAATGGCGCTTGGGGCTTCCATCTTCGGAACGCTCACTGCGCTCGGCGTCGCCGCGCTCATGTACATGGCAAGCTCCACCGCCGTTGACGAGATGGAGGCGCTTTCGACCTCCGAGGCCTTGGAACGTGCCTCGGTCCGCCTGGGCGCCTCGTTGGATCGCCTGAAGCAGGACACGACTATCCTATCGACTATGCCGCCGATCCAGGGCCTTATCCGAACACGGGAGAGCGGCGGCATCGATCCGCTGGATGGCTCCACTGAGGTGCTCTGGGGCGAACGCCTGGCACACATCTTCACGAGCTTCCTCGAGGCGCGGTCCGAGTACTTCCAGATCCGGTTTGTCTCTGCATCTAGCGATGGTCTTGAGATCGTGCGCGTGGAAAAGACAGATGACGGTATTCGGCGGACTCCGGAGAACGAGCTTCAATCCAAAGCCAAACGCCCGTATTTCGAGCGCACCCTGGAACTGAAGCCCGGCGAACGGTTTCTGAGCGCGTTCAATCTGAACCGCGAATACGGCACGCTCGAAGTGCCCCATCGGCCCACGGTTCGTGCCACGACCCCCGTGTTCGATGAGAAGACTGGTGAGATCTTCGGCATGATCGTCATCAACGCCAATGCCCAAGAGTATTTCTCGCGCATGGCTGCCGTGCTGCAGAGCGGGCAGACACTGGTGGTCGCGAATGCTGCCGGCGATTACCTCTACCATCCAATGCGGCGCTCACCTTTGGCTTCGACCTTGGCCAACGTCATCTTATCCAAGAGGCATTCCCGGGTCTCAACGACATCGATGCCGACACGGAGACGGTCGTCATCGGCGCCGACGGTCAGTCCCAGCTCTACCAGAAGCGCGTCTCCATCGACGGCGACCGTCCGGATCGCTTTCTCACACTCGGCGTTGTTGCCGCAGACACGGGGCTTAGCCGGCAGATTGGCGCAGATACCGTCTGGGTGATCCTGTCGGCTGTCTCCTTCATCCTGGGCGGCACGGCGCTCGCCGTATTTTGGTCGCGCTTTACGACGCGTTCGCTCCAGGAGGTCACGGCGGCGGCGGTGAGCTTGGGCCGCGGGCGCCGGGACGTCGATCTGAGCCACGTTCGCGAGCGCAATGACGAGACCGGCGACCTCGCCCGGGCGTTCGGCGCAATGGCGGACGAGATCAGCGATCGCGAGTCGGCGCTGCGCGAGAGGTCCAAAGAACTTGCCGAGAGCAACGAACAGTTCGGCGAGCTCAACACGCAACTTTCGGCGGTGATGGAGACCGCGCTCGATGGTCTTATCGTCATCGACGAGGCGGGCATTGTCCAAAGCTTCAACCCGGCCGCCGAGCGGATGTTCGGCTACACGAAGGAGGAAGCGATCGGACAGAACGTCCGTATACTGATGCCTGAACCTTATCGGCGCGAGCACGACGGCTACATCCGGAACTATCTGGACACGGGCAAGGCCCAGATCATCGGCGAAGGGCGAGAGGTCCAGGCGCGCCGTAAAGACGGCACGACCTTTCCGATCGAACTCGGCGTGTCCCCATGAAAGTGGGCGACAAGCAGCTGTTTCTCGGCATGACCAGCGACATCTCACGCAAGAAGGCTGTCGAGCGGCAAAAAGAGGAGCGGTTCATCGCGCGGCTGACGCGCTCCAACGAGGAACTGAAGAAAGCGCGCGTGGAGGCGGAAGCGGCCGTGGTCGCGAAGTCCGAGTTTCTGGCCAACATGACCCACGAACTCAGGACGCCGCTGAACAGCGTGGTCGGGTTCGCCGGGTTGCTCGCAAAGAGTTCGGATCTCAACGCAAAGAATCGCCGTTTTGCGGAGATCATCACGTCCTCGAGCCAGGCCCTCCTCGCTCTGGTCAACGATATCTTGGACATCTCCAGCCTGGACGCCGACGCCGTGCGCCTGCATCCGGTCGTGTTCTCGTTGCCCAAGCTCGTGGAAGACGTCGTTGCCAGCGTGTCCCTGATGGCGGACGAGAAAAATCTGCAGCTGAAAATCGAAAAGGGCGCAGCCGTTGGCGAAGCCCATTTCGGCGATCCCGTCCGGCTTCACCAGGTGCTCCTCAACCTCGTGAACAACGCGGTCAAGTTCACGTCGGAGGGCGGCGTAGTCGTTGCGATATCCGCGGCGGAGCCGCCCGGCTCGGATCAGCATTTGCGCATCGCGGTTCGCGATACCGGGATCGGTATTTCGCCGGAGCAGGTGAAATCGATCTTCCAGCGCTTCACACAAGCCGACTCGTCGATTCACAGCCGCTACGGAGGCACCGGGCTGGGGCTTGCGATATCGCAGCGCCTCGTCGAGCTCATGGGCGGCGAGATCGGCGTTGATAGCGTGGAGGGTGAGGGAACGACGGTGTGGGTGGAACTCACCCTGCCTTGTGAGGATGCCAGGGCGCTTGCCGACGAAGACCGTGCCGACATACTCCAGGCCGCCGGTTCCTCGTCACGCGTGCTTGTCGTTGATGATGTGGATCTCAACCGCGATCTGGTTGCGGCACTGCTCGCGCCGCAAGGATATGTCGTGTCCGAGGCGACCGGCGGAGCCGAGGCGATCGAAGCCGTGAAGACCGGCAACTACGACATCGTGCTGATGGATGTTCAGATGCCGGAGGTGGATGGCCTCCAGGCCACGCGCGCCATTCGGGCTATGGACGGTTTTGCGGACCTTCCGATCATCGCCATGACGGCACAGGCTCTCGCCTCGCAATGGGAGACGTGCCGGGAGGCCGGCATGAACGATCATCTGCCAAAACCGATCACGCCGGTCACTCTCATGGCCATGATGAGCAAGTGGACGGACGGTGCCCCACGCGTGGACGACGACAATTCCGGCGCGCTCGACAAGCTTGGCGGCTCGTCGGCCTAACGGCTTCTGCTTGCCGCACGGGTCGGCCAAGCCCACAGAGGAGCCCCCGTTCGGGCGATACCAGTGATCCGGATCGGGCCGCTTGCCGTAGTGGGCATACGGACAAACACCCAGGACCGCTCCATGACCTATGCTCTTGCCTATGTGGCAACCGCGCTCGCTTTTCTTGTGCTGGACTTCATCTGGCTGGGATATGTCGCCAAGCCACTCTACCAGCAGGAAATTGGCCCGCTCCTTCTCGAGAAGTTCAATGTGGGTGCGGCGATCGGTTTCTATCTGATCTTTATCGCGGGCGTGGTCATCTTCGCGGTGGCTCCCGCACTGCAGGGCGGCACGTGGAAAACGGCGCTGCTCTACGGCGCTATGTTCGGCTTCTTCGCTTACGCCACCTACGACATGACCAATCTGGCCACGCTGCAAGGCTGGAGCCCGACTGTCACTGTCGTCGATATCGCCTGGGGCACGTTCCTCACGGGCACCGCCGCCGTTGCCGGCTATTGCGCCACGCGGACGCTTGCCGGCGCATAAGGAGCGTGCGGCTCCGTCCTAAACGCCGTCGCACAATCTGCCCCCAGCAGGTGATCCAAGCTTTCGAACGGTCCGTAACGGTTCCAGTGCTGCCGTCAATCAAGGTGACCATGGCTCCTCTCAATATCGCAGTTGTCGGATCGGGAATTTCGGGTCTCTCCGCGGCCTGGCTGCTTTCCAAGCATCACAAGGTCACCCTGTTCGAGCAGGATCATCGGCTCGGCGGCCATACCCACACGACGACCGCGCTGACGGCCGATGGACCGGTGCCGGTCGATACGGGGTTCATCGTTTACAACGAGCTGAACTATCCGAACCTGACCGCACTCTTCGCTCATCTTGGCGTCCGCACCGAATCCACTGAGATGACTTTTGCCATTTCCGCCAATGACGGCGCCTTCGAATATGCCGGCAGCGGCCCAGGGCTCTTCGGCCAGCTCTCCAATCTCGCAAACCTGCGCCAATGGCGGCTCGTATCCGATCTCTTCCGGTTCTTCCGCACGGCGCAAGGCGCGCTGGAACGCCATCCGGAAGGGCTTTCGCTGGGCGAATTCCTGTGGGCCGAGAACTATTCCGATGCCTTCATCGAGGATCATATTCTGCCCATGGGCGCCGCGATTTGGTCAACACCGATGGCGGGCATGCTGGACTTTCCCGCGGCGACCTTCGTCAACTTCTACGCCAATCACGGCATGCTGCAGGCAGCCGGCCGCCCCGCGTGGAGGAGCGTTACCGGCGGCAGCAAGAATTACATCGACCGCCTCCTCGACGACGGCGACTTCGAAACGGCCGTCGGTTCACCGGTCCGGCGGATCGGCCGCGCCCGATCCTGCGTCCACGTGGAGGACGCGCGGGGCATTGTCCGTATGTTCGACCACGTGGTGATTGCGACGCATGCGGATCAAGCGCTAAAATTGCTCGCCGTTCCGTCTCCAAAGGAGCAGGAGCTTCTTGGCGTGTTCGCCTATGAGCGCAATCATGCGGTGCTCCACCGCGACCCGCGGTTCATGCCGCGCCGCCGCCGGCTCTGGCAGAGCTGGAACTACATCAAGCGCGGGCACGGCTTGGAGTCCGAGCTGTGCGTTTCGTACTGGATGAACAGCTTGCAGAACCTGCCGACCAAGACGGATCTGTTCGTGACGCTCAATCCGCCATGGGACATCCACCCCAAGGCGATCGACTTGGAGGTCGATTACGACCACCCGGTGTTCGACGCACACGCCATCGCGGCGCAGCGCCGCCTCTGGTCGCTGCAGGGCAAGGATCGCACCTGGTTTTGCGGCAGCTATTTCGGCTACGGCTTCCATGAGGACGGGCTGCAGAGCGGACTCGCAGTTGCCGAACAACTCGGCGGCGTGCGGCGGCCATGGTCGGTGTCCGGCGAGTCGGACCGTATCCACATCACACACGATGCCGGCGCTGCCGGCACCGTGCCCCTCGTGGCGGCGGAATGATGTCCGCGTCGGCGCTCTATAACGGTGTCGTCGTGCACAAGCGTGTGCGCCCCGTTCATCATGCGCTCCGCTATCACGTCTTCTCGCTTCTGATCGATTGCGACGAACTTCCCGATCTCGATCGTCGCTTGCGTCTCTTCTCCTATAATCGCTTCAATGTCTGCAGCCTGCACGACGCCAATCATGGCGACGGGACGCCAATTGCGGCCTATCTGCGTGGCATCGCCGATCAGAGCGGCGTGGCGGGCATCGAGCGTTTCCGGATGCTCTGCTATCCGCGCGTGCTGGGCTACGGCTTCAACCCGGTGACGATCTATTTCGGCCTGAATGCGTCCGGCGCCCCGGCGCTGATCGTGTACGAGGTGAACAACACGTTCGGGGAGCGGCAGACCTATGTGGTGCCGGTGCGATCCGGCGGCAGCGATACGCTGCATCAAAGCTGCGGAAAGACGTTCTACGTCTCGCCGTTCAACAGCGTCGATGGGCGTTACAGTTTCCACGTCACGCCGCTTGAGGACGAGATCACGATCGGCATAGCCCTTCACACGGAGGAGCGGCCGCTGCTGAAGGCCTTCTTCCGTGGCGAGCGCTCGGCGCTGACCGACGCAACGCTCGCGGCGGCCTTGGCACGAACCGGCTGGCTGTCGGTCAAGGTGATCGCCGCCATTCACTACGAAGCGCTCAAGCTTTGGCTCAAAGGCTTGCGGCTCGTTGAGCGGCCACGGCGCCCCGATCCACGATCGCCTTTGCGCCAACACCAGGAGAGCACGGAGACCAATGACGGACACTTCGATTGCCGCCGGCCGGGCGCCCTTGGCGCTCGACCTTTTGACCCGCGTCGTCGTCGGCATCGGCGAACGCCTGCTGACGTGGCAGCCGATCGGCTCGCTTTCGATCGTGCTGCCGAACGGTCAGCGCGTGCGGTTCGGCAACGACCGTCCACATGATGCCGTGCTTACCCTCAAGAACTATAGGGTTTTGCGAAAGGCGTTTCGCCGGGGCGCGCTCGGCTTTGCCGAGGCCTACATGGATGGCGACGTCGACTGCTCCGATCTTGTCGGCCTGTTCCGCTTTGTGTTGCGGAACCAGGCTGCGCTCAACGATTCAGGGCGCTCCTTGTTCAGTGCGAGTGTCTTGGATCGGATCGGCCACTTTCAGCGTCGCAACACGCGGCAGGGGAGCCGCCGCAACATCACCGAGCACTACGACCTGGGCAATGCCTTCTTCGAGGCGTGGCTCGACAAGGAGCTGCTCTACTCGAGCGCGCTGTACGAGGACGGCACCGCGACGCTCGAAGCCGCGCAGGAAGCGAAGCTGCGCGCCATCCTGGACTCGCTTCGGCTCGAGCCCGGCATGAGCATGTTGGAGATCGGCGCTGGTTGGGGTGCGTTGGCGCTTGCAGCCGCCCGCGATCACGGCGTCTCGGTGCACGGCATCACCTTGTCTCATGAGCAATTGGCTCATGCTCGGGCCCGCGCCGAACGGGAAGGGCTCGATGAACAGGCGCGCTTCGATCTGAAAGACTATCGCGACGTGACCGGCCTATATGACCGGATCGTCTCGGTCGAGATGATCGAGGCCGTCGGCGAACAGAATTGGCCGCGCTATTTCCGGACCCTGCACGATCGTCTCAAGCCGGGAGGCACCGCCACACTGCAAGCGATTACGATCGGCGAGGCGCATTTCGAGACCTACCGGCGTCAGCCGGACTTCATTCAGCGCTACATCTTTCCCGGCGGCATGTTGCCGACCAAGAGTATCCTCGCCGAACAGGCCCGCGCCGCCGGCTTCCACTACGAGCCTGTCCTTGCATTCGGTCCCTCCTACGCACGAACGCTTTCCGAATGGCGCGTGCGCTTCGAGGCGGCGTGGGCCCAAATCGAGGCGCTCGGTTTTGACGAGCGGTTCCGCCGCAAGTGGCTCTATTACCTTGCGTATTGCGAGGCGGGCTTCCTGGAGGGATCGATCGACGTGGGCCTCTATCGCCTGACCCGCGACTGACCCCGGCCCCTATGGGCGGAGCATGAAGGTCCGCACGATCCAGAAATAGACGGCGTTCGGCAGCCGCCGCATCAGCTTCATCGCCCAGGTGAAGCGGCGGGGGAAGGTGATCTCGTATGCCTTGCGCTCCAGCCCGCGCAGGAGCCGCTGCGCCGCGTCGTCCACCGGCATCAGGAACGGCATCGGAAAGTCGTTTACCGCGGTCATGGGCGTGTCCACAAAGCCGGGATTGACGATCGACAACGTCACGCCTTTCGCCGCGAGTTCCGGATGCAAGGACTCTGCGACGTTGATGAGCGCTGCCTTGGTCGAGCCGTAGGCCGCCGCCTTTGGCAGCCCTCGATAGCCGGCGACGGACGAGATGATCGCGATCTGCCCGGCCTCGCGGCGCATCATGTCGGGAACCACTTGGGCGAGTACATTCACGACGCCCATGAAATTAACGTCCATGGAACTCTTGAACACCTCCGGATCGATATCGGGCGGCAGGACCATTTCCCACGTACCGGCGGAAAGAACCACGAGATCGATCTTTCCGGCCTTGTCCTCGATGTCCTGATAGCATCGCGCCACGGCGTTCGCGTCAGTAATATCGAGCGGATAAGCGATGAGCGTTTGCGAGGCCTCTTGCATGGCGTTGAGGTTATCGGCCGAGCGCGCGGAGATGGCGACGGTCTCGACGCGTCCATCGAGCAGCTTCGCGAGCGCGGCGCCTAGACCGGAGCTCGCGCCGACAATCCAGGCGGTGCGCCATGGGAGCGCCGGCGTGTCGGTCACCTAGATCCCCACGATGGGCTGCAGCAAGCGGCTGAAAAAGCCCTTGAAGCGCGTCGGCGCCTCTGTGGCCACGAGGCAGATGCAGGCCTCCGGCGAGTCCACCACGGGCTGATGCTCGGCATGTTCGTCGAGATCGGCGATGTCGCCCGGTCCGAACCGCCCGAAGACGTCGCGGTAGGACCCCTCGAGAACGAGGGTCAGTTCCATGCCGCCATGGCCGTGGTCCGGGATCTTGGTCCCGGGCGCAATCCGCAACAGAGTCAGCGTGCTGCGCGCCGTCTTGGAGACGGGAAGGACATGCTTGGAGACACCCGGCGCGACCTTCTTCCAGACAATGTCGTCGAGGCCGCATTCGAGCAGCCGCGCGAGCGGGCCCGGGACGCCCGGCCGCGTATCTTTCGGCCGAGGTTTGGTGCGTGCCGGCGGCGCGTCGGCGTGATCGTCGAGAAGACTGAGGGCCCGATCGAGCGAGGCGGGGCTCATGGGCGATGCTTCGACACTCTCCAGCACCGCGCCGCCGACATCTTCGATCTCGCGCAGTGCAGCGCGGCAGGCGTCACATGTGGCGATATGGGCCGCGACCAGGGTCGCAAATCCCTCATCGAGACTGCCCGCGGCGTAGCTCACCAAGGTGGCGGTGTCGGGATGATGGACGATTGTCATTTTAAAGTCTCCAAGCGTTCCCGCAGCTTTCCGTACGCAAGGCGCATGCGGGACTTCACTGTTCCGAGCGGCAGGCCGAGTGTCGTCGCGATTTCCGCCTGCGGCATATCTTCCACGAACGACAATTCGACCACGCGGCGCTGTTCGGGCGGCAGGTCTGCGAGAGCCTGTCCCACCAGCCTCTCACGCTGCCGCATTTCCGTTTCCTCTTCGCCGCTTGCATCCGGTGCTTCCAGCTGGAGGTCGGCAATGTCCTCATAGGGCCGGGACGACTGCCGGCGTAGGCGATCGATCCTGACGTTACGGGCGATGGTGAAAACCCAGGCGCTTACCGTGCCCCTTTCGGGCGCATAGAGCCCGGCCTTGCGCCAAAGCGTCAGCATCACCTCTTGCGCCAAATCTTCCGCCGTATCGGCGTCGCTGCCGCTCCGGATCATCAACCCTTTGATTCTCGGTCCGAAATGCAGAAACAAGCGTTGGAACGCCTCACGGTCGCGATGCTGCGCCACGCGCACGACGAGCGTTCGATCGTCCAGGTTGTCTTCCGGGCACGTTGACAATGGTTGGGCCGCGCTCATTCCTCGAATGCCGCCAGGTCCTGTCGTTGTTGCGTGGGTAGTATACGACACACGGGGTGCCGCGGATCACCTACGACGCCTGGTTTTTCGGCTCGGGAACAGGGCAGGGCGATCGCCGACATACTCCGTCCAAGAAGCAGCGCGCCGATCCAGCCTGGGACCTGGCTTGGCTACGAGAGCGCTTCGAGGCTGATTGCGTCGGTCGTGCGCGGATCGCCGGGGCTCTGATCCGAGCGATCGATCCAAACTTCGGGCGGCGAAGCGGTGGCGCTGCCGAACAGCGTCGCGAACGCGACCTCGGCGGCATCGCGCCCCACTCCGATCCTGACCAGCCCATCAAGGGCGGCCTGCCGCGTCGGGTCGAACAGCCACCAGCGGTCACCGAGATAGGCTTCGAACACCGCATGAAAATCGGGGGCGAGAGGCCGAATGCGTAGCATGTGACGTAGCGTGCGGGGATGCCGAGTGCGCGGCAGAAGGTGATTCCGAGATGCGCAAAATCGCGGCACACGCCCGCGCGGTTCATGATTGTCTCCGCCGCCGTGGTCTCCGCGTCGCTGCTCCCCGGCATATAGGCGATATGATCGTTGATCCAGTTGCAAATGGAGCTGACTCTCTGATGACCCTTGGGGAGTTGACCGAACTCTGCCTGCGCAAATCCCGCAACCCGATCCGAGGGTACGAAGCGCGTCGGCAAGAGGTAGGGCAGCAGTGAAAACGGCAGCGCGGCAACCGGCACTTCGGCCAATGTCTGCGGATCGGCTCTCACGACATCGAGAGTGAGGTCCGCCTCATAGTGGAGCGACAACGTGCCCGGCGAAGCCGGAACGCGTAAGTAGCGGTTCCCGAGACCCGGGGTGTCGTAGGACTCGACATTGACGCCCTGACTGACCGTGACCGTATCATTCAGGTTGGCATTTGTTGCCAGGCGCGCGACCTCGACATTGAATACGAAGATCGTATCCGCCGTGACCTCATAGTTCAGGTTGCAACCGAGTTTGACGGTCATCCGCGTCGTTTTCCTTGGGTGAGAGGGACGCTGCTAGCGAAGCTCGGCGACCTTCAGCCGGGCAATGGCGGCGAAGGCGCCCTCCGCGTATGTTTCCAAGTAGGTCTGGAACATCTCGGCGTTCTCGCTGTCCTTGATGCTCTCCCAGTAGGCAAGTTCGACGGGATCCGCCTCCGGCAGCTCAGGCTCACCTTCCTTTTCGGAAAGCACCTTCAGGCGCTCGGCAGCGAGCGCGGCAAATGCCCCTTCCGGATACTTGTCGAGATAGGCCTCGAACTCGGCGACGACATCGCCGTCCCGGATGCTTTCCCAAAAGGCAAGCTCGTATTCCGGCGGTTCATGCGTTTCCACGTCGAGCGCTTCCTGACTGGGTGTGTCCTCCTCGGATAGGACGGGTTCGCCATCCTCGAACACGATACGGTAGGCTCTTACCGGCTGCTCGATGTTCTTGACGTATTGCTCGCCCAAGTCGGCGTAGACGTAGTTCGTCAATTTGCGCACATATTCGTGTACGCCGCGCGACAGACAAACTCCGTCCGGTTCCGACAGCGACTCGAGCCGCGCGGCGACGTTGACGCCATCGCCGAAAATATCGGCATCCTTCACCATGACGTCTCCCACGTTGACGCCGATCCGAAAGGACAGGCCGTCATGCTCCGCCTCCTTGGCGTTCACACGCATGATTTCGCGTTGAATCTTCACGGCGCAGTCGACGGCATTCACCGCGCTCGCAAACTCCGCGACGACGCTGTCGCCGGCAGTGCCCGTGATTCGACCGGCGTGAGCCTCTATGAGCTCATCGATCAATTTCCGGCGCTCCGTCAGAAGCTGCAGCGTTCGCTCCTCGTCATGCTCCATGTGAGACGAGAAACGCACCACATCGGCGGCCAGTATGCCGACGAGCTTCCGTTCGATACGCGGCGATGTAGGTACGGGTTCCATTAGATCTTTCGAATCGTGTGACATCTGCACTCACCCTGCAGGACCTTGCACTGACAATTCCCATGCGGCTGGTCCGGTTCCGTGCGCCCCAAATTCGGTGGGAACATGACAGCGCCTTTGATGTTCTCAAAGCATCCAACTGCATCGCAAGGAGGATTGAAGGAAATGAACTGGGATCAGATCGAAGGAAACTGGAAGCAATTGCGCGGTAAGGCGCAACAGCAATGGGGCCACCTGACCAATGACGACCTTGATGTCGTCGAAGGGCGCCGCGACCAGCTCGTGGGCAAGGTGCAAGAGCGCTATGGCGTGGCCAAAGAAGAGGCAGAGCGGCAAGTCGACGATTGGATGAAAAGCATCTCGGGATAGCCCGCGCAAACCCTCCCTCCTATCTAAAGGGGCGGCCTTGAGAGGCTGCCCCTTTTTTGTAAGAGCCGTCGCTTGCCGTTTCATCGTGCGCTCGAAAGCCGCTGGGAAAGCGCGGCGCGGCACGAGCCGACCCAGTAGAGCGCCCCGACCCAGAGTTTTCGCCATGCATGCTTGCCGCTCTTGTCGCAGCGCCGCCGCAGAAGCTCCCTGGCGTAGGCGCGCTTCCTTGCGCTCAGATCGGGCTTCACAAGCGCGCTGCGTAGTTCGTGATCACTGAGCTTTTCCATGCGTGCTGTCTCGCTCGGCGCGGCGCTACCGTCTTGTCGCCAGGAAGCCCGACACGAATGCGATCGCCACCAGTGGCAGGGCTCCGACGCGCTGCGTGGCACGGGAAAGCCCCTTGTCGACGAGCGCCAGAGCCTCGCCCGGCGCCGCAATGGCAGCCGCTTCGCGCGATTTCGTGCGCGCTGCCAACGGCAGGATGGCGAGAACCACAAGCGCCAATCCCAGCAAACATCCCGCGACGATCCCTGCGGCTTCGATGGGACGGAGGCCGATCGAATCGACGAGCGCATAGTAGGCGGCAACGAGACCGAAAGCTGCGGCGAACAGGAGACAGACGATCGCAACCGCGATGACGATGACCTTGTGCACGACCGCGCTGATCGAGTTGTCGATGCGCTGCTTGACTTGTGAAATCAGCGTAAGGATCATTGCGCGCGGCTCTCATCGCCGCATGAAGGCGCCGAGCAGCAGGCCAAGGCCCACGGCGATCGCGAGGGCGGCCAGGGGGTTGCGCCGCACGGCTTCTTCCGCTTCGTGCACGCCTTCCGCAGCGCCTTCCTGAGCGCGGCTCAGGCCCTCGCTTGCGAGTTTGCTGACCTTCGCGCCCATGGCACTCAACTCGGACTGTATCTTGCCAACTTCGTCGACGAGCTTGTCGAGGTGCTCGCGCGCCGCAGCTGCCGTATCGTTTCCACCTTGGCCGGGTCTTGCAGTAGACATCGTATCTCCCCTGGTCATGAATGCTTTGGGAACACCAGCTTGTGCGCATTGTTCCCTTCTCTGTGTGGCGTCTGATTGAAACACCGGGGAACGTGTCGGAAGATCCTGAACCATGAGGAACAGTCGCAACTCTTTGGTCACTGACATTGCTCTGCTCGCAGGACTCTTTGCCCTGGCGTTCCAACTGGATAGGTCCCGCAGGGATCCGGGCACAGGTGCATCGAAAGCAGAGCCGGACGACAGCGACCTGCGGCCCTCCCAGGAGCCCCACCATTTTCATGAAAGCCGGAAGAACGAGGCCGGCCGCGGACGCGCGGCCTCGTCCCCGACCGGCATCCCCGGCAAGGGCTGGATGGATGTGCTGTGGCGTATCTACAACCAGCTGCAGAACGATCGCTTGCTCGCCGTGGCCGCGGGCGTCGTCTTCTATATGCTGCTCGCTCTGTTCCCCGCGCTGACGGCACTGGTTTCGCTCTACGGCCTCGTATCCGATCCCGCCGAGATCAACGCGCAGCTTTCCCTGTTGGCTGGTGTCGTGCCCAACGACGCCGTCGAAATCGTGCGGGACCAGGTCACGCGCGTCTCGGAGGCGCGGTCCGGGTCGCTCGGTCTTGGTTTCTTGATCGGACTTGCGTTCGCGCTTTGGAGCACCAACGGCGGCATGAAGGCGATTATCGATTCGCTGAACGTCGTCTACGACGAGCGCGAGAAGCGCAGCTTCGTGAAACTGACGCTGGTCTCCTTCGCCTTCACGATCGGCAGTCTCGTCCTGGTGTTCTTGGCCTTGGCGGCGGTCGTGGTGACTCCGCTCGTGATGCCATGGCTCGGGCTGGAATCCATGAACGAGCGGATCATTTCATTGCTGCGCTGGCCGGCGCTGCTGATCGTAGTGCTGGTATGGCTGGCGCTGCTTTACCGCTACGGTCCCAGCCGCACGGCCGCGCAGTGGCAGTGGCTCAGTATCGGCAGTGTGTTCGCGGCCCTGTGCTGGCTGGCCGCGTCCAGCCTGTTCTCCTGGTATCTCTCCAACTTCGCCAACTACAACGCGACCTACGGCTCACTCGGCGCTGTCATCGGGTTGATGATGTGGCTTTGGGTTTCGGTCATCGTCGTGCTGTTCGGCGCGGAACTGAATGCCGAGCTCGAGCACCAGACTGCGGAAGACACGACCGTGCGCCCGAGCAACCGCTCGGAGCGCGCGGCGCTGTCATGGCGGACACGGTCGGCAAGGCCTGGCGCTGAGAAGGCCCGCTAGAGCGCGTCCGCGTTCGGGGCGTCAGAGCCGTCCGAGCAAGGCTAAGATCAGTACAATGACGAGAACGAGGCCGACGATCCCCGTTGGACCGTAACCCCATCCGCGGCTGTAGCCCCAATTGGGGATCACGCCGATCAGGGCGAGGATCAAGATGATGACGAGAATTGTCCCAAGGCTCATGTCGTAGTGCTCCTAATTTGTTTTGAGAGTGACTGGTGTCCAGGCGGAAACCGTCGATGCGCGAAGGCTTCGTCCTAAAAAATGCCGAGGAACGACAGGATGAAGCCCACCACGACGATGACCCCGATGATGTAGAAGATGTTGTGCATGGTGCTCTCCTGCCTTTTCTGATGCTTCGACAGGCAACACGGGACTGTTGCTTTTGTTCCATGCGCACGACGGCGACTGGCGCACTGCATGCCGCACGTTGGGCTGTTGGCAACTGCTTCACCGCGACGCCCACTCACTAAACGACCTGTGTCGTAAGTCGCCCGGCGCATTGTCGGAACATAGCCCTGCGCATGGTGTTGCGAACGAGAACACGAACTGTGTTCGAGACTGCACGATCATCATCATGGATTGAGGAGACTATACGTGATGCGATTTCTCGTAACGACAGCGCTGGCCCTAACGCTCGCGACACCTGCGTTGGCAGCCAGCCAAGACGCGAAGCCTTTTGGGACCGTCGCGCAAAACGAAGCCGGTGACATCTATGCCTCGGAGCTCATTGGCATGCGCGTCTATGCGACCGACAAGGACATGAGCAAAGAGGATGACAAGACGGCGTCGAAACCCGACTGGGACGACATCGGTGAAATCGACGACGTCATCCTGACCGAGAACGGTGAGGTGAAGGCCGTGATCGTCGGCGTCGGTGGCTTCTTGGGAATCGGCGAACGTGACATTGCGGTGAAAATGTCGAGCCTCAATATGGTTCGCGAGGCCGATGACGACGACGATTTCTTTCTGGTTCTCAACGCCGACAAAGACGCTCTGATGAATGCGTCTGCCTATAAGCGTGCCGCTACACCGGCTGCCGCCCCAAGGCCGACGACGATACCGAAGCCAAGAAGATGGACGACGAGTCCACAATGGAGTCCGACACAAAGGCCGAGTAGTCGCGGTTGCCGATCAAGGGCTCTGAGCCAGTTGCGGCTGAACGCCCGTCAAGTGCCAAGAAGGGTCGCTCGCGAGGCGGCCCTTTTTGCCGTCCGGACACGCCCGACGGCATCCCATCGAAGGCAAGTTTACGGCCCCAGGCTTTTTGGGGCGCGATTAGCATAGCTTAATTCGGATCCCGCACCGGCTTGCTATGACTCCAAGCGAAGCCTCGGCGAACTTCTTGGATCTTGCCGAGGGAACGAACGTGGGGTGCGGGTGTTGCCCCCTCATGCAATCCGCACTCTCTCTTGGAAACAACTTCGCTCATGCGCATCAGCGCTTTGAGGGACCGCGCTCGTGCTGCAGTCCATCGATCGGCTTTGCCCGGTCGCCGGACCACCTATGGCGGTTAGGAAAAGCCACGATGCGGGAAAGCACACAAACCGAGACAGTTTCGCAGGTTGCATCGGAAATTCCGATGTTACGGCGCTACGCGCGCTTTCTCGCGCGCGATATCGAATTGGCGGACGACCTTGTACAGGAATGTCTTGCGCGGGCGATCGCAAGGATCGACTCGTTTCAGCCGGGCACGAACCTTCAAGGCTGGTTGATCGTCATTCTCCGAAATGTCTTCTTCAACGAATGCCGCAGAGCCAAGCGGGAGCGGGTATCCCTCAAGGAGCTGGGAACGGCGGCGCCACAGCAGCTTCCGGCCCAGCAGGAAGACAGTTTGATGCTTTCGGAGCTCGAACGTGCCTTCATGTCCCTGAGCCCGGATCACCGCGAAATTCTGAGTCTCGTCGTTATCGAAGGGATGACATATGAGCAGACGGCGGAGGTTCTCGGGGTGACGATGGGAACGATCAAATCGCGACTGTCGCGTGCGCGTGCCTGTTTGGCCTCTCTCATGGATGACGGCGTGCCGCGCCCAATTGAACGAAGTAGGATCGTTGCTGAGGCCCTCTGACGAAAACATCCACGAGTTCGTGGACGGTCGGCTCTCGGCGCGCGAGGCCGCAAAATTTGCCGCCCACGTCGCAGCGGATCCCGACTTGAGACGCAAAGTGGCCGCCCTGTGGTTGATCAACCAAATGCTCCGAGGCCTCGGGCAACACATTTTGGATGAGCCGGTCCCCGAGAGACTGGCGGAGATCGTCAGGGGCCGTCCCTCGGCGCCGGAAGACTCTTCGACCGCTTAGCGGTTTTCCATTCGCCGTTTCTGCTCCGCGCGGATACGAAAGCCGGAGGGACAAGGTGCCGCAAACGGCACGACGATCGCCCTTTGGCATTTCAAATGGGCGGTCCTAGAGGAGTGGCCGCACTGGCCATAAGTTGAAGGTGACCTCCCATAGACAGTCGACTAGACTTTCGCGCGCCGTTTGCCTTGAGACCTGGGCCATGACACTTACACCGCCGGGCCGCTCCCCCAATACAGAGCAAATCAAATGCAAGGACTGCCCGCTTCGGGGCAACGAAGCCTTTCGGGCTTTCACCGAAGAGGAGTTGGACTTCGTTCAGACCTTCAAGGGCGGCGAGTTGGTCGCCGACGCGGGAACGACGATCTTCCTGGAGGGGAACAACAGCGCGCACCTGTATACGGTCCTGTCCGGGTGGGTATTCCGCTACAAGCTTCTCCACGACGGCCGGCGTCAGATCCTGAACTTCGGACTTCCCGGAGATTTTTTCGGCCTTCAATCGTCGATGTTCGGCGAGATGGATCATTCGGTCGAAGCATTGACCGACGTCGTGCTGTGCGTGTTCCCGCGGGAGAAGGTCTGGCAGCTCTACGAGCACTATCCCAATCTCGGATTCGACCTGACCTGGCTTGCGGCGCGCGAGCAGTTCATTCTGGACGAGAATCTGCTGACCGTGGGACGCCGCACGGCAATTGAACGGGTCGCCTCGGTACTGCTGCACGTCTTCCAACGGATTCAACAGCTCGGCATGGCGCGCGGGCGCAGGGTCGATATTCCGTTCACGCAGCAACAATTGGCCGATGCGCTCGGTCTCTCGCACGTACACACCAACAAGACGATCAAGAAGCTCACGAGCGAGAACCTGATCGACTGGCACCCACCGATCCTTCATGTGAAAGACCTCGAGGGGCTCGTCCGGGCCGCGAATGACGAGCTCACCTCATTGCCGGTGCGCCCATTCATTTAGTCTCCCGGCCAACGCGCCCCTCTCGGAAGTCTCGAGCGGCCGTTAGGCGACGGCCTGTTTATTGAGCGCACTCTCGGCAAGCATCGATAGCTTCTTGTCGGCCGCGTATTCCTGGTCGAGATTGGCCGCGAGCAGCTTTGCTTCATTCGGCATCTTGAGCTGCTGCGCCCAGGCCACCATCGTGCCGTAGCGCGTGATCTCGTAGTGCTCGACGGCCTGTGCGGCGGCGATCATGCCGGCGTCGCGAGCGTCCGGGTCTTCGCACTCCTTCATGATTTCCTTGGCCTCGTCGATAATGCCGTTGATCGCTTCGCAGGTCACACCGCGCGGCTTGAGGTCCAAGGCCTTGAAGACCTTTTCGAGGTTAGCGACCTGCGTCTTGGTTTCCTTGTGGTGCGCATTGAACGCATCGCGGAGTTCCGCCGCATCGGCTTCCTTCGCCATCTTCGGCAGACTGTCCAGGATCTTGTTCTCCGCGTAATACATGTCGCGGAGAAAGTGCTTGAATAAGCCTTCCAGAGTTTTCACTGCGTCATCCTCTTGTCGTGTTGGGTCCCAAGCCGGGACTGGGCCTCGTCAACACGAAGGAGGTGCGAGTGTTCCGCGTTTGATGGGATCGACAGCGCGTCCCTAGAGACAGTGCGTGCGGTCCATCCTAGTCGGAGCGGACCGGATATGGGCCGCTGGCAGGACGGATCCTGTGCGGCTGACGTGGCGGAGAATGACTTGGTGGAGAGGCTTGGCGGAGAGGGGCGGGACTCAAATGTCCGCTTGTGACCCACAGCGGACATTGGCTATTCGGCCGGTGCGTCCGCCTTTTGCGGCGCCATCGATGCTCCCAAGGGCCCGGGTACAAACCATTTGTAGACGGCGGGTATCACCAGGAGCGTCAGCACGGTGGAGCTGACAAGGCCGCCGACCACGACCGTGGCCAGCGGTGCTTGCACCTCGCTGCCGGCGCCGGTGGCGTAGAGCAGTGGGATGAGCCCGAGCGCGGTTGTCAGTGCGGTCATCAGCACGGGACGGAGGCGCATGCAGGCGCCCTGAACGCTCGCCTCGTCCACCGGCTTTCCTTCTTCGACAAGCCAGTTGAGATAGGTGACGAGCACCATGCCGTTCTCGAGGGCAATGCCGAATAGGGCGATAAAGCCAACTGAGGCCGGCACGGAAAGGTTCAGGCCCGCGAGCCACAGCGCGACCACACCGCCGACCAGCGCGAGAGGGATGTTGAGCATGATCAGCAACGACGCGCGCAGCGAGCCGAAGTTCATGAACAGGAGCAGGAAGACGAGCCCAAGCGTGATGGGCACCACGATGGCGAGCCTTCGGTTGGCCTCCTGCTGTAGCTCGAACTGTCCGCCCCACTCGACGAGATAGCCTGCCGGCAGATCGACTGTTTCGGCGATCCGATCCTGACTCTCCGCGACAAACGAGCCGATGTCGCGCCCGCGTACATTGGCTTGAATGGTGATGAAGCGCTGGGTGTTCTCCCGCGTGATCTGCCGGGGCCCCACGATCTCCGCCACCTCGGCCACCTGCCGTAGGGGAATGAGCAAACCGGACGGCGTGCGGACAACAAGTTCCCGGATCATTTCGGGCGTTGTGCGCGCACCCTCGTCGTATCGGACAAGGATGTCGAAACGCCTGACGCCCTCGAAGACCTGTCCCGCCGTCTCGCCGCCGATCGCCGTGCGCACGGCTGATTGCACGTCGTCGATGGTGAGCCCGTACCGGGAGATTTGCCCACGATCGACCCGGATTTGGAGCTGCGGCGTCCCGGTAACCTGATCTTTCTGTACGTCCGCCGCACCGGGCACGTTACGTACAGCCTGTTCGATCTCTCCGGCCTTCTCCAGCAGCACATCCTGGTCGTCGCCGAAGAGCTTGATCGCAAGCTCTGCCTTCGTGCCGGTGAGCAACTCGTCCACGGCGGCGGCGATGGGCTGGGTGAAGTTGAACTTTGCGCCGGGGAAACTCTCAAACGTCTCGCTCATGGCCGCGAACAGCTCCGCGGGCGTAAGCTTGCCCGGCCACTCGTCTTGTGGCTTCAACCCAACAAACGCCTCTGCGTTGTTGACCGGATCCGCATGAGCGCCGACTTCACCGCGTCCAACACGCGAAACGACACGGTCGACCTCAGGAAATGTCTCCAGCAATTGCCGCTCGAAGCGCGTCACCGTTTCGCGGGCCTCCTCCAGGGCGATGGACGGCGCCATGGTAACGCGCACCAAGAGGTCGCCCTCGTTGAGTCTCGGTACGAACTCCGAGCCCAGCCGGGGGAAGATCGCAAGTCCTACCGCGAGAATTGCAACCGCGAGCCCGATAGCGAGGGGCCTCTTCCGTACGAACATCTGGATCAGCGGCCTGTAGGCGCCGATCAGACCGTTCAAGAGCCGATCCGCAAAGCTGACCTTGTCCCGATCCTGGGAGCTCGGCCGCTTCATCAGCATCTCTGACAAAACCGGGGCGACGAAGATTGCAAACAACAGCGAGCCCAGCATGGCCAGGGAAACGGTGAAGGCGAGAGGCCGGAAGGTCTTGCCTTCATAGCCCTGCAACGTGAAGAGCGGCAGGAAGACGACGATGATGATTGCGATGGCGAAAGCGATGGGCCGCACGACCTCGGCGCAGGCGCGCGCGACGATCTCCCGCTTGGACAGCGCGGTGTGCTGTTCCTTGAGATAGCGGTCGACGTTCTCGACGATGACAATTGCGCCGTCGACCATGATCCCGATGGCGATGGCAATGCCGCCCAAGGACATGAGATTTGCCGACAGCCCCGTCGCACCCATGACGATGAAGGCAACGCAAATCGAGAATGGGATGGCAAAGGCAACCACCAGGCTTGGCCTCAGCCCGCCCATGAAGGCGAGCAGCACCAGGACGACGAGTATCACCCCTTGTGCGAGGGCGCTGTTGACCGTCTCCACGCTGCGCAGCACGAGCTTGGATTGATCGTAATAGGGCACCACGCGCACGCCCTCGGGGAGCGCCGCATTGATCTTGTCGAGCCGCTCCTTGACGTCCGCGATGACCTTCGACGTGTTGGTGCCGATGAGCTTGAGTACGAGCCCTGCGACGATTTCTCCCTCGCCGTCTTTTGTGGCCAGCCCCTGGCGCACTTCGCCGCCGATCTTCACCTCACCGATGTCGCGTACCTTTACGGGAACGCCGTCGGAGACTTTCAGAATGGTGTCTTCGATGTCGGTTATTCCGGTCGCGAGGCCGATCGACCGCACAAGGTACTGCTCGGAATTCTTGACGATGTATTGGGCGCCGGCATTTCCATTGTTGGCCTTCACCGCGTCGACCACATCTCCGATGCCGAGCCGATAGCGCAGCAGCGCTTGCGGGTCGACCTGGACCTGGAACTGCTTCACCTCGCCGCCGAGCGACAGCACTTCTGTGACGCCCGGAACCGTCTGCAGGTTGAACTTGATGATCCAATCCTGGATCTCGCGCATCTCTTCGGGCGTGCGCGATCCTTGCGTGTCCTCGACGTAGTAGAACAGGATCTGTCCGAGGCCGGTGGTGATCGGCCCCATCTCGGGCTCGCCGAAGCCGTCCGGAATTTCCTCGCGAGCGGTCTGCAGCCGCTCTCCGACCAGCTGACGCGCGAAGTAGATGTCCGTCGAGTCTTCGAAGTACACATTGACTACGGACAGGCCGAAATTGGAGATGGAACGAATGGTCTTCAGTCCGGGAAGACCATTCATCGCTACCTCTATCGGATAAGTGACGTAGCGTTCGACCTCTTCGGGCGCGAGGCCTTCCGTTTCGGTGAACACCTGAACAAGTGTTGGTGACACGTCGGGAAACGCGTCCACGGGCAGAGTCCTGTAACTCTGGAAGCCCGCAACCAAGACGCCGATAGCGATGATGCAGACTAGTAGCCGCTGGCGGAGGATAGCTTCGAGAAACGTGCGCATCTATAAGCCTGGCTAGTGGTTGTGGCCGTCGTCGAAATCCGACTTGGCAAGCTGAGACTTCACGAGAAACGCACCCTCGGCCACGACCGCTTCGCCGGGCTTTAGCCCGGTGAGAACTTCGATGTGCTCGCCATTGCTGCGGCCGAGCGTGACAGGCCGTGGCTTCAGTGGCCCATCCTCGCCTTCCCGAACGAAGACAACCCTTTGCCCTTCGTGGGTTTGCAGGGCGGAGGCCGGAATACGCACGTCGACGGAGTCCGCGGTCAAAGCGATCCGTGCCGTCACGAACATGCCGGGCCGCAGGTGCTTTGGAGCATTCTCCAGTTCCACGCGCGCGTTTGCCGTCCGTGTCTCTTCCGAGACATTCGGCGTCACGAACGCAACCTTGCCGTCGACCTGGAGCCCGCCGTCGGTGGTGATGGTCACGGGCTGTCCCTGCTCGACCCGCTCCTGATCATGGGAATAGATGCTGATGTCGACCCACACGGTCGACACATCCGCGATGATGAAAGCCTCGCGGTCAATCGATACCGATTCGCCTTGTGTCAGGTGACGAGTGACAATCGTCCCGCCGAGGGGAGCGTGCATGACATAGGCCGTCAGATCGGCTTCGTCCTGCTCGGCAATCTCTTTGAGGCGTGACTCGCCAATACCGAGTGCCAGCAATTTCTGCCGAGCACTGCGTAAATTGATTCGAGCCTCGGCAAAGTCCGTCTTGGCCGTAAGATGCGTCCTCTCGGAAACGATCCGCTTTCCAACGAGCGCCTCTGCCCGATCGAAGTTCTCCTTCGCCAGCGCCAGGCGTTCGAGGCTCGCCAGATAGGCCGCCTTTGCATCGGCGAGTTCGCGGCTGTCCAGAACGGCGAGCACGTCGCCTTCCGCGACCTGATCACCTTCGTTTGCTTCAACGGTGCGGGCGATGCCGGGAACGCGTGGCACAACGTGCGCCAAAGCATTCTCGTTGTAGATGACTTCGGCGGGCCGCTCGATGGTAACGGGGATCGGACCAGCCGCGACAGCCACCATACGGACGTCGAACCGGTCCATCTGCTCTTGGGTCAGGCCGACGCCGCCGTGATCGTCATGACCCTCGTGGCTCGAATGGTCGTCAGACCCGTGGCCATGCGAATCGTCCGAACCGTGGTCGTGACCTTCGTGTCCGTTGTCGCCTTCCTCGTCGTCGTGGTCATGGCCGTCGTCGTGACGATGTCCTTTCTTGGCATCATGTCCCACCTCGTCGTCGTGTCCGTCCTTCGCGTCGTGTCCCTCCTTGGAGTCATGACCATGGTCATGGTTCTTATGGTCATGCCCGTCGTCGTGGTCGTGTTCGTCCTTGGCGCCATGGTCGTGATCTCCGTGGCCGTGATCTCCATGGTCGTGGCCCGCGTGATCGTCTTGTGGCTCGGCAACGTTGGTCGTCGAGGGACCGTCCGCCTCAGCCCAGACGGAGCTCGCGGCCAGGCCCATGGCGCCGAATGCGATGCAAGCCGACGCGCGGGCGAGAGTTGTGATCTTCGTCATGTCGTTCTCCACAAGTTCAGTTTTGGCGGCTCTGTGTGAGCCGCGCGATTCCGGCCTCCGCCGTTTTCAGACGAGGCTGTAGGGACAGCGCGCTGCGATAGTCCTTCAGGGCTTTCTGGATCTCGCCGATGGTTTCGTAGGCCGCCGCGCGTTGCGTGAGCGACTCGGCCGTCGGCTTGGACTTGATGCCTCGGCTGAAATCATCGATTGCGTCTTGATGCTTGCCGTCCGCCAGATGAATCTCGCCTCGGCCGTAGTAGCAAAGAGGCATGTCGACCCAGAGCGAGAGCCCCTTCTCGAAATCGGCCAGCGCCTTCGCGCGTTCGGCCTTCCGGAGATAGCTCAGACCGCGGCTGCAGTAGGCATAGCCGACATTGGGCTTCAGCCGAATTGCCTCGGTAAGGTCGGCGATCGCCTCGTCATATTGGCCCACAGCAACGCGGGCCGAGCCCCGGTTGTACCAACCCTCGAACTGTTTTGGTTCCAACGCGATGACGCGGCCGTAGTCGCCGAGACCCGCTTCGAAGTCGCCCAACCGCGCAAAAGTGTTCCCGCGATTGAGATAGGCTTGGGCACGGTTGGGATCGACGCCGATGATCTCGCTCAAATAAGCGATCGCGCGGACGGATTTGCCTGCCTTGACGCAAGCGAGAGCTGCGCGCGTAAGCTGCTCGACGCGCTTTGATTGCGGTAAGGATGAGTCGATTTCGCTGCCGCCGCACGGCGGGGACGCCGCGTGTGCCTGCAACGGCGTAGATAGCAATGGTAGTAGAAGCACCAAAAGTCGTTTGCGCATGGTCGTTCACCTGGACTGCATGGCTGAGATGAGCAGCAGGCGGTGAACCAGCTTCGCCGTGAAGAGCGAATGTCAGAACGCAAACATGGCGTGCGATTCACCGAACTCTGCTGCCGTCTAGGCAGAGGGCGCCCGCACTAGAAGCAGGCGCCGGGCTAGGCGCTCGCGCGTGGCGGTCTCAGGAGGCTATAGGTGCAGGTGAACACGTAATCGGACGTTGCCCGGGGTACGAGCTTCCCGCCGGTCGGCGGATGCTTCGGGACATATTGGGCCGTCATCTGTGAGTCCGGGGCGCAGCAGTGCGCACCAAGGCAGTGACCAGCCGCACTTTCTTGCTTCTCCTCATCGATGTCGGATTCGGAGAGGTCGGTCGCGTCCGCTGTCTCGTGGTCCGCGACGCTCAGATGGTCGTGTGCGGAATCCAATCCTCTGGACGCGGCGTGAGACGCCGAATCCGCAAGCGTGAAGGTGCCGCCGAACACGATCGCGGCGGCGAGAAGCTTGCATATGGCTTGATGAGCACCCCGAAGCATGCCTCAAACGAGCCGCTGGATCGCCGAAAGTCAAGTTACTTTGGTGGAGGCTCTGGGAGTTTCGGGCCCTGTTGCGGCTCCAGCCTCATAGAAGCTCGCTGGACTCTAACGCGGCCGGACCTCCAGATCGCTGACCCGTGCTTCCGCTCTTGGCGCGAAGCGGACGATTGAGGCCGCTGCCACGCGGTTGGTTGCAGGGCGTTCGCGATGCGCGGCCAACAGACGACGTCCGGTGGTCGGAAATTGGCGGAGAGGGAGGGATTCGAACCCTCGGAACGCTCACGCGCTCAACGGTTTTCGAGCTCTGCGATCTCCATGCTTGTGCGTCTCGCGCAGTCGCCGACCGTATTGATACATTTGATGATTCTGGTCCGGCGATGCTGGTTGGTGTTGCCCTTTGTCGGTATGTGCCGCCTGGTTGGTTTGCAAGCTCGTCTCCAGCACAGGTCGGCGTCGGAGATTGAAGCGGATCTTCCAAATCGGACCTCTGATGTCTGCCAACGACCCAAAGCGGCCTTTGCCACTGGGAGCGACACCTCTTTTGCCGAGGCTACGACCCGAGGAATAGCTGAATGACAGCCGCATTCGCCAAGTCGACGAAGAATGCCGACACCAGCGGCAGCACGATGAATGCTAGTGGGCTCGGGCCGAAATGCTTCGTCACCGCACTCATATTGGCGATTGCCGTCGGGGTCGCGCCCAGCGTGAAACCCGCGAATCCGGCCGACAGGACCGCGGCAAAGTAATTGCTGCCCATGAGGCGGTAGAAGACGAAAAGGATGAACAGCGCCGTCATCGTCGCTTGAAGGACGGTCGTCGTAATCAGCAAGCCGGTCGAGCCGCTCAGCGTCCACATTTGCATGCTCATCAGCGACATCGCCAGAAAGACAGACAGGCTGAAGTCGGACACGAGCGCCAGCGCGGGGGTTCTGGAGGGCCATTTCACCTTTGGCAACAGGGTCGGGACGGTATTGGTGAGAATGATCCCGGCCAGAAGACACGGGACGAAGAGCGGCAGCATGATGCCTGCATCCTGCAACGCGACGTGTGCCAAATAGCCGGCGATGATGGCGATATTCGCCACGAGCAAGGATCGTATGACGTCTACATAGTCGAAGTGATCGGTGCGCTCGTCGTCCTCCACAATGACGAAGGCCGCTTCCTGCTCCGGATCAGATTTGAGGTCGTTCTTCTCGATGAGATACTTGGCGATCGGACCGCCGAGCAGGCTCGCAACGATCAAGCCCATCGTCGCCATGGCCACTCCGAGTTCCGCCGCTCCCGTCACGTTGTGAGCTTCCGCGATCCTCGGGCCCCATGCGATGGCCGTACCGTGTCCGCCGATGAGCGAGGCGGTTCCGAGGAGCACGCCCACCTGACTGGGCAATCCCCATAGAAGAGCCACGCCGACGCCCACAAGGTTTTGCAGCAACATGAAGACGACGGTGGCGGCGAGCATCAGTGCGAGCGGCAGACCGCCGCGCACCAAATCGGAGAAGCGTGCATTCAGTCCGACCGTGGTGAAGAAGTAGACGAGCAGAGCATCGCGTGCGGTGAGATCGAATGAGATTTCGCGGTCGAAGAATGCGTAGAGCACCCAGGTCGCCAACGCGACGGCGATCCCGCCGCTGACGGGCTCGGGGATGTTGTAGTCGGACAAGAAGCGGATCTTCTTGGTCAGGTATTGCCCGGCAAAGAAGACGACAAAGCCGATCGTGAGGGCAATGAAGGAGTTGATTTCAATCGAATGTGTCATGCTGAATGAGATGCTCGTATGAGGTCCGCCGCGCTGCCGCGTACCCTTACGGCAAACGCCGCGGTCCCACTACCGGAAGCTCATGCAACAATCTCGGCATCCGTTCGGCTAGGGCAGCTTGCGGTTGTGCCACCTGGCCCTCTGGCTCCGGCAATATGGGACTATCCGACACGCTGGTGCTCCTCGACACACAAAAGGGCGCCGTGTACGGTCGGCCGGTTTTCTATGCACCCTTGTTGCTGGCTTGGTGGTGATGAGCGAGTTTCGGCCTGGGCGCGGTTCGCGCGCTTCTATTTCCAATCGGGCCAGACAAGTCCACACGTCGGCATCCGTTCATTTCCACATTTGCAGGCCAAGCGATGGAGCGTAGTCCGGTCCTTGTCGATCTTGCGCTTCAAGGCGGCGGCGCGCATGGCGCCTTCACCTGGGGCGTGCTCGACCGGCTTCTCGAAGAAGACTGGTTGAAGATCGAAGGCATCTCCGGCACGTCCGCCGGTGCCATGAATGCCGCCGTGCTCGTCTCGGGGCATGCGCAGGGAGGCGCCACGGGCGCCAAATCCAGCCTCGAGGCGTTCTGGCGCGCCGTTTCCGAGGCTGCCCGGTTCAGCCCGTTCCGGCGCAGCCCGTTCGACATTCTCACCGGACAATGGACGATCGACAATTCGCCGATGTTCCTAGCCTTCGACCTCATGGCCCGGATCGTTTCACCCTACGATCTCAATCCGAGCGGTCTCAATCCCCTGTCAGACGTGTTGGCCGAGTGCATCGATTTCGACCTCATCGATCGTGCCCCGATCAAGCTGTTCGTGACGGCCACCAATGTGCGCACCGGGCGCGGGCGCGTGTTTCACAATGCGGAACTCACCCCCGACGTGCTCCTGGCGTCGGCCTGCCTGCCGGCCATGTTCCAGGCGGTCGAGATCGATGGAGACGCCTATTGGGATGGCGGCTTTGCCGGTAACCCGACCATCACGCCGCTCATCCAGGAGTGCGATTCCACGGACACGATCCTGGTGCAAGTGAACCCCGTCGAGCGGCCTGGCACGCCCCGGTCTGCCCGCGAGATCGTCAATCGCGTCAACGAGGTTTCCTTCAACGCGACGCTTCTGAAAGAGCTGCGGATGATCGCGGTCCTCCGCAAAGTGACCGATCCGGGCAATGCCGAGGGTGCACGTTGGGCGGACATGCGCATTCACCGCATCTCCAGCGACCTCATGAAGAAGCTCGGCTACTCGTCCAAGCTCAACGCGGAGTGGGAGTTTCTGACCATGCTTCGCGACGAGGGCCGGCGCTCGGCAGAGGCCTTCCTCGACGCCCATGCGAATGATCTCGGGTCGCGTTCGACCCTCGACCTCGCGACCTTCGTCGGACCTGTCTGATGCTCTTGGGGCTACTCGGCATCCTGATCGCGCTCGGCCTGCTGATGTGGCTGTCGTTCCGCGGCTGGAGCATCCTCCTGCTTGCGCCCGCCGCCGCGCTCCTAGCCGCATTCGCAGCCGGCGAGCCGCTGCTCGCGCATCTCACGCAAGTTTTCATGACCGGTGCGGCGCAGTTCCTCGCTCAGTTCTTTCCGCTGTTCCTGCTCGGCGCGCTGTTCGGCAAGCTCATGGAGGATAGCGGCTCTGTCGAGGTGATAGCCCGGTTCATGACCGAGAAGCTGGGGACGGCACGGACCATCCTGGCTGTGGTGCTCGGCGGCGCCGTCGTCACCTATGGCGGTGTCAGCCTGTTTGTCGCGATCTTCGTTCTCGTGCCGATGGCGCAAGGGCTCTTCAAGACGGCCGCCATTCCGCGACGGCTCATGCCCGGCGCCATCGCGCTCGGGACTATGACGTTCACGATGTCGGCGCTCCCCGGCACGCCGGCGCTGCAGAACGCCATCCCTATGCCCTTCTTCGGCACGACGCCGTTCGCTGCCCCCGGTCTCGGCATCATCGCCGCGGCCATCATGCTCGGCTTCGGCCTGTGGTGGCTGTCGCGGTCGGAGGCCGCGGCACGGCGTGCGGGCGAGGGGTTCGAGGCGGCCACATGCGCCGAGCTTTCGGCCGACGATCCGAGTCTCCGCGAGCGGGCGACCATTGCCAGCGAGTTCGATCCGGCCGAACTCCCGCATGGTCGCCATACACGGTCCGATCCGAGTTTCATCGTCGCCTTGCTGCCGCTTGTCGTCGTCATCTTGGTCAACCTCCTGATGAGCGTGTTCGTGCTTCCCCTTATGGACACGAGTTTCCTCGCCGAAGAGAAATGGGGTGCGACGTCTCTCGCGGGCGTGGGCGGCGTGTGGGCCGTGGTGGTCGCCCTGTTCGTGGCGATCCTCACGCTGATCGCCCTCAACTTCAGGCGGCTGCCATCGTTGCGGGAGACGATGGATGCAGGCGCCACGGCCTCGGTTCTGCCTGCCTTCAGCGTCGCCAGTCTCGTTGGCTTCGGCGCGGTGATCGCCGCTCTGCCGGCCTTCGACCTCGTCCGCGATTGGGTTCTGTCGATCGGCGGCGGACCGCTCGTGTCGCTCGCCGTCGCGACCAACGTCCTCGCCGCGCTGACCGGTTCGGCCTCCGGCGGCATGACCATCGCGCTCGACGCGCTGGGGCCGACCTATATGCGGCTTGCCGGCGAGTACGGCATCGATCCCGCGCTGCTCCACCGCGTCGCCGTGATGAGCGCGGGCACGCTGGACAGCCTGCCGCATAACGGCGCCGTGGTAACGCTTCTTGCCGTTTGCGGTGTCACGCACAAGCAGAGTTATCTGGATATCTTCATGGTGGCGATCGTCGGCGCCGTGCTCGCCCTGGTCGCGGTCATCCTGCTCGGTTCGGCGGTGGGCTCGTTCTGAACGAAGCCTAGGCAGCCGATCCCACATGTTTCTCCGGCGTGCGTTCGCCCCGCTCGAACCAGGCGACGTACAAGGTCGGCAGGAAGATCAGCGTCAGCACGGTCGCGACCAGCAGGCCGCCCATGATCGCGAACGCCATGGGGCCCCAGAACACGGTTGGCGCAATCGGGATCATGCCGAGGATCGTCGAGATGGCGGTCAGAACGATAGGCCGAAACCGCGCGCTGCTGGCATCGATGGCGGCCTCGCGGACAGGCTTGCCCGCCTCCCTTTCCGACTCGATCTGGCCGATCAGGATCACCGCGTTCTTCGTGATCATGCCGATCAGGGCGAGAATGCCGAGAATGGCGACGAAGCCGAGCGGACGCCCCGAAATTAGGAGTGCGCCCACCACGCCGATCAGGCCGAGTGGCGCCACGCTCAGGGCAACGAGCAGGCGCTGGAAGCTTTGCAGCTGGAACATCAGGATCGTGATCATGATGAGTAGCATCACGGGCACTACCGCAATCACCGAGGCTTGCGACTTCTGACTCTCTTCGACGGTACCCCCGACGGCGATGTGATAGGCCGGCGGCAGGGTCTTGGCCAATTCGTCGACCTTCGGCGCGATCGCCGTGACGATGGACTCAGGCAGCACGCCGGGTGCCACGTCCGCCTGCACCGTCAATGTCGGTATGCGGTCGCGGCGCCAAACGACGGGCGCGGCCTGCGTATAGTCGAACGTCGCGAATTGGCTGAGCGGTACCGTGCGCCCGTTCGGCAGCGGAACCGGCAATTGCCGGAGCGTCGCGAGCGATGCGCGTTCCTCGTCCGTGGAGCGCACGACGACGTCCACGAGATAGATGTCGTCGCGAACCTGCGAGATCGGGATGCCGGTGACGACCGTGTTCAATATGCCTGAGACCGCATCGGAGCTCAGCCCAAGCAGCCGGGCCTCGTTCTGGTCGATCTGAATGCGCACTTCGCGCGCCGGCTCGATCCAATCGAAATTGACGTTCTCCGCCGAGGGGTCGGAGGCGACGACGTCGGCCAGCTTCCGCGCGATCTCACGCACCTGGCTGAGATTGGGACCGCTGACCCGGTATTGAACCGGCCAGCCGACCGGCGGTCCGAGTTCGAGCGGGGATATCCGCGCAACGACGGCCGGAAACTCACTTGCGAGCGCGTCTTCCAGCTTCTTTTTCAACCGGTCGCGAGCGGGGACATCCTTCGCCACGACAACGGCCTGGGAGAAGAAGTCGCTCGGCAGCTGCACATCGAGCGGCAGGTAGAAGCGGATCGCGCCCCGGCCGACATAGGTGCTCCAGCGATCGACGTCCGGATCGTCTTTCAGTAGCGCATCGAAACGCTCCGCAGTCGCCTTGCTGGCCTGAACGGACGCGTTCTGGGGCAGCGTGAGGTCGACGAGCAGTTCCGGCCGGTCGGAGGACGGAAAGAACTGGTTGGGGATCAGCGGTATCGCGAGAACCGACAATCCAAAGACGCCGACAATAATGGCGAGGGTGACCCAGCCGGCTTGAATGGCCTTGGTCACCATGCGCCGGTACCAGCCGAGGATGCCGCCGTCCTTCGGGGCTTCGTCCTGTTGTTTCGGCGGCTTCAAGATCATCGCGCCCAAGAGCGGGGCGAAGACGACGGCCACGAACCAGGAAACGAGCAGGGCGATGGCGACGACAGCGAAGAGCGAGAAGGTGTATTCGCCCGCCGAACTCGCGGCGAAGCCGACCGGAACGAAACCGGCAATGGTGACGAGCGTGCCGGCCAGCATCGCCACGGCATATGTCTGGAACGCGAAGGTCGAGGCCGCGAAGATGCCGTCGCCCTTCGCCAGCCTGCCAAGGATGGCGTCGGTGGTCGTCATCGCATCATCCACGAGGAGCCCCAGCGCGATGATGAGGGCACCCAGCGAGATGCGTTGCATGTCGATCCCGACGACATCCATGACGAGGAACACGATGACGAGCGTAAGCGGGATGGCGAGCGCGACGACAAGGCCAGGCCGAATGCCGAGGCTGACGAAGCTCACGGCCAGGATGATCGCGACCGCTTGCCAGAGCGAGGCCGTGAACTCGGATATCGCATCGTCGACGGTGACCGCCTGGTCTGCCACCAATATGGGCTCGATTCCCACCGGAAGGTCGGAGGTAATGATCTTCATCGCCTCCTTGATGTTGTCGCCGAGCGTGAGGATGTCGCCGCCGTCCTGCATGGCGATCGCCAATCCGATCGCCGGCTCTCCATTGACGCGGAACTGCGGTTGGGGCGGATCGACGTAGCCGCGCCTGATGTGTGCAATGTCGCTGAGGCGCAGCATGCGTCCATCGATTGCGAAGTTCACATCGGCAATGTCGGCTTCGGAGCGGAAGTCTCCCGACACGCGGACGGACACGGTCTCTGTGCCCGTCTGAATCACGCCCGCCGGCCGCACGGTGTTCTGTGCCCGAAGGGCCGCAAGCAGGGCCGACCGATCGATGCCGAGACTGGCCAGTTCCTTCATCGAGAACTCGACGAAGATCTGCTCGTCCTGCGCACCGAGGATTTCGATCTGCGAGACGTCGGGCAGGCTCAGGAGCTTTGCGCGGACGTCCTCGACATAGTCCCTGAGTTCGCGCCGGGTGAAGCCATCGGCCGTGAAGCCGTAGATGATACCGAACGTGTCGCCGAACTCGTCGTTGAAGAAGGGCCCGAGCGTGCCGGCGGGCAGCGTGTGCCGCATGTCGCCGACGCTCTTGCGAACGTGGTACCAAGTGTCGGCGACTTCCGCCGCGGTGGCGCTGCCTTCGAGATTGACGAAGATTGTGGTCACGCCCGGCGTCGTCATGCTGCGGAGGAAGTCGAGATGCGGCGTCTCCTCCAGCGTGCGCTCGAGCCGTTCGGTGACCTGATTGAGCGTGTCGTCGATCGTTGCGCCCGGCCAGACCGCGTTGACCACCATCGTCTTGATGATGAAGGTCGGGTCCTCGGCCCGGCCTAGCCGGTTGTACGAGAGCACGCCCGCGACAACGGCGATGATCATCAAATAGATAACCACCGAGCGGTGGTTGAGGGCCCACTCCGAGAGGTTCAATCGCTTCATGAACCGGATCCGAGAATTCGGACCTTTTGGTCTGGGCGAAGGGCCTGGACACCGGCCGTCACCAGCACATCTCCGACATTCAGCCCTTGCTCGACGGTGACGGTGGTCGGGTTGAACCGCAGCACCGAGATGTTACGGAGATTGACGACCGACGTGTCGGGATCGACGACCCAGACAGCGGGCTTGCCCTCCGACTCCGTGAGGGCGCTGGACGGGATCTCGATCATTGGGTCGGCATCGGTGGCCATCGTGCCGGTCACGGTGGCGCCGAGCCGCATGGCCTCAGGCACGTCGCTCAGGCCGACCCTGACCCGGAACGTGCGCGTAACAGGATCGGCCTGGGGCGACACTTCCCTGACCCGGCCCGTGGCCGTGACGGACGGCGCATCCGCAAGATGCACCGTGATCTCGGGATCGGCGGATGGCGTCCGCAGGACTTGTGCGGGCACGTCGAAGACCGCGTCGCGGCCTCCCTCCCGGGCGAGCGTGACGATCATCTGCCCTGCCTGGACGACTTCGCCCGCATCGGCGCCAACCGCGGTCACGACGCCACCGGCGTCGGCCGTGAGCCGGGTGAACCCGACCTGATCGTGAGCCTTGGCAAGCTGGGCCTCGGCGGATTTGACCCGGGCCTTGGCCGTTCTGAGTTCGCGTTCGGCCTGGTCGAAATTCGCGCGCGTGGTCCATCCTTGCCCCAGCAGGGTCTCCTGGCGCTCGAAATGGTTCTCGACCTGGGTCTGCTCGGCGAGCGCCGCGTTGAGGCTTGCCTTCGCGGACCGCAGGGCGTTGTTTTCGTTGTCGGAATTCAGTTCGGCCAGGAGCTGTCCGGGCTTGACGGTGTCCCCGACTGACACCGGCCGCGCGAGCAACTGGCCCGACAGCCGGAACCCGAGCGAAACCTCGTCGAGGGCTTCCACCCGGCCGCTCAGGGTGACCGGAACGCCCTTGCCGGTCTTCTCCAGCGTGATCGTGCGCACGGGGCGCGCCGGCGCTTCGGCGTCTTCCTGCTGCGAATCACAACCGGCGGCCATGAGCGCGAGCCCGGCGATGAGACCAATCCGGACGGCGGCGCCAGGCAGCAGTTTGACCTTAGCAGTGCGCTGTTGCGCAGCGTGATCCCTGCAGCGTGGGAAGCTTTGTCCGATCCGTTCCCCTCTAGACACAAGTGACGAGCGGCAAGTTTCGTCGGACATCAGCACACCCGTCCTTGTTCGGCAGCTTTATGGATGTAAGGGGCCCTAGGAAGCGAGTGCCGTCAAGGCCCCTCGCTTATCCTGCGACTCGATGGCGGGGCGAGCTCGCGCGGACATGCATAGAGGTGGTCCTGCCAAGACCCTCCAAAGCCACACTGATCGTATCGCGATGGTCACCGGGCACAGGTGTCCGGGCCTGTGAGGACAATCAGGTCCACTCCTGGCACGAAGCGGACCAGACTCGCGCCCAATCTCATGTCTGCTCACGGGCTCGAAGCAGACGATTGAGGCCGCTGCCACGCGGTTGGTTGCAGGGCGTTCGCGATGCGCCGCTAACAGACCGCGTCCGATGGTCGGGAATTGGCGGAGAGGGAGGGATTCGAACCCTCGGAACGCTCACGCGCTCAACGGTTTTCGAGACCGCCCCGTTCGACCACTCCGGCACCTCTCCAAGCGGGCTCATGTAGCTTGGCGGGGCGATGATCGCAAGCGGTACCAGCCGGTCCACCTTGCGTGCCGCTCGGAAATGCCGCAGATCGTGTCGGGGTGGCCTGTGGAGGGCGGCTCGGGTCCGAGCTGGTCGCCAATCGGAGCCGTACGAGCCCGATCTACCCGAAACTTCCTCGAAAGGCTTAGGTTCTGGGGCTTTCTAGGAATTGACTTCTTAGGTTTGCCCACTATATTGCGCCGCTTATCGCTCCTTCAGCGGCGTGCCGGCGGCGAAAATGCGCTGGTAAATCAAGCCCGGAGAGTAGCCTCAAAAGACGGAATGGAATCATGTTCGCGGTCATTCGCACGGGTGGCAAGCAGTATCGCGTGTCGCCGAACGACATTATCGAGATCGAGAAGATCGCCGGAAACCCGGGCGACGTCATCGAACTCTCCGAAGTTTTGCTGCTGGGCGGCGAGGGTGCCGCAACCACGGGCAGCCCCACGGTCTCCGGCGCCATGGTTGCGGCCGAGGTCGTCGAGCAGAAGCGCGGTGACAAGATCATCGTCTTCAAGAAGAAGCGCCGCCAGGGCTACCGCCGCACGCAAGGCCATCGGCAGGAGCTGACGGCCCTGCGCATCACCGAGATTCTGACGGACGGCAAGAAGCCTTCCAAGGCGGCCGCCAAGAAGGCGCCGGCCAAGACGGAGAGCGCGGAGAAGCCGGAAGCCAAGGCTGAGGCGGCTCCCGCCAAGAAGGCGGCCGAGGACAAAGCGCCCGCCAAGAAGGCCGCGCCGAAGAAGGCTCCGGCCAAGAAGGCGCCTGCGAAGAAGACCGCAGCCAAGAAGGCCCCGGCCAAAAAGGCCCCGGCGAAGAAGAGCTAAAGGAACACCACCATGGCACATAAGAAGGCAGGCGGCTCCTCACGCAACGGCCGCGATTCAGCGGGACGTCGCCTCGGCGTCAAGAAGTCGGGCGGTCAGAAGGTTATCGCCGGTAACATCATCATTCGCCAGCGTGGCACCAAGTGGCACAAAGGCGAGGGTGTCGGCATCGGCAAGGACCACACGTTGTTTGCGCTCGTCGACGGCGAGGTCGAGTTCGCGACCAAGGCCAAGGGCCGCACCTACGTATCGGTGAAGCCGGACGCCTCGTAAGGCGCGCAACCGCTTCCAGACTTTCTTAGAGATTTGCGCGCGCCCGTCTTTTAGCGGGCGCGTTTGCATATGTACGTTGGCTTTCCCATGCAGATCAGAACGCAAAGGCTGAACTTGCGGCCGCTTGACCATGCGGACGCCGCGGCCATGAGCCTGCTCGCCGGCGACTTCGACGTGGCGAGCATGACCGGCACGATCCCGCATCCCTATAGCGAGACGGCCGCCCGCGCCTGGGTGGACCGCGTCGGCCAGGGCGAGGAGGGCGTCGTGTTCGCTGTCACACGAGACGGCAGGCTGATTGGCTGCTCCGGATACATGCCCATGGACGCTGACCATGCCGAGCTCGGTTACTGGATCGGGAAGCCTTATTGGGGCGCCGGGTTCGCGACCGAGGCGGTGCGTGCGGTCGTGGCCCATGCCTTCGACACACATGACTTCGCCTATTTGCGGGCCGGCCACTTCGTGGACAATCCCAAGTCGCAGCGTGTGCTCGCCAAACTCGGGTTCACGCCGGAGGGCGAGGAGACGCGTGATTGCGTGGCGCGCGGCGAAGTGGTGCCGTGTCTTACCTATCGGCTCGAAAGGGCCCAGGCGGCAAGCGCGCTTCAGCACCCTTAGGACCGCAAACCATGTCGTCCGGCGATGCGTGCAAGATGACGGCCCCGGTGTTAATCCCTTCCCATGCAATTTCTCGATTCCGCAAAAGTCTTTGTCCGGTCAGGTGATGGCGGCAACGGGTGCGTGAGCTTCCGGCGGGAGAAGTATGTCGAGTTCGGCGGCCCCAACGGGGGCGACGGTGGCCGCGGCGGCGATGTGATCATCGAATGTGTGGCCAATCTGAACACGCTTCTGGACTTTCGCTATCAGCAGCACTTCAAGGCCAAGAAGGGCGGCAACGGCATGGGCTCCAACCGCACCGGGGCCAAGGGCGCCGATGTCGTGCTGAAGGTGCCGCCGGGCACGCAGATCCTCGATGAGGACGGGGACACGCTGATCGCGGATATGACCGAGCCGGGAACGCGGCTCGTCCTGCTCCATGGCGGCAATGGCGGCTTCGGCAACGCGCATTTCAAGACATCCACGAACCAGGCGCCCCGTCGCGCCAATCCCGGTCAGGCCGGTGAGGAGATGTATATCTGGCTGCGCCTCAAGCTGATCGGCGATGCGGGCATTGTCGGCCTGCCCAATGCCGGCAAGTCCACCTTTCTGTCGACGGTCAGCCGGGCCAAGCCCAAGGTCGCGGACTATCCGTTCACGACGCTCCACCCCAATCTCGGCGTGGTGCGCTTCGGCGGTCTCGATTTCGTGCTGGCGGACATTCCGGGTCTGATCGAGGGCGCGCATGAAGGCGCAGGGATCGGCGACCGGTTCCTCGGCCACGTAGAGCGCACCGCCGTCCTGTTGCATCTCGTGGATGCGACCGAGGAGAACCCCGTCGAAGCCTACGAAATCGTCCGCACCGAGCTCGAATCCTACGGGGCCGGGCTCGACGGCAAGCCCGAAGTGCTGGCCCTGTCCAAGATCGACGCGGTGGACGCAGGAGACCTCAAAGAGAAGTCGCGCGCACTCGAAGCGGTAGCGGGCGTCAAGCCGTTGCTTGTCTCCGCTGCCACGGGCAAAGGCGTGCCGGAAGTGCTCGCCGCGCTCGCCCGTGAGGTTGAGGCTATGCGGGCTGCAGACGTTCAGGAACTGCTGCCGCGAGCCGACGAAGGGTGGCGGCCATGAGATCCGAATGGGCGTCTGCGCGCCGGATCGTCGTCAAGATCGGCTCCGCGCTTCTGGTCGACAACGCGGCCGGCGTCTTGCGCGCCGCATGGCTGGACGCACTGTGCGACGACATCGCGGAGCTTCGTCGCCAAGGCAAGGAAGTCGTCCTGGTGTCGTCGGGCGCAATCGCGCTCGGGCGCAATGTGCTCAAGCTGCCAAAGGGTCCGCTCAAGCTCGAAGACAGCCAGGCCTCGGCGGCCGTCGGCCAGATCCATCTGGCCCATGCCTATGAGAGCGCGTTCCGGGCGCGCGGGCTCGCGGCTGCGCAGGTGCTCGTGACCCTGGGCGATACGGAAGAGCGCCGGCGCTATCTGAATGCGCGCAGCACGATCTCAACCCTGCTCAAGCTCGGCGCGGTCCCCGTGGTCAACGAGAACGACACGGTCGCGACCAACGAGATCCGGTACGGCGACAACGACCGCTTGGCCGCGCGCGTCGCCTCGATGATGAGCGCCGATTGCCTCGTGTTGCTGTCGGACGTGGACGGGTTCTATACGGCCCCGCCGGGGTCGGCGGCCGACGCCAGGCGGCTCGATGTGGTCCCGGAGATCACCGCCGAGATCGAGGCGATGGCCGGCGATGTCGGGTCGGAACTGTCGCGCGGTGGCATGGTCACGAAGATCGAAGCGGCCAAGATCGCCGTGGGCGCGGGCACGAATATGGTGATCGCCAGCGGCAAGGTGCTGAACCCGCTGTCCGTGCTGGCCTCGACCGGGGTTTGCACCTGGTTCCTGGCCCATCAGGATCCCGTGACGGCGCGGAAGCGTTGGATCGGTGGTACGCTGGAGCCCCGCGGCGCGGTGATCGTCGATGCCGGCGCGGCCAAGGCACTCGGCTCGGGCAAGAGCTTGCTGCCGGCCGGCGTCACGGAGATCGTCGGGCAGTTCGAACGCGGCGATGCGGTGGCCATCCGCGGGCTCGAAGGAACGGAAATCGGCCGTGGGCTGATTGCCTACGGTCATGCGGATGCTGCGGCGATCATCGGGCGCAAGAGCGGTGAAATTGCCGACATTCTCGGCTATCTTGGCCGTCCGGAGCTGATCCATCGCGACGACATGAGCCTCAGGAAGAAAGGCTCCTAAGGAACAACCCTTCCTAGGAAACGAAAGGACCTCACGTGGCACTTCCCGCCCAGGACCCCGCCGTCAGTCTGGAGCCGATGATGCTCTATATGGGCCGCCTTGCCCGCGCGGCCGCGGCCGAGCTTGCCGTGGCGACGACGGAGCAGAAGAATGCCGCGCTCGAGGCGATGGCGGCCGCCCTCGAGGCAGGTGCCGAGAAAATTCTCAGTGCGAACGCCAAGGATCTGGAGGCGGCCGAGAAGAATGGGCGCGATGCCGCGTTTCTCGACCGGCTGCGGCTCGACGAGGGCCGGGTGGCGGCTATGGCCAAGGGTTTGCGCGAGGTCGCAGGCCTCCCCGATCCCGTCGGCCAGACGATCGCCTCCTGGACGCGGCCCAATGGCTTGGAGATCGCGCGGGTCCGCGTGCCGCTCGGCGTCATCGGCATGATCTACGAGAGCCGTCCGAACGTGACGGCGGACGCATCCGCGCTGTGCCTCAAATCTGGCAACGCGGTCATTCTGCGGTCGGGCTCGGACAGCTTCCTGACCTCGCTCGTGATCGCCAACATTCTCACCGAAGCGATCAAGTCCGCAGGTCTACCCGGCGAGGCTATCCAGCTCGTGCCGTCGGTGGACCGGCAGGCGGTCGGGTTCATTCTCGGCGGCCTCGGCGGCGCCATCGATGTGATCGTGCCCCGGGGCGGCAGGAGCCTTGTGGAGCGGGTTCAGAAGGAAGCGCGCGTGCCGGTGTTCGCGCATCTGGAGGGCAACTGTCACGTCTATGTGGACGAGACCGCGCCGCTCGATATGGCGCGGGACATCGTCGTCAACGCCAAGATGCGCCGGACAGGCATTTGCGGCGCGGCCGAGACGCTGCTGGTTTCGCGCGCCGCCGTCGACACCCATCTCACGCCCATCGTGGACGCGCTGATAGAGGCCGGCTGCGAAGTGCGCGGCGATCCGGATACACAGCATACGGATAGTCGCGTCAAGACAGCGACGGATGAAGATTGGGACACGGAGTATCTGGCGCCCATCATCGCCGTCAAAGTCGTCGAGGATCTCGATGACGCCATCGCGCATATCGACGAGCACAGCTCGCACCATACCGAGGCGATCGTCACGAACGACGAGGCGGCTGCGGCTGCGTTTCTGGCGCGCGTCGACAGCGCCATTGTCCTGCACAACGCCTCGACCCAGTTCGCCGACGGCGGCGAATTCGGCATGGGGGCGGAGATCGGGATCGCAACGGGCCGGTTCCACGCACGCGGGCCCGTTGGAGTCGAGCAACTCACCACGTTCAAATATGTGGTGCGCGGGCAAGGCCAGACGCGGCCTTGAACGCGAAGACTGCCGTGAGCAAGCCGTCTGCCCTGAGCGAAATGCGGGCTCCGCTGGCGGCGCCGGGCATGCGGATCGGTCTCCTTGGCGGGTCCTTCAACCCCGCCCATGGTGCCCATCGCGAAATCAGTCTTGCGGCTCTAAAGCGGCTGGGGCTCGACCAGGTCTGGTGGCTGGTCACCGCGGGCAATCCTCTGAAGGACGTCTCCGGCCTGCCGCCGGTCGAAGCGCGGGTATGCGCGGCGCGGCGTATCGCGAACCATCCACGAATCAAAGTCACAGGCTTCGATGGCGGAACGGGCTCGCCCTACACCGCCGATCTGCTCTCGGCGCTCGTGCAGCGCTATCCGGGAGTCCACTTCGTCTGGCTGATGGGCGCGGACAATCTCGCCACGGTTCACCATTGGAAGGCCTGGCCCGAGATATTCCAGCTTGTGCCGATCGCGGTTCTGGACCGGCCCGGTTTTCGCCTCAAGGCGCGGGCGGGCAAGGCGGCGCATCGCTTTGCGGGCGCCTATATCGACGAGACCGACGCTTTGGGGCTCGCGCTCCTGCGCCCGCCGGCTTGGACCATCCTCACCCATCGCCTGTCGGGGCTCTCGTCGACGGCCCTTCGCGAAAATGTCTTGGAATCGGACTAGATTACTAGATCAAGAGCAAGAAGAACCGGCCCCTACTATCTATTGAAACTTGACCAGCCGGCAGTTTATTGTGAGGGGGTGAAGTGGTTCGTTGTCGAAGAAGCCCCAAGCGTCGTGCACGGGACATAGTCTTGAAGCCACTTCCAGGAGCAATGGCAGAAGGAAACCCACGCAAACATGCGCTCACCTAGCGAGGGTACCGTGAGCGGTACGCCTCCATCCGGACTGGCGTCATTCAGCGCCGAGCCCGGAAGACTGCTCAAGATCGTGACCGACACTCTCGACGGCGCCAAAGCCGAAGATGTCGCGGTCATCGATTTGGAAGGAAAGACTTCGATTGGCGATTATATGGTTGTCGCCTCGGGTCGTTCGCAGCGGCATGTCGGCGCCGTAGCCGACCATCTCATCAAAGCGCTCAAAGATGCTGGCTATGGCCGTGCGCGCGTCGAAGGACTGCCCCAAGGGGACTGGGTCCTGATCGATGCGGGCGAGGTCATCGTTCATCTCTTTCGGCCGGAGGTTCGTGAGTTCTACAACCTCGAAAAGATGTGGTCCGCGGATCGGCCCATGGAGCGAATGGTGGTCTGATCGGTAGATCACCACCGGCCCACGCGGCGGAGGTTGGCTGTGCGTCTGCTGATCGCCGCGGTCGGTAAGCTCAAAAAGGGACCGGAGCGAGAGCTCTGTACCCATTATTTCGGCCGGGCCGAAGCGCTCGGCCGCAGCCTCGGTCTGTCGCCGCTGACATCGATCGAGTTGTCCGAATCGCGCGCACCAGAGGCTGTCGCACGCCGGTCGGCCGAGGCCGAGGCGCTGCTGGCCAAAATCCCAAACGATTTCACCATCCTCTGTCTGGACCCAGGCGGCGAGATGCGCTCGAGCGAAGCCTTCGCGAGCGGTCTTGGCGCCTTGCGGGACGATGCCGCGGCGCCGGGCGTGGCCTTCGTGCTCGGCGGCCCCGACGGGCATGGCCAACCAGTCCTTGACCGGGGCGCCCAGTCGCTGTCTTTGGGACCCATGACGCTGCCCCACGGGCTGGCGCGGATCGTCCTCGCCGAGCAGCTCTACCGGGCCATGACGATCTTGGCGGGGCACCCGTACCACCGGGCCTGAGAGGCCTAAAGGTTAAGGATTCTTAAGGCTTTTGCCTTGATTCTGCCTTTTCCCTCCGGTGCCATCGACTGAACGGCCAGGACGCATGGCGCACAACGAGCGATCGACTTTCACCACTCGGAATCTTCGCGCCGCCCTGCTTGTTGGGGCGCTGCTCATCGTGCCTGCGAGCGTCGTGCATGGCCAAGACGATCTCACGCGGGACGAAGCCAAGAAGCGTCTCGACGAGACCGAACAGGAGTTGGAATCCAGCCGGGTGAGGGCTGAGGGCCTGACGAAGGACCTCGCCGCGCTGGCGGAAGAAAGGGCACGGCTCAGGACCGAGCTGATCGAGGCCGGCAAACGCGTTCAGGCGAGCGAAGCGACGCTCTCCGAAACTGAAAGCGAACTTGCGGAACTCACCGCGCAGGTGAACGTGATGCAGACCTCGATCGATGAGCGGAAGGCCGCGATTGTCACTATGCTGAGCGCCATGCAGAGAATTGGACGGACGCCGCCCCCGGCAATCGTCACGAGACGCGACGATGCGCTGAAGGTCGTTCGCGGCGCGATGCTGCTGGCCGAGGTCTATCCCGAACTCAAGTACCAGGCCGATAGCCTGACCGACAGCCTGCAGGATCTGTCGGCCGTCGAGGAGCGCGTCCGCGCCGAGCGGGATACGCAGCGGCGCGAGGCCGATCAGCTTTCGGCCGAGCAGGCGCGTCTCGACGAACTCATTGCCACGAAGCAGTCCAGGGAAGCGCAGGACCAGGAGGAGCTTGCCTCGCTGACCGAGTCGGCGCAGACGCTAGCCTCGGAGGTCGAGACTCTGAACGACCTGGTCGAGGAACTCGACAAGAAGATCGCCAAGGCGGAGGTCGCGCAGTACGACGCCGAGGTCGAGGCCGAAAAGGCTCTGCGGGAACGCCTCAAGCAGGAGGTCATGGCCACGCCTGCCAACGAGCGGGTGGTCGAGCTCAAGCCGGATTCGAAAAAGGTCGCCTTCGCCAATCCGGCCCGGATGAAGCCGGTCACGCCGTTCGGCGACGCCAAGGGCAGTTTGCGGCTACCGGCCCAGGGCGAGAGAACCAGCCGTTTCGGCGACAAGGATTCCGCCGGCGTGGCGTTCCAGGGCCTGTCGATGCAGACCCGCGAGGAGGCCCGCGTCACGGCCCCGGCGGACGGCTGGGTAGTCTATTCAGGCCCGTTCCGGTCCTACGGCCAACTCTTGATCATCAACGCTGGCGGGGGCTATCATATTTTGCTCGCGGGGATGAGCCGTATTGACGTTAGCCTCGGCCAATTCGTTCTTGCCGGCGAGCCGATCGCCGTCATGGGCAAATCACCGGCTCCGGGTAGTCCCGGTGGCCAAAGTTCACGCCCCGTCCTCTATGTGGAATTCAGAAAGGACGGACGGCCTATAGACCCCGGCCCATGGTGGGCCGAGGCATCCGGGAAGGTGCAAGGATGATGCGGAAGTCCGAATACGCTTTGTGGGCGCTACTGGTGGTTGCGGTGATTGCCGCTGGCTCGACAATGGTGAGCCTGGCGCGAAGCCCTTCGGCCGAAGCCGCGAATTCGGAGATCTATAAGCAGCTCGACCTGTTTGGCGAGGTGTTGGAGCGTGTCCGCAAGGGCTATGTGGAAGAGCCCGAGAACGAGAAGCTCATCGAGTCGGCCATCAACGGTATGCTGACGGCGCTCGATCCGCACTCTGCGTATCTGAACCTGGATAACTACGAAGACATGCGGGTCCAGACCAAGGGTCGGTTCGGCGGTCTGGGCATTGAGGTCACGATGGAAGATGGCCTCGTGAAGGTCATCTCCCCGATTGCCGACACGCCCGCCGACAAGGCTGGGATCTTGAGCGGCGACCTGATCACCAAGATCGACGACGAGAACGTCCGTGGCATGAACCTGCAAGACGCCGTCGAGAAGATGCGCGGCGAGGTGGATACGCCGATCACCCTCATGGTCCTCCGTGAGGGGCAGGAGGACTTGATGAAGTTCAAGTTCAACCGCGGCATCATCGAGATCAATCCGGTGAAGTTCAGCGCCGAGGGCGGTGACGTCGGCTATATCCGAATTACCTCTTTCAACGAGCAGACGACCGAGAAGCTCGTCAAGGCGGTCAACGACCTCAAGAAGGAACTCGGTCCGGACCTCAAGGGCTACATCGTCGACCTACGCAACAATCCGGGCGGCCTGCTCGATCAGGCGATCGCCGTCTCGGACGCGTTCCTCGACCAGGGGGCGATCGTGTCGACGCGCGGCCGCAACAACGAGGACGTTCAGAAGGAGTTCGCGCGGAAAGGGGACATCACCGACGGCAAGCAGATTGTCGTGCTGATCAACGGTGGCTCCGCGTCGGCATCCGAGATTGTCGCCGGTGCGCTCAAGGATCTGAAACGCGCGACCGTTGTCGGGACGCAGTCCTTCGGCAAGGGTTCGGTGCAGACGATTATCCCGCTGGGATCGGCGAATGGCGCTCTACGGCTGACCACGGCGCGCTACTACACGCCGAAGAACATTTCGATCCAGGCCAAGGGCATCACCCCCGACATCGTGGTCGAGGAGGAGCTCCCGGAAGACGTCAAGAAGCGGGAAGAGCTCATCGGCACACGCGGCGAAGCCAATCTGCGCGGCCATCTCAAGAACGAGGGTTCCGAGGAAGGCAAAGAGGAGAAATCCGGCAGTTCCTCGTATGTCCCCGAGGACAAGACGAAGGATACGCAACTCATCTACGGGCTCGAGCTGTTGCGCGGCACCAAGTCTGTCGATACGGAGCTGAAGCAGAAGGCCGAGGCTCCAAGCAAGTCAGAGACGGCGAACTAGACGGCCGGTCCGCAAGAGCGTAATTCGTGGGAAAGCGCTCAGCGGGCTTGGTCGGCTGCCATCTGATGTACTAGCCTTGTGTTGTACAAGCCTTGGTACAAAGGCAGTATCCAGGCGGTTCGGTCTGGAAGTGGGGAGAACGACAACATGAAGGCCACAGGATGAAGGCCCTAGCCGTCGCGTCGGGGATCATATTCTGGACCTTGGTGATTGGCGTCATTGCGCTGATCTTTCTATCAGGACCTGAGCCTGCGGAAGTCGTCCAGATCGAGTCCGCACCGGCTGCCGCGCCAGCTGCAGCGGGCCCGGGCGGGATTATGCCGCCGCCCGGTTTTTCAGTGACAGCACCCCGTATGCCGACACCGCCGCCGGCCCGGGTCTCTCCCCCGGGAATGGCGCCGCCGCCCGGCCAGGGTCCAGCTACCGCGCCGGCCGCGCCTCAGATGCCCGCGGCACCCGCAGCGCCGGCGTTTCCCGGCCAGAGCGGCGCGATTGAAGACGAAGACGGGAGCGTCGCACAGGCACCGGATCGCGGCAGCAATGTCGCCCTAGCGAGCCTTGTGCCGGGGATCGACCGGTCGACGGAAGAGCCGCTGCCCGAGGCCCCGCTGCCGGCCATCGTCGAAGATTCACCCTACGGTCCATTGCCGAAGGTCGCCGCTGACGGAAGCCGTCCGGCGGACGTGTACGCGCGTCCTTCCGACTATGCCGACGTGCAAGGCGGGCCCCCACGGGTCGCTGTGCTCCTCAACGGCTTAGGCGTGCCGGGGGATCAAGACGGCGACATCATCAAGGGGCTGCCGCCGCCTGTCAGTCTCGCATACGGCGCCTACGGGCGCGGGCTCCAAGAGCGAGTAACAGATGCTCGCACGGCCGGGCACGAGGTCTTCCTCGCAATTCCCCTGGAGCCCAACAACTACCCGACGAACGATCCCGGCCCCCACGCTCTTCTCACCACACTCCCCCCAAAAGACAACATCAAGCGCCTGCAATGGGCGATGTCGCGTTACGCCGGCTATATCGGCGTGACGAACTACATGGGTGCGAAATTCCAATCCGACCTCGGCTCAGTCGCGCCCGTGTTCGAGGAACTCAAGCGGCGGGGCCTCGTCTATCTGGCTGACGGCTCGACCGATGCCGCCGTGACGAAACGGGTCGCCGCCGCCCTTGAGCTCGAATACGACGTCGCCGACGTCCAGCTCGATGCCGGGCGGATCGACAGCCAGCTCGCCGCACTCGAGGCCGCCGCGAAAGAAAACGGATCCGCCATCGGCGTCGCCAAGGCGGCGCCCGGCACGGTCAAGCGGATCACCGATTGGGCCGGGTCCCTGGAGAGCAAGGGGCTTGTCCTCGTGCCGGTGAGCGCTGCCGTCCAGGCGCGGCGTCAAAGCTGACCCCCAGACCTTGACTTGCGGCTGTCGTGCGTGGCTCATCGGGCGGTGTTCCGCCACAGCCATCTCAAGGCGACAAAGACCTGACCATGACCGATCCCACCAAGCTTCCCTACCGGCCGTGCGCGGGCGTGATGCTGTTGAACGCGGAAGGGCACGTCTTCGTGGGACGGCGCCCGGACCGCGGCAAGGAAGCGTCCGAGGGATGCGGTAAATGGTGGCAGATGCCGCAAGGGGGCATCGACAAGGGCGAGGCGCCCGAGGAAGCTGCCCGGCGAGAGCTGTGGGAAGAGACCGGCGTTCAGAAGACAACGTTCCTCGCACAGACCGAGGAGTGGCTCGTCTACGATCTGCCGTCGGAACTGGTAGGAGTGGCCTGGAAGGGCAAATATCGCGGACAGAGACAGATGTGGTTCGCGGCTCGTTTTGAGGGGACCGAGCGCGATATCGATCTGAAGCCGCGGCCGGACCACAAGGCGGAGTTCGACGCGTGGCGCTGGGTGCCCATGGACGAATTGCCGTCATTGGTGGTGCCGTTCAAGCAGGCTGTTTACGCCGCCGTCATCGACGCGTTTTCTCATCTCGTCGTCAAATAGGGGCCAGCTCGGCCACACACGCACGCGCGCCGCCCAACAAAAAAGGGAGGCGTTGGCCTCCCTCTGAACTCGACGTGGTGAACTGTTTGCGCGGTCTAGGCGCTCAGCGCCGACTGCACCTGTCGGAGATGCTCGAGCGTCATCTGAGCCTTGTCTTTGGCCTCGCCCGAGAGGTCGGCGACGTCTTCCTCGGCGTCCGCGATATCCTGCGAGAGTTGCGCCGGATCGAGTTCGTCCAGGTCGATCGCCCGTTCCGCCAAAACCGTGAGACCCGCCGGGATCACTTCGGCGAAACCGCCACGGGCGAAGAAGCGCTGGCGCTTGCCGTCCGGGAAGTCGATCTCGAGCAGCCCGGGGCGCAACGTCGTGATGAGCGGGGCGTGCTTGGCCATGATGGTCATGTCGCCCTCGGCGCCCGGAACGAGCACCTGCTCAACGTCGCCCGAGAACACCAGCTTCTCGGGCGATACCAGTTCGAACTTGAACGGATCGGGCATTAAGCGGCCTCGGCTGCAAGCTTCTCGGCCTTGGCGACGGCTTCCTCGATGGTGCCGACCATGTAGAACGCCGCTTCAGGCAGGTGATCGTAGTCGCCCTCGCACAGGCCCTTGAAGCCGGCGATCGTGTCCTTGAGATCGACCAGGACGCCCGGCGAACCGGTGAAGACCTCGGCCACGTGGAAGGGCTGCGACAGGAAGCGCTCGATCTTACGGGCGCGGGCCACGGTGAGCTTGTCCTCTTCGGAAAGCTCGTCCATGCCCAGAATGGCGATGATGTCCTGGAGGGCCTTGTAGCGCTGCAGGATCTCCTGCACCTGGCGGGCCACCGCGTAGTGCTCCTCACCGAGGATACGCGGGTCGAGCATGCGCGAGGTGGAATCGAGCGGATCCACGGCCGGGTAGATGCCCTTCTCGGCGATGGTGCGCGACAGCACGGTGGTGGCGTCCAGATGGGCGAACGAGGTCGCCGGCGCCGGGTCGGTCAAGTCGTCGGCCGGCACGTAAATGGCCTGCACCGAGGTGATCGAACCCTTCTGGGTGGTGGTGATGCGCTCCTGCAGGGCGCCCATATCCGTGGCCAGCGTCGGCTGATAGCCCACGGCCGAGGGAATACGGCCCAAGAGGGCGGACACTTCCGAACCCGCCTGCGTGAAGCGGAAGATGTTGTCCACGAAGAACAGCACGTCCTGGCCTTCATCGCGGAACGACTCTGCGACCGTCAGGCCCGACAGAGCCACACGAGCACGGGCTCCCGGAGGCTCGTTCATCTGGCCGTACACGAGGGCGCATTTGGACCCCTCGATCGAGCCTTCCTTCGGATCCTTGTTCACGCCGGACTCGATCATCTCGTGATAGAGGTCGTTGCCCTCGCGCGTGCGCTCGCCGACACCGGCGAACACGGAGTAGCCGCCGTGGGCCTTCGCGACGTTGTTGATCAGCTCCATGATGAGCACGGTTTTGCCCACGCCGGCGCCGCCGAACAGGCCGATCTTGCCGCCCTTGGCGTACGGCGCGAGCAGGTCGACGACCTTGATGCCCGTGACCAGAATTTCGGATTCCGTCGCCTGGTCCACATAGGACGGCGCCTGCGCGTGGATCGGCCGGCTGTCGGAGGTCTCGATGGGCCCCAACTCGTCCACCGGCTCGCCGATGACGTTCATGATGCGGCCGAGCGTCTTCGCGCCCACCGGAACGGCGATCGGCTCGCCCGTGTCGACCACCTGCTGGCCGCGGACGAGACCTTCGGTCGAGTCCATGGCGATGGTGCGAACGGTGTTCTCGCCAAGATGCTGCGCGACCTCGAGAACGAGGCGGTTGCCCTGGTTCTCGGTCTCGAGCGCGTTCAGAATTTCGGGCAGGTGCTCGTCGAACTGCACGTCGACGACAGCGCCGGTCACCTGGCGGATCTGGCCCTTGGGCCCCTTGCCTTCGGCGATGCGCTTCTCTTGCTTCTTGGTTTCTGCCACCACGGGTTTGTTTGCCATCGTTCCGTTCCTTGACTGACTAGAGGGCCTCAGCACCGGAGATGATCTCGATCAGCTCCTTGGTGATCTGGGCCTGGCGGGTCCGGTTATAGTTCAGCGTCAGCTTGCCGATCATCTCACCGGCATTGCGCGTCGCGCTATCCATGGCGCTCATGCGAGCGCCTTGCTCCGACGCGGCGTTCTCAAGCAGCGCCTTGAAAATCTGGGTCGTGATGTTGAGCGGCAGGAGATCGGCGAGAATCTCGGATTCCTCCGGCTCGTATTCGTAGATCGCGCCGTCCAGATCGACGCCGCTCTCTTTTCCTTCGGGAATAGAGGCGGGAATGATCTGCTGGGCGATCGGGGTCTGGCTGATGACCGACTTGAACTCGGCGTAGAACAATGTCGCCACGTCGAACTCGCCGGCCTCGAACATCGCCCGGACCTTCTGCCCGACCTGATCGGCATGTTCGAACGACAGCTGCTTGATGCCGCGGAACTCGATCACGTCGATGATCTGCGCCTTGAACTGGCGGCGAAGCTGGTCGTAGCCCTTCTTGCCGACGCAGAGGATCTTGACCTCTTTGCCCTGTCCGGTCAGTTCCAGCACTTTCTCGCGCGCTTTGCGGACAATCGACGAGTTGAAGCCGCCGCAAAGGCCGCGCTCGGAGGAGCACACCACCAAGAGATGCACATCGTCCTTGCCGGTCCCGACCATCAGGGGCGAGCCGACGCCCTCGAGGCCTTTGAGAGCCTCTGCCAGGTTCGAAAGCACGGCCTCCATGCGCTCGGCATAGGGGCGCGCGGCTTCGGCTGCCATCTGCGCCCGGCGAAGCTTCGCCGCAGCCACCATCTGCATGGCCTTGGTGATCTTCTGGGTCGCCTTAACCGAGGCGATACGGTTCCGAAGCTCCTTTAGCGAGGCCATGAATCAGCTCACGCGAAGGACTTGGCGAATTTGTCGGCCGCGGCCTTCAGCTTGTCGCCGGACTCGTCGGAGATCTTCTTCTCGTCACGGATGGTGTCGAGAAGATCCTGATGCTCGGTGTGCATGTACCGAAGCCATTCGTCCTCGAACCGGCCGATGTCGGACACCGACAGGGCATCCAGATAGCCGTTCACACCCATGTAGATGGAGACGACCTGCTCCTCGACCGTGAGCGGGGAGAACTGCGGCTGCTTCAGGAGCTCGGTCAGGCGCGCGCCGCGGTTCAGCAGCTTCTGCGTCGTGGCGTCGAGGTCCGAACCGAACTGGGCGAAGGCCGCCATCTCGCGATACTGGGCCAGTTCACCCTTAATCTTGCCGGCAACCTGCTTCATGGCCTTGATCTGGGCCGACGAGCCCACGCGGGACACGGACAGACCCACGTTCACCGCGGGGCGGATGCCCTGATAGAACAGATCGGTTTCGAGGAAGATCTGGCCGTCCGTGATCGAGATCACGTTGGTCGGGATGTAGGCCGACACGTCGTTGGCCTGCGTCTCGATGACGGGCAGAGCGGTCAGCGAGCCCGAACCGTTTTCGGCATTGAGCTTGGCCGCGCGCTCCAGCAGGCGCGAGTGAAGGTAGAACACATCGCCCGGGTAGGCTTCACGTCCCGGCGGGCGGCGAAGCAGCAGCGACATCTGGCGATAGGCAACGGCCTGCTTGGACAGATCGTCGTAGTTGACAAGGGCATGCATGCCGTTGTCGCGGAAATACTCGCCCATGGTGCAGCCGGTGAACGGCGCCAGGAACTGCATCGGGGCAGGATCGGACGCCGTGGCGGCGACAACGATGGAGTAGGGCAACGCGCCGTTCTCCTCGAGCACCTTCACGAACTGCGCGACGGTCGAGCGCTTCTGGCCGATGGCCACGTAGATGCAATACAGGTGCTGGGATTCGTCGTCGCGATCGTTGACCGACTTCTGATTGAGGATCGTGTCGAGAATGATCGCGGTCTTACCGGTCTGACGGTCGCCGATGATCAGCTCGCGCTGGCCGCGGCCGACCGGGATCAGCGCATCAACGGCCTTGAGGCCGGTCTGCATGGGCTCGTGCACCGACTGGCGGGGAATGATACCCGGGGCCTTCACGTCCACGCGGCGCATTTCGGTGGCCTCGATGGGCCCCTTGCCGTCGATCGGGTTGCCGAGACCGTCGACAACGCGGCCCAGCAGGCCCTTGCCGACCGGGGCTTCCACGATGTTGCCGGTGCGCTTGCAGATGTCGCCTTCGCCGATGTTCCGGTCGTCGCCGAAAATCACGATACCGACATTGTCGATTTCGAGGTTCAGGGCCATGCCCTGGGTGCCGTCGGCAAATTCGACCATTTCACCGGCCTGAACATTGTCGAGGCCGTAGACGCGGGCGATGCCGTCACCGACGGAGAGCACCTGGCCGACCTCGGCCACTTCGGCTTCCTGCCCAAAATTCTTGATCTGGTCCTTGAGAATCGCGGAGATCTCGGCGGCTTTGATATCCATTAGCCAACCTCTTTCATGGCGTGCTTGAGACGAGTGAGTTTTGTTTGAAGCGAGGTGTCGATCATGCGGCTGCCGACCTTCACCATGAGACCGCCGAGCAGGCTCGGATCGACACGCTGCTCGAGCATGACGTCCTTGCCGAGGGCGGCCTTCAGGGCCTGCTTCAGGGCTGTAATCTGTGTGTCGTTGAGTGCTGCGGCGGAGGCCACCGTCGCGCTGATTTCGCCGCGATGGTCGGCGAGCAGCGCGCGGAAGGCGCCGATCATGCCCGGCACGGCAAAAAGCCGGCGGTTCTTGGAGACCAGCAGCAGAAAATTCTTGGTGAGGCCGTCGATTTCGACTTTCTCGAGGACGGCTTCGAGGGCCCGGCCTTGCTCCTCGGAGGAGAACATGGGGCTGTTGACGAGCCGGGCGAGGTCTTCGGAGGCATCGAGGGCTTCGCCGAAACGGTTGAGATCGCTCTCTATTTTCTCGAGAGCCTTCTCTTCGACCGCCAGCTCGAATAGCGCCGTGGCATAGCGGCCTGCAACGCCCGATACGGTATGATCCTCAGATGCCAAGTCCCTCAAGCCTCTCCCTTTGAGGCAGGCGCAGACAACTGCCGCCCCACCCTTGATAGTCCGGTAAATGCTGGGATTAGAGCCCCCGCGTCAACGGAAATTTGCCCCGAAAAAGGCGCCGCTGAACCGCTCCTTGGATACCCCGCGGAGCCTGTAACATAGGGGTGACGGGCGTGCAACAGAGGTGCGCGAATCAAACGCCGCACGCGCGCGTTTCAGTCTGCGCTCAGAGGAAATTATAGGGGTCGATGTCGATGGAGAGGCGGATCGAGCCGCGCGCCTTGGGTGCGTCCGCCATCCAGAGGCGCAAGTAGGCCTGGATGTCCGCCTCGCGCGGCGCCTTCACCAAAATCCGGTAGCGGTAGCGCCCCCTGACCACCGAGAGTGGCGCTTCGGCCGGACCCAGGACCTCGATTTTCTCGGCGGGCGCCGCCGCCCGGGCGAGGCTGCGGGCGTAGCTTTCCGCCGCGGCCCGGTCTGTGCCGGATATAAGAAGAGAGGCGAGGCGGCCGAACGGCGGCATTCCCGCTTCGCGTCGCGCCTCGATCTCCTGGGCATAGAAGGCATCGCGGTCGCCTGCGACCAGGGCCTGGAGGACAGGGTGCTCGGGCATATAGGTCTGGAGCAGGCCGCGCCCGGCAATGGCCTCGCGTCCGGCCCGGCCGGTGACTTGGCTCAGAAGCTGGAAGGTGCGTTCGGCTGCGCGCGGGTCTCCTTGGGCGAGGCCGAGATCGGCATCCACCACACCCACGAGGGCCAGCCCGGGAAAATGGTGACCCTTGGCGACCAATTGCGTGCCGATGACGATGTCCACCTCGCGGTCCTCGATTTCCCGCAAGGTCTCGCGCAGATCCGCGATGCGCGGGGTCAGGTCGGAGGAGAGGATCGCGCGCCGCGCTTCCGGAAAGAGCGTCTCCACTTCTTCAGCGATGCGCTCGACGCCGGGCCCGCAGGCGACCAGGGACTCCTCGGCGCCGCAAGACGGGCATTCGTCAGGCAGGGGCGCGAACTTGCCGCAATGGTGACATTCGAGCCGGTGGCGGAACCGGTGCTCCACCATCCAGGCGGAGCAGTTGGGGCACTCGAAGCGGTAGCCGCATTTGCGGCAGAGCGTGAGCGGCGCGTATCCGCGCCGGTTGAGGAACAGCAGCGCCTGCTCTCCGCGCCCCAGCGTTTGCGCCATGGCTTCCGTGAGCACCGGCGAGAGCCAGGACCCGCGCTGGGGCGGGGATTTGCGCATGTCGATGGCTTCGAGGTCGGGCAGGCCGGCCGATTGATAGCGGGCGCGCAAGGGAATGTGCCGGTAACGGCCTTGGTCTGCGTTGACCAGACTCTCGATCGAGGGCGTCGCCGAACTCAAGACGACGGGACATTTGCCGAGGTGCCCACGCACCACGGCCATGTCACGGGCTTGATAGGAGACGCGGTCTTCCTGCTTGTAGGCCTGGTCGTGTTCCTCATCGACGACGATGAGCCCGAGATTGGGAAAGGGCAGGAACAGTGCCGAGCGCGCGCCGACGACGAGCTGCGCCTTGCCTTCGGCCACCGCGCGCCAGGTGCGGCCCCGCGCCGATTGGGTCAGCCCTGAATGCCATTCGGCGGGGCGCGCGCCGAAGCGCTCTTCGCAGCGGGTGAGGAAGGCGGCGGTCAGCGCAATCTCCGGGATCATGACGAGCGCCTGTTTGCCGCCCGAGAGCGCCTGGGCGATGGCCTCGAAATAGACCTCCGTCTTGCCCGATCCCGTGACGCCGTCGAGCAGCGAGACCGCGAAGCCATCATTTGTGTTCTCGAGGAGCTGCTCCGCTGCCTTGGTCTGCTCGTCGGAGAGTTCGGTGCGGAGCAGAGACGGATCGAGTTCGCGCGCGAGGGTGTCGGGCAGGGGCTCGGCCACGAGCGTGCCCGCATCGACAAGGCCGTCGATCACGCCCGGGCTAACCCCGGCTGCTTCCGCCAGCAGTGACTTCACCCAGATCAGTCCGTTGCCCGCCACGTCCAGCACGCGGGTCCGGGCCGGCGTCATGCGCTCGGGAGGCGGTCCGGCAAGGCGTACCCCATAGCGCGGCGCGGGCGGCTGAAACGCGGAACTCGCGCTCATCATCATGCGCAGGACCATGCCGGGCGGCGTCAGCGTGTAGTCGGCGACCCATTCGGCGAAGTCCATGGAGATCTCAGGCAGCGGCGGCACATCGTCCAGCACGTCGATGAGCGCGCGTAATTTGGATCGCGGAATCTTCGGCGCGGGCGCACCTTCCGGGCGCCGCCAGACCGCGGCCACGTATTTCACCGGCCCGAGCGGGGCGACCACGAACGACCCGGGATGGACCTGCACCCCGTCGGGCACCAGGTAATCATATGGCGCGGGCAGTGCGAGCGGCACCAGCACCGGTACCGTGTCGGGGGCCTCCTCGGGGATCAGCAGTTTCTGGTCTGGTTCGGACTTGGCCAAGATCGGGCGTTTCTGTTGGGGCTCGCCAGTGGGGTTAGCGGGGGTTTAACGACTCACTCCGCCATAGTAGCGCCTGTGCTATTTTGGGGGAGCGTGATGGCTTCGAAACCGCAAGAGAGGGCCTATCAGGGCCTCGCGGCGATCGGAACGGCGCCGGATGTGGCCGCCGCCGTCGAGGCTTGGCTTGCCTATCTCACCACCGAGCGCGATCTCGCCGCCCATACGGTCGAGGCCTATACCCGCGATCTCGGACAGTTTCTGTTCTTTCTCGGCCAGCATTTCGGCGGGACGCCCGACATGGCGGCGCTGCTGGCGGTATCGGCCCGCGACGTGCGGTCTTTCCTCGCCTATCGGCGTAGCCAGGATGTCGGGAGCCGCAGTCTCTCCAGGTCCTTGAGCGCACTGCGCATGTTCTTCCAGTTCCTCGAGCGGCGCGGCTACGGCAAGAACGATGCGGTTCGGGCCGTGTCCATGCCGAAGCTGCCCCATGCAGTGCCGAAGCCTCTGCCCGAGGAGAAGGCGACCGCGTTGATGGAAGGAGCCGACATCGCCGCGCCCGACGCACCCGAATGGACGCTCGCCCGCGATACCGCGGTGCTGACGCTGCTGTACGGGTCGGGCCTGCGCATTTCCGAGGCGCTGGGCCTCCAAGTCTGTGACGCGCCGATCAAGGGCCGCGACACGCTTCGCGTGACGGGTAAGGGCAACAAGACCCGTGTCGTGCCGGTGCTGCCGGTCGCGCGCGCGGCGGTCGAGCGCTATCTCGATCTGTGTCCCAAGAAGCTGGGCCCCAACGATCCGCTCTTCATCGGCGTACGCGGCAAGAGACTCAGTCCACGGATCATCCAGCTCCGGTTGGAGAAAGCTCGCGCCGCGCTGGGACTTCCCGCTACCGCGACCCCGCACGCGCTGCGCCATTCCTTCGCGACGCATCTGCTGGGCGCGGGCGCCGACTTGCGTGCGATCCAGGAGTTGCTCGGCCACGCCAGCCTGTCGACCACCCAAGGCTACACGGAGGTCGACCGCGCGCATCTCTTGAAGGCCTACGAGAGCGCCCACCCCCGGGCCTGAGTTCGCGCGTCTCCGGAAAACCGTGCTCCTGACACCTCACGACGGCGGTCGCAGGCCGTCCACCAAAACCGCATGAGACCGCGGATTTTTCTATTCTGCCATTGCGATACTGACTAGTCAGTCATATTTGTAGAGATACCCGGCGTCGTGCGGACGCATCGGAACGATGGGCCGGAAGCTTTCCGGAAAGGCGGCATGGCATGGCCAAGAGCAACCAGACGAAGTCCAAGGAAGAGACCGGCGCATCGCGCGGGCGCAAAGGCGACCGCGCGGACGAGATCGTGACGGCGGCCTTCGAGGAGTTCACCGTCAAAGGCTATGCGGGCACGCGCTTGGAGGATGTCGCGGCCCGCGCCAAGGTGTCCAAGGGCCTGCCCTATCTCTACTTCAAGACCAAGGAAGAGCTGTTCAAGGCCGTCGTCCGGAGCGTGCTGACGCCGGCGTTCGACGAGATGCGCGACCTCATGCTCGCCTCGGATTTGCCGAGCGAGGACTTTCTCAAGGGACCGTTCCTCGCCTTCCTGCAGGACCTCGTGAAGTCGCGCCGCATGCTGATCGCGCGGCTGCTGATCAGCGAAGGGCATAAGCATCCGGAGCTCACGCGCTTCTACTACGATCATGTCGTCTCGAAGGGCATTGCCGCCCTGCGCGCCTTCATCGACCGGGGCGTTGAGCGCGGCGAATTGAAACCGACAGGCTTGCACGACTTCCCGCAATTGCTGGTGGCGCCGGCGCTGATGGCCGTGATCTGGCGCAGCCTGTTTGAGGCTCATGCCCATCTCGACACCGATGAGTTTCTAAAGACGCACATCAATCTGGTGGCCGACGCAATCACCACCGGCAATCGGGGGCATGAGACCTCATGAGACGAACGGCTCTCATCATCCTTGCCGTCGTGGCCGTCGCCATCGGCGGGCTGGTTTTGTTGACGCGCTCCGGCGGCGATCAGGGTCTCGTGCCGGGTTATTTGGAAGCGGACCTGGTTCTGGTCGGTTCCGAAAAGAGCGGGCGCATCGAATCGCTCGAAGTCCGGGAAGGAGAAACCGTCGCCAAGGGCGATCTGGTGTTCACACTCGAAAGTTCGGAACAGAAGGCCGAACTCGCAACCCGCAAGGCTCGGCTGGCCGAAGCCGAAGCGCGGCTTGGCGATGCAAAGGCCGAGCTCCAGCGTCCGCGCGAGATCGAGGTGCTCGAGTCGGCTTTGGTGCGAGCCAAGGCCATGCAGACGAAGTCGCAGCTCAATCTCGATCGTATCCAGCAGCTCTACGAAAAAGGTTGGGTCTCCAAAGCGCAGCTTGATGACGCCGTCGCGCAGCACGACAGCAATCAGGCGGCCGTGAAGGAAGCGGAGCGGCGCATCGAAGCCGCCCATCTTCCGGGCCGTTCCGGCGTGATCGAGGCCGCGACGGCTGCGGTGTCGGAAGCGCGATCCGCCCTGGACGAAGCGGAAAAGAGTATCGCCAAGCGGAAGGTGTTCGCGCCGGCGGCCGGGTCCATCGAGGAAGTCTATTTCCGTCCCGGCGAGGTGGTGAATGCGGGGCAGGCCGTCGTGTCGCTGCTGCCGCCCGGCAATCTAAAGGTCCGCTTCTTCGTCTCGGAGGCGGACCGTGCGGGGCTTCGCATCGGAGAGACTGTCGGCGTGTCCTGCGACGGCTGTCCGTCGGGGCTGACGGCGACGATCCGCTTCATTTCGCGCGATGCGGAATTCACGCCGCCGGTGATCTTTTCACGCGAGCAGCGCAAGAAGCTCGTGTTTCTCGTCGAGGCGTGGCCCGACGAGAAGACCGCGGAACTCACGGCCGGGCAGCCCGTCTCCGTCACGCTCCCGCAGAGCCAGTAGGTCTCCCGTGACCAAAGAGATCGCGATCGACGTCCATGGGCTGACGAAGAAATTCGGCGACCGGACAGTCGTGCATGATCTCAGCCTGCAAGTGCCGAAGGGCGAGATCTACGGATTCCTGGGCCCCAATGGTAGCGGCAAGACCACGACCTTGCGTCTTCTCTGCGGTCTCCTCACGCCGGATGCGGGAGAGGGGACCTGTCTCGGCTACGACATCCTCACGCAGCAAGACGAGATCCGGCGGCATGTGGGCTACATGACGCAGCGTTTTAGTCTCTATGCGGACCTTTCAATCCGCGAGAACCTGGAATTCGTGGCGCGGGTCTACGGCGTGCCCCATCCGCGGCAGGCGGCGAAGGAAGCGATCGCGCGCCTCGGCCTGACCGGGCGCGCGGAACAGCTTGCCGGCGAGCTCTCGGGCGGCTGGAAGCAGCGCCTCGCGCTCGGCGCCTGCATTCTTCCCAACCCGCAGCTTCTGCTGCTGGACGAGCCGACGGCCGGCGTCGACCCGAAGGCGCGGCGCGAGTTCTGGGACGAGATCCACGCCCTGGCAGCGGAAGGCATCACGGTGCTGGTCTCGACCCATTACATGGACGAAGCGGAGCGCTGTCACGAGCTTGCCTATATTGCGTTTGGAGACCTGCTGGCGCGCGGGACCGCGCACGATCTCATCACGCAATCGGGCCTCAGCACCTGGATCGTGACTGGGCCCGGCTTGCACGACCTCGCTGTGCGACTCGAGCATCGTGACGGGATCGACATGGTCGCGCCTTTCGGAAACGAGCTGCACGTCTCGGGCCGCGACCCCAAGAAACTCGATGCCGCCATCGCGGAGGCCAAGAAAGAAGATGGCGCGTATCGCTGGCGGCAGGGCGAGCCGAGCCTCGAGGATGTGTTCATCCTGCTGATGGACCAGTCGCAGGACAATTTCGAATGAGCGCGGAAGCACAGAATTCAGCGCGCCCGGCGAGCCGGGATCCCGGCTTTCTCAAGCGGGTCTGGGCCATGGTGGTGAAGGAATTCGTCCAAATGCGCCGGGACCGCATGACGTTCGCCACCATGCTGTTCATCCCGATCCTGCAGCTGACGCTGTTCGGCTATGCCATTAACACCGATCCCAAGCACTTGCCGACGGCGGTGCTGACGCGCGACGATGGTCCGCTAACCCGCGCCGTGCTCGCGGCCATGAAGAACAGCGACTATTTCGAATTCAAACGGCAGGTGCGGGATTCGGCCGAGCTCGATGCGTTGCTACGCTCGGGTACGGTCCAGTTTGCGGTGGAGATTCCAGCAAGCTTCGAACGCGACGTGCGGCGCGGCGATCATCCGTCGCTGCTGGTCATCGCCGACGCCACCGATCCCGTCGCGACCGGCACGGCCATCGCCGCCGTGCAGGGCCTTATCGACACGGCGCTCCGGCGCGAACTGCGCGGACCCGACGAGGCGGTTGAAGCACGGGCCCCGCCTTTCACGCTGACGCTGCAGCGCCGCTACAACCCGGAAGGCCTGACGCAATACAACATCGTACCGGGCCTGCTCGGGGTCGTGCTGACCATGACCATGATGATGTTCACGGCGCTTGCGGTGACGCGCGAGATCGAGCGCGGCACGATGGAGAGTCTGCTGGCGATGCCGATCCGGCCGGTCGAGATCATGATCGGAAAGATCGCGCCCTTCGTTCTCGTCGGCTTCGTGCAGATGACGATCATCATCGGCGCGGCGTCGTTCCTGTTCGACGTGCCGATCCGGGGCAGTATCGGTCTGCTGGTTTTGCTCAGCACGTTGTTCGCCGCCGCCAATCTCGCCGTGGGCTACACGTTCTCGACCATCGCGCAAAACCAGCTTCAGGCGGTGCAGATGACGTTCTTCTTCTTTCTGCCGAACATCCTGCTGTCCGGCTTCATGTTTCCGTTTCGCGGCATGCCGCAATGGGCGCAAGTGATCGGGGAGATCCTGCCGCTGACGCACTTCATGCGCATCGCTCGCGGCATCATGCTGAAGGGAAACGGCCTCGCCGATATGAAGCTCGACGTGCTGGCGCTGGTGATCTTCCTCGTTGCGGCAATGGGGATCGCGCTGATGCGCTTCCGCCGCACGCTGGATTAGGCCCGCATTCGCAGCGCAGGCCGCTACATGTGAATGGGGCGCTTGTCGACGGCGAGCGCCGCTTCCTTCACTGCTTCATTGAGCGTGGGATGCGCATGGCAGGTGCGCGCCAAGTCTTCCGCAGACCCGCCGAACTCCATCAGCACGGCGGCTTCGGCGATCATCGTGCCGGCGTCTGGGCCGATGATATGCACGCCGAGCACGCGGTCGGTGACGGCATCGGCAAGGACTTTGACGAAGCCTTCTGTGGTGCGGTTCACCTTGGCGCGGCCATTGGCGGTGAAGGGGAACTTGCCGGCCTTGTAGGCGATGCCGTCCTCCTTGAGCTGTTCCTCGGTCTTGCCGACGGACGCCACTTCCGGCGCGGTGTACACCACGGACGGAATCACGTCGTAGTTCACATGCCCGGCCTGGCCGGCCAGGATCTCGGCGACGGCCACGCCTTCTTCCTCGGCCTTGTGGGCTAACATTGGCCCGGCAATGACATCGCCGATAGCGTAGATGCCCGGCACATTGGTCTGGAAATGGTGGTCGACGACGATGCGCCCGCGCGCATGAGTTTCGACGCCGACATTGGCGAGGCCTAAGCCTTCCGTGTTCGGCACGCGCCCGATCGAGACCAGCACCACGTCGCATTCCAGCGTCTCGGCCTTGCCGCCCTCCGCCGGCTCGATGGTGAGTTTCACTGACTTGCCCGAGGTGTCGACCCCGGTCACCTTGGCGCCGAGTTTGAAGGTGAGACCCTGCTTCTTGAGAATCTTCTGCAGCTGTTTGGCGACCTCGCCGTCGAGGCCGGGCGTGATGGTGTGCAGCATCTCGACCACGGTCACTTCCGACCCGAGGCGCGACCAGACCGAGCCAAGCTCAAGCCCGATATAGCCGCCGCCGATGACGATCAGGCGCTTCGGCACTTTCGGCAGCGACAGCGCGCCGGTCGACGACACGATGCGTTTCTCGTCGACGTCGATGCCCGGCACGTGCGCGACCTCCGAGCCCGTGGCGATGACGATGGCCTTGGTTTCGAGCGTCTGCTTGTCGCCCTTGTCCGGCGTCACCTCGACCTGGTGCGGGGCGAGGATCGTTCCGAGCCCGACATAGGCGTCGATCTTGTTCTTCTTCAGGAGATACTCGATGCCGTCCACGTTGCCCTTCACGCCTTCGTCCTTGAAGGCGAGCATGGCGGCAAGGTCCAGCTCCGGCTTCACTTTGATACCCATCTCGGCGAAATGCCCGGTCGCCTCCGCATAGGCCTCGGAAGCATGCAGCAGCGCCTTGGACGGGATGCAGCCGACGTTGAGGCAGGTGCCGCCATGGGTGGCGCGCTTCTCGACGACAGCCACTTTCATGCCGAGCTGTGCGGCGCGGATGGCGCACACATAGCCGCCAGGGCCGGTGCCGATGACGATCAGGTCGTAAGAGGAACTCATAGGACAGTCTCTGAAGTCGGAGGCTACAGATCGAGGATCAGGCGGGCGGGGTTCTCGAGAGAATCCTTCACGTTCACTAGGAACGTCACGGCTTCCTTGCCGTCAACAATGCGATGGTCGTAGGACAGCGCCAGATACATCATCGGCCGCGCCACGATCTGCCCGTCGCGTACCACGGGGCGTTCCTCAATGCGGTGCATGCCGAGAATGCCGGATTGCGGTGCATTGAGGATCGGCGTCGAGAGCATCGACCCGTAAATGCCGCCGTTGGAGATGGTGAAGGTGCCGCCCTGCATCTCGGCAAGGCCGAGCTTGCCTTCGCGGGCGCGCACGCCGAAATCGGCGATGGTGCTCTCGATCTCCGCAAGGCTCATGCGGTCCGCGTCGCGGATCACCGGAACCACCAAGCCGCGTTCCGTGCCGACCGCGACACCGACATGGTAGTAGTTCTTGTAGACGAGGTCGTCCCCGTCGATCTCCGCATTCACCGCGGGGATGTCTTTCAGCGCTTGCACGCAAGCCTTCACGAAGAAGCCCATGAAGCCGAGCTTCACGCCGTGACGCTTCTGGAAGTCGTCCTTGTACTCTTTGCGCAGCTCCATGATCTGGCTCATGTCCACGTCGTTGAACGTGGTGAGCATCGCGGCGGTGTCCTGGGCGTCCTTCAGGCGCTTGGCGATGGTCTGACGCAGGCGTGTCATGCGAACGCGTTCCTCGCGCGCGGCATCGTCCTGGGTCACGGGCGCGCGCGGCGGTGCCGGCGGCTTGGGTGCGCGCGGTGTGTCGCGCAAGGTCTCCGCCGCGGCCGTGGCGGCGATGACGTCGCCTTTGAGGATCTGACCCCGGCGGCCGGTCCCTGTCACTTGGTCGGCAGCAAGTCCCTTTTCGTCGAGAAGTTTCTGGGCTGCCGGCGAAGGCGGCATGGAGGTCGGGGCGATCTCCGTGCGGGTATACGGCTCACGCTTGAGCGCAACAGGCTCGGCGGCCGGTGACGGCTGCGGCGCGGGGGCCGGTTCCGCCGGCTTGGGCAAAGACTCTTTCGATTTGGTCTCGGCTTTTGGGGCGGGCGTCACGGTGGCACCGTCTCCGGCGGCGATCGACCCGAGCAGCGCGCCCACTTCGACCGTATCGCCTTCCTTGACGACGATTTCGGAGAGAACGCCGCCCGCAGGGGCCGGCACCTCGACCGTCACCTTGTCGGTTTCGAGCTCGACCAGCGGCTCGTCAGCGGCGACAGCTTCGCCCGCTTGCTTGAACCACTGGCCCACCGTCGCCTCGACGACGGACTCGCCCAATGTCGGTACCCGGATTTCTGTCGTCATGGCAGCCTATCGTCCGTCCTTCCAGCCAGTTCCTTGCTCAACCGTAGTCCGGGAGGCGGCGCCTTCCCGGATCAGCCCAAAGCTTCGTTGAGCAGGGCTTTCAACTCTCTCGTATGCTTCGACATCAGGCCCGTGGCGGTCGCCGCGGAGCTTGGGCGGCCAGCATAACGAGGCCGCTTAGATTTGGCATCGATATGCTCCAGAACCCAAGTCAAATTTGGTTCTACGAAAGTCCAAGCCCCCATGTTCTTGGGCTCTTCCTGACACCATACGATCTCCGCTTCCTTGAAGCGTCCGAGCTCTTGGATCAGCGCGCGCGCCGGGAACGGATAGAGCTGTTCCATGCGCAGGAGATAGATGTCGTTGATGCCGCGCGCCTCACGCTCGGCCTCGAGGTCGTAATAGACCTTGCCGGAGCAGAGCACGACGCGCTGAATCTCCTCGTCGGGGACAAGCTTGATGGGCGAGTCCTCGAGGCGTTGGGCGTCGTCCCAGAGAAGCCGGTGAAAGCTGGACTTGGGGCCGAAATCCTCGATGTCGGATTTGACCTTCTTGTGCCGCAACAGCGATTTCGGCGTCATGAGCACAAGCGGCTTGCGGAACTGCCGGTGTAGCTGACGCCGCAGCACATGGAAGTAATTGGCGGGCGTGGTGCAGTTGACGACCTGCCAATTGTCTTCCGCGCAAAGCTGGAGATAGCGCTCGAGCCGGGCGGAGGAATGTTCCGGTCCCTGGCCTTCATAGCCATGGGGCAGCAGAAGCACGAGCCCCGACATGCGCAGCCATTTGCGTTCACCCGACGAGATGAACTGATCGATCACTACCTGTGCGCCGTTGGCGAAGTCGCCGAACTGGGCTTCCCACAGGACGAGCGCGTTGGGCTCGGCGAGGCTGTAGCCGTACTCGAAGCCGAGGACGGCCTCTTCGGAAAGCATCGAATTGATGACTTCGAAATCGCCCTGCTCTTTGCCGAGATGCTTCAGCGGCGTGTACTTGTTCTCGTTCACCTGATCCATCAGGACCGAATGGCGATGCGAGAAGGTGCCGCGCTCGGAGTCCTGTCCCGACAGGCGGATCTTGAAGCCCTCGACCAGCAGCGTGCCGAAGGCGAGCGACTCCGCGGTCGCCCAATCGATGCCCGTGCCGTCGTCGATCGACTGCCGCCGCGCCGCCATGATGCGGGCGATGGTCTTGTGCGGCGTCAGGGTGGCGGGAATTTTCGTCAGCTTGTGCCCGACTTCACGCAGGACATCGAGGTCGACGCCGGTCAGTCCGCGCCGGGCTCCTTCGTCGGCGAAGCCGATGCCCGACCAGCGCCCGTCCAGCCAGTCGGCGCGGTTCGGCCTGTAGGTCTCGCCGGCCTTGAACTCCTCTTCGAGGTAGTCGCGGAACTGTGCCTGCAGCCCATCGACCTCCTCTTTCGTGAGGACGCCTTCCTTGACCAGCCGGTCCGCGTAGATCTCGACCACCCGGGGGTGCTCGGCGATGCGCTGATACATCAGCGGCTGCGTGAAGGCGGGCTCGTCCGCCTCGTTGTGGCCGTGGCGGCGGTAGCAGAACATATCGATGACGACGGGCTTGCCGAAACGCTGACGGAACTCGGTGGCGATCTTCGTGACATGGACGACGGCTTCCGGGTCGTCGCCGTTCACATGGAAGATTGGCGCATCGATCATCTTGGCCACGTCGGAAGGGTAGGGTGATGAGCGCGAGAAGCGCGGCGCCGTCGTGAACCCGATCTGGTTGTTCACGATGAAATGGATCCCCCCGCCGGTACGGTGGCCCCGCAGACCCGACAATCCGAGGCACTCGGCCACGACACCCTGGCCGGCGAAGGCCGCGTCACCGTGGAGAAGCAGCGGCATGATCGTCTTGCGCTTGGTGTCGCCCGCCTGGTCCTGCTTGGCCCGCACCTTGCCGAGCACCACGGGATCGACGATCTCGAGATGCGACGGGTTGGCGGTGAGGGAGAGATGCACGCGGTTGTCATCGAACTCGCGATCCGACGAGGCGCCGAGATGATACTTCACGTCGCCCGAGCCCTCGACGTCGTCGGGGTGGGCGGAGCCGCCGCGGAACTCGTTGAAGATGGCGCGCCAGGGCTTGGCCATCACGTTGGCGAGCACGTTCAGCCGGCCGCGATGGGGCATGCCGATGACGATCTCGCGGACGCCGAGCTGGCCGCCGCGCTTGATGATCTGTTCGAGCGCCGGAACCATGGACTCGCCGCCGTCGAGACCGAAGCGCTTGGTGCCCGTGTATTTCACATTGAGGAAGCGCTCGGAGCCTTCGGACTCGATCAGCTTGTTCAGGATCGCCCGCTTGCCCTGCTCAGTGAATTGGATCTCCGAGCCTTCGATGCGCTTCTGCAGCCAGGCCCGCTGATCGGGGTCGGAGATGTGCATGTACTCGAAGCCGATCGTGCCGCCATAGGTCTTTTCCAGAACCGCGAGCACTTGGGCCAGATCGGCGAACTCGAACCCCAGCGCGCCGCCGATATAGATGGGCCGCGAATAGTCCGCCGGCGTGAAGCCATAGGTCTCGGGGTTGAGTTCGGGATGAGCGCCACGTTCGATGAGACGCAGCGGGTCGAGCTTGGCGATCAGATGGCCACGCGTGCGGTAGGCGCGGATTAGCATGCGTGCCCCCAGCGTATCGCGGGCAGCGTCGAGTGCTTCGGCCTGGGTCAGCGCGCCGTCGGGTGCGACGGCCATTGCGGTCGATTGCGCGCCATTCTTCCAAGACGGCGCCCGGTTCCAGGCACCCCAAGAGGGACCTTCCGCGTCGGCGATGACGTTCTTGGCGTCGTCGCCGAGATTGGCAAAGAAGTGTTGCCAGTCTTCTGAGACCGACGATGGGTCGGCCTCGTACAGGGCGTAGAGCTCGGCGAGGTAGGTGGCGTTGGCGCCATCCAGGAAAGAGGTCTGGGCGAAAACCTCGCTGGCTTCGTATCGTGTCATGGCACCAACCTCGCGGTCCTTATCGGGACCTCCGGCGTGCCGGGCAAAAAAGGCAAGCGTTTGGCGCCCAGCGCACCCTTAGCTAAATATTCCTGCAAGCGTTGTTCCAAGCGCTGCAGGGGAATGGGACACCACAATACCGGCGTCCTGCATTGCCTCTATTTTGCTCTTTGCGTCGCCCTTGCCGCCCGAAATAACGGCACCGGCATGTCCCATGCGGCGTCCGGGAGGCGCGGTCGCGCCGGCCACGAAGCCTACGATGGGCTTCTTGTTGCCGGCCTTAACCAAGAATTCCGCGGCTTCTTCCTCAGCGCTGCCGCCGATCTCGCCGATCATGATGATGGCTTCGGTGGCGTCGTCCTCAAGGAAGAGCGAGAGCGCGTCGATGAAGTTCGTCCCGTTGACCGGGTCGCCGCCGATGCCGATGCACGTGGTCTGGCCGAAGCCGACGGCGGTGGTCTGTGCCACGGCCTCATAGGTGAGCGTGCCGGACCGGGAGACGATGCCGACGCGTCCAGGCTTGTGGATGTGCCCCGGCATGATGCCGATCTTGCACTCGCCCGGCGTGATGATGCCCGGGCAGTTGGGGCCGATCAGCCGCGTGCCCGACCCGATGAGTGCGCGCTTGACCTTGACCATATCCAGGACGGGAACGCCCTCGGTGATGCAGACGGCAAGCGCGATGCCCGCATCGATCGCCTCGAGGATCGCATCGGCCGCAAAGGGCGGCGGAACGTAGATGGCTGATGCGGTCGCGCCTGTCGCCGCGACGGCATCGCGCACCGTGTCGAAGACCGGCAGATCGAGATGCGTCGTGCCGCCTTTGCCGGGGGTGACGCCGCCCACCATCTTGGTGCCGTAGGCGATTGCTTGTTCGGTGTGGAATGTGCCTTGAGAGCCTGTGAAACCCTGGCAAATGACGCGCGTGTTCTTATTGACGAGGACTGACATGATGCAAAGCTAAGCCGGTTTGAGGAAGGATTTGTGACACGAAGTTCAACGTGCGGACGCTAGGCGACTCCAATGGCGTCCACCGCTTTTTTGGCGGCGTCGTCCAGATCGTCGGCGGGGATGATGTCTAGACCCGATTGCGACAGGAGCTCCTTGCCGCGCTCTACGTTGGTCCCTTCGAGGCGGACGACCAGCGGCACGCCGATATTCGTCTCCTTGGCCGCGGCAATGATGCCCTCGGCAATCGTATCGCAGCGCATGATGCCGCCGAAAATGTTCACCAGCACTCCCTTAACATTGGGGTCCGAGAGGATCAGCTTGAAAGCCGCAGTGACCTTCTCCGTGGTTGCACCACCTCCAACGTCTAGGAAGTTCGCAGGCTCGGCGCCATAGTACTTAATGATGTCCATGGTCGCCATGGCGAGCCCGGCGCCGTTGACCATGCAGCCGATATTGCCGTCGAGCTTGACGTAAGAGAGGTCGTGCTTGGAGGCTTCGACCTCGGCCGGGTCCTCCTCGTGGAAGTCGCGCAGCGCCTCGATATCCGGATGGCGGAACAGGGCGTTATCCTCAAACCCCATCTTCGCATCGAGGCATTCGAGCTGGCCGTCCTTGGTGACGACCAGCGGGTTGATCTCGATGAGGCTCGCGTCCTTCTCGACGAAGAGCGTGTAGAGCTGCTTGATGAGCTTGCCGCACTGCTTGGCGAGATCGCCTTTGAGCCCCAGCGCGTCGGCGATCACGCGCCCATGAAAAGCGCTGAGGCCCGATGCGGGGTCCACATCGACGGTGGTGATCTTCTCGGGCGTCTCCGCCGCCACTTCCTCGATGTTCACGCCGCCCTCGGTCGAGGCGACGAAGGCGATCCGTCCCGTTGCGCGGTCTACCAGAAGCGACAGGTAGAGCTCGCGGTCGATGGCGGTGCCTTCGGTGACGAAGACGCTGCGCACGATGCGTCCCTTGGGCCCGGTCTGCGGCGTGATCAAAGCCTTGCCGAGCATCCGGTCGGCTTCCGCATGCATCTCCTGGATGGTCTTGACGATCTTGACGCCGCCGCCCTTGCCGCGCCCGCCGGCGTGGATCTGCGCTTTTACGACGAGTACATCGCCGTTGAGCGCCTTGGCCTTTTCGACCGCTTCGTCGGCGGTGGTGGCGACCACGCCGTTGCCGACAGGAGCACCGAAGGCCTTGAGCAGATCCTTCGCCTGGTATTCGTGAATGTTCATAAAAAACTCTCCGGACGCGGAACGTGTGTGGACTTATGAGGCTGCGAGATTGGGGGCGATGCGCTGGCAGATCTCCACCAGGTTCTTGACCGCCTGAACCGAATGCAACAGCGCGTCCTTCTCGGCGGAGGTGAGATCGAGCTCGATGACGCGTTCGACGCCCTTGGCGCTGATGATTACGGGAACACCGGCGTAGATGCCCTTCACGCCGTATTCGCCGTTGAGATAGGCGGCGGCGGGCAGCACACGCTTCTTGTCGTGGAGGTAGGACTCGGCCATGTCGAGTGCCGCTGCGGCGGGGGCGTAATAGGCCGAACCGGTTTTCAGAAGGCCGACGATCTCGGCGCCGCCGTCGCGGGTGCGTTGCACGATTTCATCGAGCCGCTTCTGGGTGATCCAGCGCATCTTGATGAGGTCCGCCAGCGGAATGCCCGCCACGGAGGAGTAGCGGATGAGCGGCACCATGGTGTCGCCATGGCCACCGAGAACCATCGTGTGAATGTCCTGGGGGCTCACATCGAACTCTTCCGACAGGAAGTAGCGGAAGCGCGCGCTATCCAGCACACCGGCCATGCCCACCACCTTGTTACGGGGCAGACCGCTCGTCTTCTGGAGGGCCCAGACCATCGCGTCGAGTGGGTTGGTCACGCAGATGACGAAAGCTTCGGGCGCGTACTTACGCAGGCCCGCGCCGACTTGCTCCATGACCTTGAGGTTGATCTCGATGAGATCGTCGCGGCTCATGCCGGGCTTGCGCGGAACGCCGGCAGTGACGATCACCACGTCGGCGTCTTTGATCTCGGCGTATTCGTTGGCGCCCTTAAACTTGGGAGCGTAGCCTTCCACTGGTGCGGACTGAGACAGATCGAGGGCCTTGCCTTGCGGAACGCCGTCCACGACGTCGAACAGCACTACTTCGCCCAGTTGCCGGATGCCGGCAAGGTGAGCAAGCGTGCCGCCGATCTGGCCAGCACCGATCAAAGCAATTTTATTACGCGCCATGACTATCCCTCCCGACTTGCGCGGTCCTGGAGGCCGCGCCGTCATTTTTTCCAACCGCTACGACATCTTTTGATGGTTAGATGTAATCGTCCTTGCGCGCAAGTTTGCGATGACAATCGCCTGCATCTTTGGTTCGCAGTCGGGCACATTAGGGGTTAGTCTCGGTCGGGAGATGCACATCCCGGAGAAACGATGACCGGCAACCACCCTGCAAAGAGCGGTTCCGGGCCGGATTCCGGCTCGGGGCCCGGACCCGACGAAGAGCGTCGCGCCCCCACGGATGAGGAGCTTGATGCGACCCCGCCATTACCGCTGGTGGTGTGGGCTGCGCGCTGCGCCAGCTACTTCCTGGCTCTCGGCGGGATCATGCTCGTGTCCTATGCCGTGTACGGGTTCGACACCGATCCCAACAGCTTTCCGCCCGGCTTCAGGCTGAATCCGCTTCAGGCGTTGGTCAATTTGGTGTGGGGGGCTGCCGGCACCCTGATCGGTTTCTTCCGCCCGCGCCATGCCACGGCCTTCGTCCTTGCCTTTGCTGCCTTCTACACCGTTGTCGCCGGCTTCGGCACGTTCGAGGGGTCGGCGCTCGGGATGCAGTTGGGGACGTCCGCCAAGATCTTCTATTGGGTCGTCGTGGCGTTCGCCTGGGCGGCCGGGCTCAACGCGCTGTTAAGGCGGAGCGATACGGACTAGCCGGGCTCTCACGATGGGCCGCAGGCTGACGACCCGTCACCAACCCTATTCGTCTTCGGGATACTCGCTTGCCGCGGGCGCGCCGGCTGTCTCGGCCGGTGCCGGAACGATCGTCGCGAGCGGCGCCGCTTTGGGCTTGATCCGAACCACATAGAGCGTCGCGGGCTCCGTCTTGCTCGGGTTCCACCCGCGATGAACCACGTTCGGCGCCAGCACGTTGGTCTTGCCCTTGGCGACCTCGTAAGGGGGCTTACCCTCCTCCTCGAGCATGATCGATCCGTGAAGCGCGTATTCGATCTCGACCGCGTCCTTATGGACATGCCAGGGCACCGCGCTTTGGGGCGGGAACGTATAGATCTGAATGTCGACTTCTTTGTCGGGGTCGGTGGCTAGAGGCTCCGTCGCAATGTGCTCGGCTTGGACTTTCGGCGGTGCGCCCGGCTCGCGTGCTTGAACGGCGGGTGCGCCGAACCCAAGCGCGAGGAGGACAAACGCGACGGCAACGGGGCGGGTGGTTTTCGTCAGGGTCATTGGGGCAGAATAGCCCGGGAGCCGTCAGGGCCTAAGGATTTCTGTGGGCTACGGGCGCTTTCCCCCGCCGCAAAGCGCCCGCAATCTAGCGTTACGGCGTGTTCGAGGCTTATGGGAAGACATGAACTTGGGCGCATTTCGCGAAACTCTAGGCGCAGCACGGGAAGCATTTTCGGCACGACGTGGTTGGCGCGCCGCGCTGGTGGCGGGGCTGACGGTATTTGCCTCCGGGTGCGGCGGCGGCTTCTCGGGTCCTGAACAGGCCATCCAGGATCTCACGCGGGTCGACTACGGCAAGCCCTATATCGGCATGAGCAAGCAGCAGGTCCTGCAATGCGCCGGTCAGCCGCGCTCGCAGATCCCGGCCAGCGGCGGCGCCGAAACGCTCATCTACCACTACAAGGGGGCGGGGCCGGTTCCGGGCGGCACCCCGAAGGACGCCACCTGTACCGCGAGCCTTACCTTCCAGGGCGGCAAGCTGATACGCGTGAGCTACTCGCATAAGGAAGGGCGCAGCCCCTACGCCTGGCAGGCGGAGAAGGATCCCGAGAAGCAAGCGCAGATGAAGCGGGAGGGGACGCCAAGCTGTGTGTTCTCGCTGCCGCGTTGCCCGAAATAAGCCCCACGAAAAAAGCCCGGCCCGACAAAAATCGGTGAGACCGGGCTTTCCGCAACACATTTTCGATTGGGATCGGTGCGCGCGCGTGAAGCGCCTACATGCGCTCGACCATCTTCCGTTTCAGATTGGCGATCGCCGCCGCCGGGTTCAGACCCTTGGGGCAGGCCTTGGTGCAGTTGAGGATGGTATGGCAGCGATAGAGCCGGAAGGGATCTTCCAGGTCGTCCAGCCGCTCGCCCGTGCGTTCGTCGCGGGAGTCCTCGACCCAGCGATTAGCCTGCAGCAGGATGGCCGGTCCGAGATACCGATCGCCGTTCCACCAATAGGACGGGCAGGCGGTCGAGCAGCAGGCACATAGGATGCACTCGTAGAGCCCGTCCAGCTTCTCACGGTCGTCGTGGCTCTGGCGCCATTCTTTCTGCGGTGTCGGGCTGTCGGTCTTGAGCCAGGGCTCGATCTCGCGGTGCTGCGCATAGAACTGCGTCATGTCCGGCACGAGATCCTTCACCACGGGCATGTGCGGCAGCGGATAGATGGCGATGGCCGCGCCCCTGGCCTCTTCGGCGTGCATGGTGCAGGCCAGCGTGTTGGTGCCGTCGATGTTCATCGAGCACGACCCGCAGACACCCTCGCGGCACGATCGGCGGAAGGTGAGGGTCGGGTCGACCTTGTTCTTGATCCACAGAAGCGCGTCCAGAACCATCGGTCCGCACTCGTTCATGTCCACCCAATAGGTGTCGACGCGCGGGTTCTGGCCGGTGTCCGGGTCATAACGATAGACACGGTATTCGCGCCAGCGGCCGGGCTCGGCGTCCGCGGCGGGCGGGTTCCACTCTTTGCCCTTCTTGATCTTCGAATTCTTGGGAAGTGCGAATTCAACCATCTCAGCTTCTTCCTTTGCGCCGGCCGGACTCAACCCCGGCCTGACCCACGTTCGACGCGCGTCTCTAGTAGACCCGCTCTTTCGGCTCGATGTAAGCCACCTCGTTCGACAGCGTGTAGGTATGCACGGGGCGGAAATCGAGCTTCACCGTGTGCGTGCCGTAATCGGCGTAGGACAGGGTGTGCTTCATCCAATTGGTGTCGTCGCGCTTGGGGAAGTCCTCGCGCGCATGAGCGCCGCGGGACTCTTGACGGGCAAGCGCGCCCTGCACGGTAACAGCGGCCTGGGAGATGAGGTTGTCGAATTCCAGCGTCTCGATCAGGTCCGTGTTCCAGATGAGCGACCGGTCCGTGACCTTGATGTCCGCCGCGTCGTCCCAGACCTTCTTGATGCCCTTCACGCCTTCTTCGAGCACTTCCTCGGTGCGGAACACCGAGCAGTCGCGCTGCATGGTCTTCTGCATGGCGAGACGCAGTTCGGCGGTTGGCGTGCCGCCATCGGCGTAGCGGAACCCGTCGAACCGCGTGATCGAGGCTTCGCCCGCGCCCTTCGGCAGCTCCGGAATGGCCGAGCCTTTCGGAATGAGTTCGGCGCAGCGCAGTCCGGCCGCCCGGCCGAAGACGACGAGGTCGATCAGCGAGTTCGAGCCCAGGCGGTTGGCGCCGTGGACCGACACGCAGGCCGCTTCGCCGAGGGCCATGAGCCCCGGCACGATGGCGTCGGGATCGCCGTTCTTAGGCGCAATCACCTCGCCGTGCATGTTGGTGGGGATCCCGCCCATATTGTAGTGGCAGGTCGGAATGATCTTGATCGGCTCCTTGCGGGCATCGACGCCGCCGAAGATGCGGGCGAGGTCGGAAATACCCGGCAGGCGCTCGTCGATCAGATCCGGGTCCAGGTGGTCGAGATGCAGGTGCATGTATTCGCCGTCGGGACCATGCCCGCGGCCTTCGCGGATCTCGATGGTGATGGCGCGGGAGACCACGTCGCGTGAGGCGAGGTCCTTGGCGGAGGGCGCATAGCGCTCCATGAATTTCTCGCCTTCGGAGTTCCGCAGGAAGCCGCCTTCGCCGCGCGCGCCTTCGGTGATCAGCACGCCGGCGCCATAGACGCCGGTGGGGTGGAACTGCACGAACTCCATGTCCTGCAAGGGCAGCCCCGCCCGCAGCACCATACCGTTGCCGTCACCGGTGCAGATGTGTGCGGAAGTACAGGAGAAATAGGCGCGGCCATAACCGCCCGTCGCAAGGATCGTCTGGTGGCCGCGGAAACGGTGGATCGACCCGTCGGCCATGTTGATGGCGATTACGCCGCGGCAGGCGCCTTCGTCGTCCATGATGAGATCGATGGCGAAGTACTCGATGAAGAACTCCGCCGAATGGCGCAGCGCCTGACCGTACATGGTGTGGAGCAGCGCGTGGCCGGTGCGGTCGGCGGCGGCGCAGGTTCGCCGCGCCTGGCCCTTGCCGAACTCGGTGGTCATGCCGCCGAAGGCGCGCTGGAAAATCTTGCCGTCCTCGGTGCGGGAGAAGGGGACACCCCAGTGCTCCAGCTCGTAGACGGCCTCGGGCGCATGGCGGCAGAGATATTCGATGCAGTCCTGGTCGCCGAGCCAGTCCGACCCCTTCACGGTGTCGTACATGTGCCAGCGCCAGTCGTCCGGGCCCATATTGCCGAGCGCGGCGGCGATGCCGCCCTGAGCCGCGACCGTGTGCGAGCGCGTCGGAAAGACCTTGGAGATGCAGGCCGTGCGCAGGCCCGCCTCGCTGGCGCCGACCACGGCGCGCAGGCCCGAACCGCCGGCGCCCACGACGATGACGTCATAGGCGTGGTCGGTGATCTCGTAAGCTCGGCCGTTCACACTGACGGCATTGTGCGGCGTGTTGGGCGTGGCGTCTTGAGGCATTTCGCATCAGCCTCCGAAACTGATTTTCAAAATGGCGAGGGTCGAGGCGATGGCGACCACCGCTGAGAAAAAGGTGGCGAGCATGAGCGAGGCTGTCTTGCAGAGCTTGTGGTGGAGGTAGTCCTCGATGATTTCCCGCAAGCCGATCCGCATATGGATTGCGGCGGACCAGATCAGCGCCAGCATCAAGACAGCGACGACGGGGTTCGCGAGGCAGGCCTTCACGTCGGTGTAGCTCGCGCCGGCGTTGCGGACGATGAAGGCGATCAGGAAGATCACCAGCGGCACGTTGGCGACGGCCGTGAGCCTTTGGCGCCAGAACGTCTCCGTTCCGTGATGGGCGGCGCCAAGGCCGCGGACGCGTTTGAGCGGCGTTGCCATGGCTAGTGGGCTCCCAGGTAGCAATAGCCGAGGATCCAGACGAGGACCGTCAGCACGATCGAGCCGATGATGGTCGCCAGTGCGAGAATCTCGATCGTCCGTTTGTCGAGCCCGACGCCGGTATCCCAGATGAGATGGCGGATCCCGCCAAGCATGTGGTGGATCAGGGCCCAGGTGAACGCGAAGAGCAGGACGCGGCCAAGAAAACTGCCGAAGAAGTCCTGCACATAGGCGTAGGCACTCGGGCCCATGCTGACGGCCACGAGCCACCAGGTCAGCAGCCCGAATCCGACGGCCAGCCCCGCACCGGTGATGCGATGCGCGATGGACATCATCATCGTCAGCATCGGCCGGTAGATCTGCAGATGCGGAGAAAGAGGCCGCTCCGCCCCAAGCTTATCTGTCATTGGTTTTTGTATGTGTTGCCCAGTCTGATCTTGTCATAACGCACAGAGAAGACAGGGGCAATCGCGACAGCCTGGGCCCTTTGACCCAGGGCCGAAGCTGCCGAAGCGCGCAGTGCACGCGCCGAAGGCTCTAAACTTTGAGCAGATTCAAGTCTCTAAGCGGGCTTAGCGATTTCGTAGCACGCTTCTTCGTCGTCGACGAACTTCGACATGATCCAGGTCTGGCCACCGTCGAGCGACTCCCAAACGTGAGAGCCGACGATGTAGGCAACGCCCCCCATCATGCCGTCGTACGGTCCTTCCCAAGCCATGGGCAACTCCCCCAAGTCGCGGAACTAAGAGGCTCAAGAATGGGACCAAAAACTTTTACATAAGGTTTACACTAACGAATTGTGACGGGGACAACGGCCTATTCGGTGATCACGCCGCACGCGATCCGGGGACCGGCATCGCCCGCCGGGTCCGAGACATAGTCGTCGCCCTTCTCGTGGAGCACGATGGCCGTGCCTTCCCCTGTGAGAAGGCTCGGCAGGCTCACCATCTGGTTCAGCACCTCGATGTGCAGCTTGCCGTTCTCGGGAACATGAATGTTGGGCATGTCGCCCGCATGAGGCCCGGCCGGGTTCTTGAGGCCGTGCTGGTCTTCCTCCGGGTTGAAGTGCCCGCCGGCGGATTTGAAGTCCGGCGCCTCGCATTTGCCCGTCCCGTGGATGTGGAACGCGTGTGTGCCCTCCGGCAGCGCGGTCAGGTCGGCATCGAGCAGAACGCCCGAGGGCACCGCCGTCAGCGTCACCGTTCCGACTTCCTTGCCGTCCGGGTTCTGCAGGACTGCCTTGGCCGTCTCCGCCGCCGACGCCGTAGAAACCAAGGCCGGAGTAGCGAGGGTGACCGTGACGGCTCCAAGGGCGGCAAGACGGAACAGGTTCTTCATCGCGAAAATCTCCTTCAGGGCGGCGCCTCACTTCACTGAGGCCGATTGAACTTAGGCATCACTCTAACGCGAGAGAGAGGCCTAAGGGAGGCGGCGCGACCGCGCGCCACCCTCGAGCACGGCTGCCTTAGCGCGGCAGGGCGACCCAGTAGTCCATATCGAGCACGACGCCGTCTTCCAGCTTGCCGTCCTCCTTCACGCCGGGGAAATCTGCGCAGTCGCGGTCCTTCACGGCGAAAGTGCGCAGGCGCAGCGCACCCGCATCTGAGCGGCCCGGGAGTTCGGCTTTGTCCAGCACCTCGCTCCAGGCATAGATCGTGTCGCCCGCGAAGGAGGGCGCCGCGTGACGCGCCCCGTTGAGCCCCAGGACATGGAAGGCGTTGGCGAGGCCGTTGAAGCTGAGCGAGCGCGCAATCGAGATGATGTGGCCGCCATAGACGAGGCGGCGCCCGAAGCGCTCCTGGGATTCACGGTGCTGGTTGAAGTGTACACGCGCGGTGTTCTGATAGAGCCGCGTCGCCATCTGGTGCTCGGCCTCTTCGATCGTCTGACCGTCCACATGGTTGATCTTGTCGCCCACCGCATAGTCTCCCCAGCGGCGCGGCGATCCGGCCAGCGCGTAGTCGTAGACCGTGAGCTTCAGGGGCGGCAGCGCCTTGCCGAGCGTGTCGGGCGAAATCTCCTTGTCCAGCTCCGGGATCACCGTCTCGGGCGCGGGCAGGTCGAGATTCTTTTTCACCACCATGACCCAGCGTGCGAAGGACAGGACCGGTTCGCCGTTCTGGTTGCGGCCCGTGGTGCGCACATAGACCGTGCCGTTCTTGCCGCTCGAGTTCTGCTTGACGCCGATGACCTCCGAGGTCGAGGCGATGGTGTCGCCCGGATAGACCGGCGCGAGGAAGCGGAACTCCGCATAACCGAGATTGGCGATGGCGTTGCGCGACACGTCGGGCACCGTTTTGCCGATCACGAAATGGAAGACGAGCGTGTCGTCGATGGGCGAGCGCGGATAGCCGATGCTCTGGGCGAAGGCGTCCGAGGATTGCACGGCGAAGCGGCCGCTATAGAGCGCCGTGTAGACGCTGACATCGCCGACGGTGACGGTGCGCGGCGTGGCGTGCACGATCTCCTCGCCGACTTTGAAGTCCTCGAAATAGTTTCCGGTAACGGTGCGGTCGATCTTTGGTGTCTGGGTCATGTGGTCGTTGTTGCGAGTTTCAATCCGATGATGGAACCGATCAGCGTCGCGATGAAGAACAGGCGCAGCGCCGTGACGGGCTCCTTATAGACGAGGATCCCGATAATGGCAGTGCCTGCAGCGCCAATCCCCGTCCAAATCGCATAGGCGGTTCCGATCGGCAGATCCTTCACCGCCTTGTTGAGAAGGACGAACGAAAGAACGATGCAGACGGTGAAAATCAGAGTTGGCCAGAGTTTCGTGAAACCGTCGGTGAGTTTGAGCGTCGAGGCAAAACCGACCTCGAAGAGCCCGGCGGCGATAAGATACACCCAGGGCATGGCAGGGGTCCCTCTTGCTTCTTGCGACCAATCGCGCGCTACGCCAGCGCGCCTCTCGGCGGCCATAGGCGTTCAGCGCCGTGGGACCATAATTTCGGGGGGAGGGTCTGTCACCCTCCATGGAGGGTGTCGCGGTAGCGGCATCGCAAGAACAGCCGCCACAAACAAAAATGGCGGCCCCGCATATCGCTGGGACCGCCATTTTTGAAAACTTTACTGGATCAGCGCGAATTAAGCGCGGTCGAGCTCAGCCGGGAGGTAGGAAGTCACTTCCATGCCAGCTTCGGACTCGGTGATCTCGGGCTTCAGCCACTCTTTCATGATCATCTCCTTTGGTTCAATGCAATCGGTTCAATCAATGAAGTCGTCCTACAATAATGGGGAGGACGGATGAGAACCGCATGACTCGCTCATGAAAACTATCTGAACAGCGGCGCCGGTATCTTGAGCCCCAAGAGCTGCCGCCGGCGCGCGAAGGTCGCCGGCCATTGCGCATTCGAATGCGCATACGAAAATGGCGGCTCCGCCATCGCGAGAGCCGCCATTCGTGGTTTGCTAGATCAGCGCTGATTAAGCGCGGTCGAGCTCGGCCGGAAGGTAGGAAGTCACTTCCATACCAGCTTCGGACTCGGTGATCTCGGGCTTCAGCCACTCTTTCATGGTCGTCTCCTTTCGTTAAACGATACCCTAGGGTGCGACAATCTGGATGAGCGGCGCATGACGCGTCAATGAAAACAATCTGAACAGATCAAGGGTGCTGCCGGCAGTCACGGTCGAGCGACGCAGTAAGACGACAACCAAGCGCGCATACAAAAATGGCGGCCCCGCATATCGCTAGGACCGCCATTTTCGAAAACTAGGCTAGATCAGCGCTAATTAAGCGCGGTCGAGCTCAGCCGGAAGGTAGGAAGTAACTTCCATGCCAGCTTCGGACTCGGTGATCTCGGGCTTCAGCCACTCTTTCATGGTCGTCTCCTTGAGTTCGTTCGGTGAACGTTATCGTCCCTAGATAATGGCGATTGCGGATGAGAACCGCATGACTGGCGCATTAACAGATTCTTACAGGAATTATCGTTATAAAACAGCATGTTGCGCCATCCCGATCGAGGTCATCTGCGGCGTTCTGTCAGATTCTGACAGCTATTGAAACAGCAAAGCCGCCTTGGCCAGGGTGTTGAACACGCCCCATAGGAGCGGAATGCCGACCAGCGTCCAGGCCAGGACCAGCTTGACCTTGTTGGCGCCCGAGACGGTCTCGTGATGGGTCGTTTCGGTCATTCTCAAGTCTCCATCGACGCTTTGAGTTCTTCTTCTGTCATGTGGTGCTTGTGGTCCACGGGGGTCATCAGCCAGTTCAAGATGAAGCCGACGAAGAGAAGCCCCGCCATGATGTACATAGTGACGGAATAAGCGTCCGCCTTCGGCACCCCGTGATTGATCTGGTATTCGCGGATGTAGTTCACCAGGACCGGCCCGAACACGCCGGCCGCGGACCAGGCGGTCAGCAGACGCCCGTGAATGGCGCCCACATAGCGGGTCCCGAAAACGTCCCTGAGATAGGCAGGGATGGTGGCGAACCCGCCGCCATACATGGACAGGATCACGGCATACAAGGCGACGAAGAGGACGATGGAATCGATCTGTCCTGTCCAGGGCACGAGGGCGTAGAGCACCATGCCGAGGGCAAAGAAGATCATGTAGGTGTTGCGCCGTCCGATGAAGTCGGAGGACGAGGCCCAGAAGAACCGCCCCGCCATGTTGAAGAGGCTCAAGAGGCCGACAAAGCCGGCCGCGGCCGCAGCGGTGATCTGTCCTGGGAACATTTCCTGGCTCATGGCGGAGGCCTGGCCAAGCACACCGATGCCGGCCGTGACGTTCAGGCAGAGCACGCCCCACAGCAGATAGAATTGCGGGGTCTTCAGCGCTTCGTCCACATGGACGTGGGCGGTGGTGACCATCTTCTTCGGCTGCGCGGGCGGCTCATATCCCTCCGGTAGCCAGCCGTTGGGGGTACGCGTACGAGGGCCGCGCCGATCATCATGAAGACGAGGTAGATAATGCCGAGCGTGACGAAGGTGCCCATGACGCCCACATCGGTCGGGCTGGAATAGTATTTCATCAGCCATACCGACAGGGGCGAGGCGATCATCGCGCCGCCGCCGAAGCCCATGATGGCCATGCCCGTGGCCATGCCGGGCCGGTCGGGGAACCAGGTGATCAGCGTCTTCACCGGGGAGATATAGCCGAGCCCGAGGCCGCAACCGCCGAGCACGCCATAGCCGAGATAGATCAGCCAGAGCTGATGCAGATGGATGCCGAGCGCCGAGATCAGAAAACCGCCGCCAAAGCACAAGGCTGCGGTGAACATGGCCCGGCGCGGGCCCACGCGGTCGAGCCAGGTGCCGGTGAATGCTGCGGAGAGCCCGAGGAAGACGATCGCGAGAGAGAAGATCCAGCCGAGTTGCGTCAGCTTCCAGTCGTCGGGCGCGGAGTGGGTGATGCCGATCAGCTTGGTCATCGGCAGGTTGAACACGCTGAACGCGTAGACCTGGCCGATACAAAGGTGGACGCAAAGTGCGGCCGGCGGGACCAGCCATCGGCTGAAGCCCGGTTTCGCCACGGTGTGTGACCGGTCGAGCCAGCCGAACACGCCTCCAGATTCCGCGCTCGCTGCGGTCGTCATGAGTGGACACTCCCCCCGTTTGAATGGCGCATTTGTGCGCTTATTGGCAGCTACTCTGAACGGGCTTGGTGCTTATCGCAAGTACCAGGGATAGGTTTCGACGCTGGCCGTCCCCTAAGCGAGCCATGCTGCGCGAATGTGACAATGGTCTTACGGCAAGCCCGGTCAGAGTTGGCCGGGTTTGCCGCAAGGACAACGCGACAAGTCTAGCCGCGTTTGAATTTAAGAAATTTGCCCGTCATCACGACGCGCACCCTGTCACCGTTCGGATCGGGCTGGCGAGAGATGTCGAGGTCGAAGTCGATGGCGCTCATAATGCCGTCGCCAAACTCCTCTTCGATCAGCGCTTTGAGGGTCGTACCATAGACCTGGACGATCTCGTAGAAGCGGTACATGAGCGGATCCGTCGGAACGGCCTGGCCGAGCGAGCCGCGCGAGGGAATCTCCGTCAGGTAGTCTTCGGCTTCCGGCACCCCGGTTGCCTTGGCGATCTTGGCGGCGGCCTCTTGGGGTAGGGACATTTGACCTTTGACGGCGGCGGTCACGATGAACGGGCTTAGGCCCGTCTCCGAAGCGAGCGTCTCGAACCGCAGTTTCTTGGTCTTCATGGCTTGCACGATGGCCGCAGCTGTGGCCTCGCGGGTGGCAGGGATACCCATGGGATCTCCTAATAATGGAACTTGGTGTGGGATGGTGGCGGTCACGCGGCACGGCTCTTCGTGTACGTGGACCGGAAAACGGCCCCGCGCTCGGGAAGGTGTCAGGGGGTTGACCTGCACCAAGGAGCTGAGCGCGGGGCCACGCCCCGATTGCGTCGGTCGGAGCGATTAACCTGCCTTCTTGAACTTCTCCGCTTCCTCGGAGCCTCCGGTGGCGTCACCGGCGGTGTAGGAATGCGCACCGGTACCGGCCAGGGCGCCGCCCTGAACGATGAGATACTCATCGCGGATCGGTTTGCCGGCGAAGAAGCACTCCAGGATCTCGCGCGTGCCGGCGGCATAGCGGGTCTGGGCCGAGAGCGACGTGCCCGAGATATGGGGCGTCATGCCGTGGTTCGGCATGGTGCGCCACGGGTGATCCTTGGGCGCCGGCTGCGGGAACCAGACATCGCCCGCATAGCCTGCGAGTTGGCCGCTCTCGAGCGCGCGCACCACGGCGTCACGATCGCAGATCTTGCCGCGCGCGGTGTTCACCAGGTAGCTGCCGCGCTTCATCTTGCCGATCATCGCATCGTCGAACAGATGCTCCGTCTCGGGATGGAGCGGGCAGTTGATGGTGACGACGTCGCAGGCCTTGGCGAGGGATTCGACATCGGGATGGAAGGTCAGTCCAAGTTCCTCCTCCACATCAACAGGCAGGCGGTGCTTGTCGTAATAGTGCAGGTTCACGCCGAACGGCTTCAGGCGGCGCATAACCGCAAGGCCGATGCGGCCCGCCGCGACCGTGCCGACTTCCATACCTTCCAGGTCGTAGGACCGCTCGACGCAGTCGGCGATATTCCAGCCGCCATTCACGGCCCACTGGTAGGAGGGGATGTAGTTGCGAACGAGCGACAGGATCTGCATGACCACGTGCTCGGCGACGCTGATCGAGTTGCAGAAAGTCACTTCGGCGACGGTGACGCCGTTGTCCATCGCGGCCTGCAGGTCGACATGGTCGGACCCGATGCCGGCTGTCAGGGCCAGTTTGAGGTTCTTCGCTTTGGCGATCCGCTCAGCCGTCAGATAGGCCGGCCAGAAGGGCTGGGAGATGACGACGTCGGCATCGACCAACTCTTTCTCGAACGTCGAATTTGCGCCGTCCTTGTCGGACGTCACGACGAGTTCGTGGCCATTGGCTTCGAGGAACTTGCGTAGTCCGAGCTCGCCGGAGACGCTGCCGAGCAGTTCGCCGGGATTGAAGTCGATCGCGTCGGGCGTCGGGGCGGTCTGCCCGTCCGCGTATCCCGCGATGTGGGGAATGCTGTCGCGCGCGTATTTCGGCGGGAAGCCGTCAATTGGATCGTCGTAGAGTACACAGAGAACTTTTGCCATGTCGGCGCTCCTTTAGAGGCAACATGACTGGGCGTGCGTGGACGTCCCGCAAGCGCCCACTAGCGGAGAAGTACGACGTTCCAGACATGTTGCGCGTTGAAGGTCCCAAGACCGATATTGCTGATCGGCTTTTGTGGACCGCGTTTCCTTGCGTCGGTCGGCGCGGTTTTTGTGGTGCGCTTCTACGGTTCCGACACGCGCATTACGGGCGTTTGGCCGTGCCCAATCAAGACGGCATTCCGAAACGCTCGTTTGGCTTTTTCTATCGTGATTGCAATGGGTAGCGTCCGCCATGGGCTGTTTTTCGCGCTTTTTGCGCCGCCAGCGGGCCTATTGCGCTTCCTTCGCCGCGCGCCATTTGCCATAGGAAATATCAATTAAACGGAAGGGCCTCTCCGGTTAGACAATCCCGATCCAAACTGAGAACTTCGTTCGAACGGAACAAGGATAAGAAACGTGCTGACAAAAAAGCTTCTCGATGGGTATTGGCGGTTCCGGAACGACAGTCATCCGGCGGACAAGGGACGCTATGAACAGCTTGCCAGTTTGGGGCAGGCCCCGACCGCGCTGGTGGTGGCTTGCTGCGACTCGCGCGTCGACGTTTCGGCGATCTTCGGGGCAGGGCCCGGCGATCTGTTCATTGTGCGCAACGTCGCCAATCTCGTTCCGCCGTTTCAGCCGGACGGAAAGTTCCATGGCACGAGCGCGGCTGTCGAATATGCGGCCATGGTGCTCAAAGTTCCCAACATCATCGTGCTCGGTCACTCCCATTGCGGCGGGATGGCCGCCTATCGCGACAAGCTGAAGGGCAAGCCCGACGACACCGACTTCATTGGGACCTGGCTGACGCAGCTCGACGGGCTCGATGTCAAGAAAAGCGACATCGAAAGGCACGGCGAGGAGACGGCCTTCGAACTGGCCGGTGTGCGTCAGTCACTGTCGAACCTGCGCATGTTCGATGCGGTGCGAAACAAGGAAGCCGAGGGCATGCTCGCTCTGCATGGGCTCCATTTCGACATCGGCAGCGGCGTGGTCCTGGCCCTCGACGAGGAGACGGACACGTTTGCGCCCTTGCCCGAGACCGTCGACGCCTGAGCACACCGTGCGGGCCGCGCCAGGTCTCAGACGAACCGGCGCTGGGTTCCGTTTCGTTGGGGAGAGGACAGCGCTTTCTGGCCGTCTCTTCGAGACCCCTAGGCCGCTTTCTTCGCGAGCAACCCGCGCTCAATCATGGTCTCGGCGATCTGGATCGTGTTGAGCGCCGCACCTTTGCGGAGGTTGTCCGAGACGCACCACAGCGTCAGGCCGTTGTCGACGGTTTGGTCGTCGCGAATGCGGCTGACGAAGGTGGCGTAGTCGCCGACGCACTCGACCGGCGTCACGTAACCGCCGTCCTCGCGCTTGTCGACCACGAGGACGCCCGGCGCGTCACGCAAGACGTCGCGGGCCTCGTCGGCGCTGAACGGGGTCTCGAACTCGATGTTCACGGCTTCGGCGTGGCCGACAAAGACGGGCACGCGCACGCATGTCGCGGTGAGCTTGATCTTCGGGTCCAGGATCTTCTTGGTCTCGGCGACCATCTTCCATTCCTCGTTGGTCGAGCCGTCGTCCAGGAAGACGTCGATGTGAGGAATGACGTTGAAGGCTATCTGCTTGGTGAACTTCTCCGGCGACGGAGGATCGGTCACGAAGATGCCCTTGGTCTGGTTCCAAAGCTCGTCCATCGCTTCCTTGCCCGCGCCGGACACGGATTGATAGGTCGAGCAGACCACGCGCTTGATCTTGGCCGCGTCGTGCAGAGGCTTCAGCACCACGACGAGCTGGGCGGTCGAGCAGTTCGGGTTGGCGATGATGTTCTTCTTGGTGAAGCCGGCGATGGCGTCGGGGTTCACTTCGGGCACGATCAGCGGCACGTCCGGGTCGTAGCGCCAGCAGGAAGAGTTATCGATCACGACGCAGCCGGTCGCGCCGATCCGGGGCGACCATTCCTTGGAAATCGCCGAGCCCGCGGACATCAGCGCGAAGTCGACGCCGGAAAACTCGAAGTTCTCAAGGTCGCGGCACTTCAGGCGCGCGTCGCCATAGGAAACCTCGCGGCCGACTGAGCGGCGCGAGGCGATCGGGATGACCTCGTCGGCGGGAAACTCCCGCTCCTCGAGGATATTCAGCATTTCGCGCCCGACATTGCCGGTCGCGCCGATGACGGCGACTTTGTAACCCATTCCGGTACTCCTGATGGCGCGGCAGCTGGTCCATGCGGCGTGCGCGCGGTATTGGCGCGGATGTATGGGAAGGCGCGGCGAAAGTCAAAGCCGCCGCGAAAGCCCCGCCAAGGACCCTAATTCACCCGGCGGCCCGGCAGTTCGTCTTTGACCTCGGCGCATTTCTTTTGGGTGAACTCGTTGACCATCTCGACCACTTCCGAGCCGAGGAGGTTCGAGCGGTTGTCGAGCCCCGTGCCCGCATAGAGGATCGGATAGATCATCAGGGGTGCCGACACGTCGCCCCAATTGATGCTGGCGGAAACGGCCCTCCCGCCCTTGAAGGACACCTCGGGCGACAGTTCGGCCTCGACGACGTAGGGCTCGCCTTCGCCCGTGTGCAGCTCGCACGACACCGCGAATTTCTCCATCTTGATGGTGGCGTTGGATTCGAGCATGGCGCCGGCTAGATCGGCGCGCGACAGGTTGAGCTTGGATTGGCAAACGGCCTTGCCCCAGGGCCAGGAAAACTGATCGCCGAGCATCTTTGTCAGGCTCTCGGCCCGCCACGTCTTCTTGATGTCGCAGGCGATATCCTCGCCCATCGGCTCGCGGGTGGCGATGATGTCGCAAATCTCGATCTTGCAAGCCTTGCGGGCTTCCTTCTCCGCCTTCTCCTCGGGCGTCAACTCGATCTTGGAGCTGATTTGCGGCCCAAGCACGGGCGCGTCCGGGATCGCGGTCTCGTCTTCCTCAGGCGGGGCGTTTTCCTCGGGCGCAGCGTCCGTCGTCTCGGGCTCGGGGGCATCCGTGCTTGCGTCGGCGTCGCTGCTCTCCGTTTCAGCCGCCGCGCCGGTCTCCGCCGTATCCTCCGAGGCAGAGGGTGCGGTCTCGTCCGTCTCGTCGGCGGCCCAGGCGAACGGCGCCGCGAGCAGCACGATGATGGTGAGGGGCAGCCAAGCGGAAGCGTGTCTCATGTCACCTAACTGGCATTGTTTAGCGACGCGATGATGGCATCGCCCATCTCACGGGTCCCGACGGTCTTGCAGCCGGCCTGCGCGATGTCGCCGGTCCGCAAGCCCTGGTCCAGCACGTCGGCGATGGCCGCTTCGATCTTGTCGGCCAGCGCGCCCTGGTCGAAAGAGTAGCGCAGGCACATGGCGAAGCTAGCGATGGTCGCGATCGGGTTGGCCTTGCCTTGGCCGGCGATGTCGGGCGCCGAGCCATGCACGGGCTCGTACATGGCCGGCCGCATGCCGTTCTCATCGGCGGCGCCGAGCGACGCGGACGGCAGCATGCCGAGCGAGCCCGTGGCCATGGCCGCTTCGTCGGAAAGCACGTCGCCGAACAGATTGTCGGTCACGATCACGTCGAACTGCTTGGGCGCGCGGACGAGTTGCATGGCGCAGTTGTCGGCGAGGATGTGCTCGAGCTTCACGTCCGAATAGCTGTCCTTGTGGACCTGGGTGACTACCTCGTTCCATAGGACGCCAGTCTTCATCACGTTCCGCTTCTCGGCGGAGTGCACCAGGTTGCCGCGCTTGCGGGCGAGATCGAAGGCGACGGCGGCGATGCGCTCGATCTCGTAGGTCTCGTAGACCTGGGTGTCGACGGCACGCTTCTGGCCGTTGCCGAGATCGGTGATCTCCTTGGGTTCGCCGAAATAGACGCCCCCGGTCAGTTCGCGCACGATCATGATGTCGAGCCCCTCGACCAGCTCGCGCTTCAACGACGAAGCCTCGGCCAGGGCCGGGTAGCAGATCGCAGGCCGCAGATTGGCGAAGAGCTCGAGGTCCTTGCGGAGGCGCAACAGGCCGGCTTCGGGGCGCTTGTCGTAGGGCACGCCGTCCCATTTCGGCCCGCCTACGGCGCCCAGCATGACCGCGTCGGCCGCGTGCGCCGTCTTCATCGCCTCCTCGGAAATGGCTTCGCCGTGTTCGTCGTAGGCGCAGCCGCCCACGAGATCCGTCTCGGTCTCGATTGAAATCGCCCCTGTGCCGTTCGCCCATTCGACGAGGCGCGTGACCTCGTCCATCACCTCGGTGCCGATGCCGTCGCCGGGAAGAAGTAAGAGTTTGAATGAGGCCATGAATTTACGTCCGCCCTATGCTAAAGCACCACCGAAGAAAGGCCGGAAATAGTCCGGCGGCGCTTTGGGTAGCGGGAGTGGGACATGCTGACAAGGGTGCTATTGACAGTTCTTGCGCTGGCGTTCGGGTCCAGCCTGGCCGTGGCGGCGGACGAGACCGAAGATTCGGCGGCCCTGGCCGAGGCCAAGACCACGGTCGTGAGCATCGGAATCACCGATCACAAGGTCGATGAGAAAGAGCTGATGAAGCGCATGCTGCTGCCCACACCGCGCTTCAACTCCCCCGGGGTTGCGTACGGCTGGGTCGCCCACGCCAAGAAGGGCGACCGCGTGGAGCTCCATCTCACGCTGGACGGCGAGTCCTTGATGCACAACGTCAACGAGGTCACCGAGGACGACACCGACGTGTTGATTCAGGCGGGCAAGACGGGCGTTCCCGCGGGCGGCTGGCCCAAGGGTCAGTACACCGCGAAGGTGACCATCACCCGCGACGGCGAGACCGTCGTCGAGCAGGAAACCGATCCCGTTCCGTTCAAATAAAGTCTCAGGTCTCGATTCATACCAAGAGCCGTCATGGCCGGGCTTGACCCGGCCATCTACGTCTAGCGAGCTTGCGGGGAAATCGTGGATGCCCGGATAAAATTCCGGGCATGACGGGATGGCTTCTAGACCCAAGGTCTCCCGGCGGCGATCTTCTGCTCGTAAGCGTCGATGTTCGCGGCTTTCTCCAGCGTGAGGCCGATGTCGTCGAGCCCTTCGATCAGGCAGCGCTTGCGGTGCGGATCGACGTCGAAGTGGATCTTGCCGCCGTCGGGCCCGGAGATCTCCTGGGCTTCCAGGTCGATGGTCAGCCGCGCATTGTCGCCGCGCTCGGCGTCGTCGATCAGCTTTGCGATGTCTTCCTGCGGCAGAACGATGGGCAGAATGCCGTTCTTGAAGCAGTTGTTGTAGAAGATGTCCGCGAATGACGGCGCGATGATGCAGCGGAAGCCGAAATCGAGCAGGGCCCAGGGCGCGTGCTCGCGGGAGGAGCCGCAGCCGAAATTGTCGCCCGCGATCAGGATCTGCGCCTTCGTGTAGGGCTCCTTGTGGAGCACGAAATCGGGATCCTTGGTGCCCTTCTCGTCATAGCGCAGCTCGGCGAAAAGGCCCTCGCCCAGGCCGGTGCGCTTGATCGTCTTCAGGTAGTTCTTGGGGATGATCATGTCCGTGTCGACGTTGATCATCGGCAGATGGGCGGCTATGCCCGTGAGTGTCGTGAATTTTTCCATGATGAACCTCTATTCGCTGAGCCATATAGAGCTTTCCGGACCGAGTTTCTACTGTCACAGTCCCGCGCTGTTGCCGGGGCATGGTGCGGCCGGATTTTGAGGGCCTAAGGGGAGATCGAGCGCATGGCAGGCACGGTGATTTATGAGGCCCATCCGGCGATGTTCCGGGCGAGCCCCTTCTATTTCATCCTCTGCGTGCTGCTGATTGCCGTGTTCGGCCTCGGCATCATCCTGTTGCTATACTGGTATCTCAAATGCCAGGCGACATCGCTGACTGTCACCGACCACGAGTTGCTCTACGAGAAGGGCATCTTGAGCAAGGAGCGGCTTGCGGTCGCGCTGCGTCACGTGCGCTCCGTTCAGGTCAATCAGAGCTTCCTCAACCGGATTTTCGGCGTCGGCGAAGTGATCATCGCCACCGCCGGCGACGAGCCTGAATTCTCCGTCGGCGAACTGCCTGAGCCCCATGAAGTGCGCGAGGCGATCAGCCGGGCGCAGGCTTCGCAGTTGGACGACTAGAACGCGGCGCGTTCATCGGGGATCACATCGGAGGACATATGGGCGAGGGCGACCGGCAGGACCGAAAAGAGGCGACAAAGCTGTTCGTCGCCGTGGCTGTCGCGCTGATCCTGCTCGTACTGCTCGGGTTTGGCGGGCTCTACTATTTGGGTGCGGCCATGGGGCCGGGCGATCCGTTCTCCGCGGGCCTCGGCTTGAAGAATGCCGCGCTGATCTCGTTCGCCGTGTCCTTGACCGTCATTTTGGTGATGGCGGTGGCGTCTGGCGGGGACGCCATTTTCGGCGAATTGCCCTTCACGATTGCCGGTTTTCTGATCTTCTTCGTGATTTTTTGGCTGATGATCGCCTGGATCTTCTAGGCGCCTAACATCACGGCCTGGAGGTCGTCTAGTTGGACGGCCCGAGCGTATTGGGCTGCATTCCAGAACTCGCCTGCTGGGTGCCGTTGACCAGTTCGCGGTAGTAATTCCGCATGGTCGTGCAGCGTTTCGGGCCCGCTGGATGCACCGCGTCGCCCTTCAGCTTTGAGATAAAGGTACAGATCTCTTCCATGCCTTGAGCATCGAGCCAGCCCCATCTCACGCCGCGGCGGATGGCGAACAGGTCCGCCTTCGTTTCGCTGGCGCCGATGAACTGGTGCCCGCACTCATGGGAGTAGATGTAAAGCTTCACCTGGGTGGAAAGCCCCTGGATCTTGGCGGTGTTCATGATGAGAAAGCCGGGAAAAGCGCCGCCCCAGCTGTCGAATTTCGGGTTCAGCACGGTCGGTCGCGTGCCGCAATTGACCGGCACGTCGTCGATCTTCAGCGCGCCGTGCGGCACCTCTTTGGTCTGCGGGCCAGCCTGCTTCATATATTGGCCGACGCTGGGCGCCTGGGCCCGATTGCCGCGGAAGACGAATTCCTGCGCGGTTGCCGTCTGGCCCCAGCCGATAGCGGCCGCTAAAGCAGCGGCAGCCAAAAGCACGCACCCCAATATTGTCGTTTTGAACCCCATCCTGCTCCCAGTTTAGATGCGTAATGGTGTCTAGACAATGACCACGGATTGTCGCGGCGCTTTGCGTTCGCTCAAGTTCCGTGCCGATCCGCCCATGCGTTAGCCCGCGGCTTCCGACTCGATGCGCTCCATGTCGTCATCGGAGAGGCCGAAATGGTGGCCGATCTCGTGGATCAAGACATGGGCGATGATGTCCTCAAGCGCTTCGTCATGGCTCTGCCAGTAGGCCAGAATCGGACGCCTGTAGAGGAAGATCATCTCCGGGAGCGGCGAGACATCGAGCACGCTCTGCCGGGTGAGATCGATGCCGTGATAGAGGCCCAAAAGCCCATAAGGAGAGTCGATGTGGAGGCTCTCGAGGACCTCCGATGCCGGGAAATCCTCGACGCGGATGACCACTTCCTGGGTCATGTCACGGAACGTGGCCGGGAGCTGCGCGAAGGTCTGGTTCGCGACCGCTTCGAAATCGGCGAGGTCCGGCACGCGATGGTGGTGTGACTGCGTCATGGTTCTTGGTGCATTTAGGGCGCCACGGGCCCATGGCAAGGGGAGGCCGCGGGCCGGGCCGGGGAATCCGGCGAGGTGTGGTAGATTGGCCACCATGACGGCCCGCAACATATCGGTCTTACTTGGATTGGCGCTGCTTGCGTTTGCCGCCATTGGGACGGCTCACGCCAAGAAGAAATGCCCGGCCGGCGCGGAATGCTCGTCCGATTGCGGCGCCTGGAACAATTGGTGCCGCCCGCCCTGTGGCGATTGGAATGGGTATTGCGCGGGCCGCCAGGCCCTGCCGGACGTGCTTCTGGGACTACAGCCCCGCAGCTTCTTCGCCGACCCGAAATGGACGGGTACGGCTAGGCCGGCTTCCCCGCAAGGACGATCGCCTCGCGCAAGGTGAAGGTGAGCCCTTCCGCGGCCTCGCGTGGGCGCAACAGGCCCCGCAACGGCTCCTCGTCGAGCATCTCGCGCAAGCGGGTCACCGTTTGCGGGCTGCAACGCATGCGCTCCACCCACGCCTCGAAACCGATGTCCTGATCCATCACCTCGGCGGACTGGAGTTCCAGACCTGCTTCGTCAATCAGCGCGCACCACTCTTGGAGGGACAGCGCCCGGCCATGGCTGGGGTCGCGCAGCTTCTCAAAGCCGTTGTAGATCGTGGACGTGTCCGCATCGTCCGGGGAGACGTTGTCCACCAGGGCGAAGATGCCGCCGGGGATCAGCACGCGCGCGGCCTCGGCCACGAACTTCTCGGGCTTCGGAAAATGATGCGCCGCCAGCCGGCACGTCACGAGGTGGAAGCTCGTGTCGGGGAAGGGCAGGTCCTGGGCGTTGGCTTTGCGCGTGACGACGTTCATCAGGCCGCGCTCTTTCGCCAGCCGCTTCACCTGGGCGAGCATTTCCGGCGTGATGTCGGATGCGGTCGACTTGGCGATGCCAGGCGCGAAGGCGAGCGCCGTGTGGCCGGCGCCCGTCGCGATGTCGAGCTGCCGCCAGGTGGGCTTCGTCTCGATCAGCTCCGTGAGCCGGGCGAGCGAGGGGCCTTCCGCATGCACGGCGCAGGCCGCGTAATCGCTTGCGGCTTCACCGAACTTCTTCTGGACCAGCGATGTCATGCCGCCCCTCCCAAAAAGCTGCGGTGAAGCCGAGCGGCTGCGTTAGTGCAGTTCGCGGATGTCGACGAAGCGCCCGGCAATAGCCGCGGCGGCAGCCATTTGCGGCGAGACCAGATGGGTACGGCCCAAGCGGCCCTGACGGCCTTCGAAGTTGCGGTTCGAGGTCGATGCGCAACGCTCGCCTGGCGCCAGCTTGTCCGGGTTCATGGCAAGGCACATGGAACAGCCCGGCTCGCGCCATTCGAAGCCGGCTTCGGTGAAGATCTTGTCCAGACCCTCTTCCTCGGCCTGCAGCTTCACGAGGCCGGAGCCAGGCACGATCATCGCGTTCAGGTTCTCGTTGACGTGCTGGCCGGCGACCACCTTCGCCACGGCGCGCAAATCCTCGATGCGGCCGTTGGTGCAGGAGCCGATGAAGATGCGGTCCAGCGCGATGTCGGTGACCTTCTCGCCGCCCTTGAGACCCATATAGTCGAGCGCGCGCATCGCGGCCTGACGCTTCGTCTCGTCGGCGATGTCAGCCGGGTTCGGCACGCGGCCGTCAATGGCCACCACCTGCTCGGGGCTCGTGCCCCAGGTGACGATGGGCGGCAGGTTGGCCGCGTCCAGCACGATCTCGGCGTCGAAATGGGCGCCTTCGTCGGTGAACAGCGTCTCCCAATGGGCCTTCGCCATTTCGAACGCGGCGCCTTTCGGCGCGCGCGGGCGGCCCATGATGTAGTCGAACGTCTTCTGATCGGGCGCGATAAGACCAGCGCGGGCGCCACCCTCGATCGACATGTTGCAGACGGTCATGCGGCCTTCCATGGAAAGGTCGCGAATAGCCTCGCCCGCGTATTCGATGACGTGGCCGGTGCCGCCGGCGGTGCCGATCTTGCCGATGATGGCGAGGATGATGTCCTTGGCGGTGACGTTCTCGGGCAGCTTGCCGTCCACGCGCACCAGCATGTTCTTGGCCTTCTGCTGGATCAGCGTCTGAGTAGCGAGCACATGCTCCACCTCGGACGTGCCGATGCCGTGGGCCAGCGCGCCGAAGGCGCCATGGGTCGAGGTGTGGCTGTCGCCGCAGACGATGGTGGTGCCGGGCAGGGTGAAGCCTTGCTCGGGGCCAACCACGTGCACGATGCCCTGGCGCTCGTCCAGCTCGTGATAATAGTCGATGCCGAAGTCCTTGGCATTCTTGGCGAGTGCCGCGACCTGGGTGGCCGAATCCGGATCGTCGATGCCCTTGGAGCGATCCGTCGTCGGAACGTTGTGGTCCACCACGGCGAGCGTCTTCTCGGGTGCGCGCACGTCGCGGCCTGCCATGCGCAGACCCTCGAAGGCCTGCGGGCTCGTAACCTCGTGGACGAGGTGACGGTCGATGTAGAGAAGAGAGGTCCCGTCGGGGGCCTCGTGGACCAGATGTTCGTCCCAGATTTTGTCGTAGAGCGTGCGGGGCTTTGCCATTGATCTGAACTCAACCTTTCGGATCTTCCACGCCTCAGATGGCGATTAAATCCGGAAATTCCAGTTGCGCGGCAAACCTGTGACGGCACCCGTCAGGGGCGCCTAGGAGAGCCGCCCGAAGAAGCATCGGCTTTTGCAGAGGGGCGGCCGGGTCGATGCCCGGCCGATCCTTCTTGAAAGACGCTACGCGTCCTTTTTTTCAGCCGTGTCGGACTCTGCCGGTTCGTCCTCAATCGCCGGAACTTCCTCGGCCGTGGTTTCGGCGAGAAGTGCGACGGCCTTGGAGCTCCAGTCGTTGTCTTCGATCTGGCTGCCGAGCGAGAGCTTGTCGGCGATGTAGGCAATACCGTCGTCGCTGAGATTGGCGATCTGGTCGAACTTGGTGACGCCGAGCTTGTTCAGCTTCTTCTCGAGGTCCTCGGTAATGCCGGCGATGAGCTTCAGATCGTCCGGCTCGCCCTTGGGCTTGGTGAAGCCCTTGAAGCCGTGCGCCTTCTTGCCCTTGGCGTCGGTGCGCGTATCGCGGCGCTCCGGAATACGGGCCGCCTTGCCGCGGCGTCCGCGCAGGTAATAGAGCTTGGCCCGGCGCACGCGGCCGTGGCGAACCACTTCGATGGATTCGATCAGCGGCGAGTGGATGGGGAACACACGCTCCACGCCTTCGCCGTAGGAAATCTTGCGGACGGTGAAGTTCTCGTGGATGCCGCCACCGGCGCGGCCGATGCACACGCCCTCATAGGCCTGAACGCGGCTGCGCTCGCCTTCCACCACCTTCACGTTGACGCGGACGGTGTCACCGGGGCCGAATTCCGGCACGCTGCGCTTGTTGCGGCGCTCGGTGATCTGCTCTGCTTCGAGCTCGGCAATAATGTTCATCTCGATACCTTTCACGGGCGCCTGCCGGGCCGTTTGCGACCCATGGACGAACGCCATTCTTTTTGATTGGTCTTTCGTCCGGAACTGAAATTTCCAGACGTTCCAGGCCGCCCAAGGCATATATCCGGCGGCCAGCGGAGGTTTCCTACCCCAGGATGTGGGGTTTGTCGATTGTTTTTGGGCGGAATCCGCGCCCTCAAGGCCGGCGGTCGAGGCTCCGGATATAGGCGATGACGTTGCGCATCTCGTCCTGCTCCAAAACGATATCGGGCATGGTCGGATGGGAGGTCTGAAGCCAGACTGACAGGGCATATTCGGTCATGCCGGGCGTCTCGGCCACCTCCTGAAAGGGCGTGGCCCCGAACTCGGACGACAAATCTTCGCCCGCCAGCACCGCGTGACATTTGGAACAGACGGCTTCCGCGTAAGCCTTACCGGCCGCGATATCGGCATCTTGAGCCTGAATCTCGCCCGGCAGGCCCAGCGCCACCACGGCAGCAAGCAATGTCATCGATTTCATGCCCAACTCCATATTTTTGAGGGAAGCTTGGGCCGTGAGGCCCGCAACGCCCTGACTTCGATCAAGATTTTGCTTTGCGGTGCCTGTCCCATAGGTCGGGACGGCGTTTCTTCGTGAGCGCTTCGGCCTGTTCGCGGCGCCAAGCCGCGATCTTTTCGTGGTCGCCGGAGAGAAGCACCTCGGGAATGGCATGGCCTTCCCAGTCCCGCGGCCTAGTGTAGTGGGGGTATTCTAGCAGGCCGGAGGCGAAGCTCTCCTCGTCGTGGGTGCCGGCATTGCCCACAACGCCGGGGAGCAGGCGCACGCAGGCGTCCATGACCACGTGGGCGGCGAGGTCGCCGCCCGAGAGCACGTAGTCGCCGATGGAGACCTCCTCGATCTCGCGCGCGTCGAGCACGCGCTGGTCGAGGCCTTCGAACCGGCCGCACAGGAGGATTACGCCGGGGCCGTGGGCGAGTACTTCGACGCCGGCCTGTGTGAGTGGCGTCCCCCGTGGCGACAGGTAGATCGCGGGCGTGCCCGCCGGGGCCGCGGCTTTCGTGGCGTCGATGGCGGCCGCGGCAATATCGGCGCGCATCACCATGCCGGCGCCCCCGCCGGCGGGCGTGTCGTCCACGGAGCGATGCTTGTCATGGGCGAAGTCGCGGATATCGATCGCGTCGAGGTGCCAAACGCCTTCGGCAAGCGCCTTCCCCGCCAGGCTCAAGCCGAGCGGCCCCGGAAACATCTCCGGGAACAGGGTGAGCACAGTCGCCTTCCAGGTCATGGCGCCTTCCAGGTCATACGGTCTTCCAAGTCATGCCTTGGCGTCGGGGGCCGGTCCGGCCTCTTCGATCAGGAACCACGTTTCGCGCGTCCCCACGCCTTTGATGGACACCGGACCGCGTTCGGTCAGCAGGAATTTATCGCCAAGGGCGGCACAGACTGCCGCCGAGACCTGAATCTCGCCGGGGAGCGAGTGCGATTCCAGCCGCGCCGCGTAGTTCACGGTCTCGCCCCAGACATCGTAGGAGAATTTGTCGGCGCCGATCACCCCGGCCATGACCGGGCCCCGGGCAATGCCGATGCGGATGCGCAGTTCAACATCGTGGGCCTCCGACAGGGACGCCACCACTTTCGGCAGGGCGAGCGCCAGCCGTGCGAGGCGTTGGCAGTGATCTTCCTGAGCGCGGCTGACACCTGCCACGGCCATGTACCCATCGCCGATGGTCTTGATCTTCTCCACCCCATGCTCGGCCGCGAGACGGTCGAACTCGGTGACGAGCCCATCGAGAATCTCGACGGTGCGGGCCGCGCCGAGCTCCTTCGACAGCGCCGTGAAGCCGACTACGTCGCTGAACAGGACCGATGCGTCCGGCACCGCGTCGGCGATGCGCTCGGCCGGGTCCGACTTCAGTCGGTCGATGACGGGTTCGGGAAGGATATTGGCAAGCAGCCGGTCGGCCTCGGCCCGGGCACGGTCGGCCTTGTTGAGGGCATAGCCCACCACCAGCGCCACGATGCCGAACGTGGTGACGGCGGAGGAGATGTAGAGGTTGTGCAGCAGCGCGGGATCCGCCGCGATGCGCGCGCTGCCAGGCGGGTACAGGAACCATGCCGCAAGATGGAGCGCGAGGCCGGACAGTACGGCCGCGACGACCAGCCGGATATGCCCAATGCCGCAGATCGCAAAGGCGACCGCCGCGCCGATGATGTAGTTCAGCTGGATGCCTGAGTTGTGACCGAGTTCGCGCACGAAGAAGAACAGTGCGGCATATTCGGCGACCCAGATCAGAATCATGGCCGCGACGTCGTTGATGCGGTGGGCGAGCGGCGCCAGCAGCGCGATGGCGACAAGCACGAGATTGGCCGCGATCAGTGGCCAGTATTTCATGGCCCCGAAGCTCGCATAGGTCGCCACGTAGGTCAGTGACGTAAAGGCGATCAGCAGGGCCATCACATTGATGATGGCGAGCCGGATGCGGGTCTCGCGCGGGTAGCCCGCAATGCCGATCTCGGCGAAGCGCCGCAGCGGGCCGAGCCGATTGAGGATCGGCAGATCGGATGGGCTTCTCGGCGCCGGGCTGTTTGTTTGCGGCGAGGGGCGGGGTGTCATGGCAAGCACTCTACCGTGTAACGTGCCCGTACCGCACGACGCTAAGCGTCGCCGTCGTCTGACGCCTCGATCTCTTCCGGCGGGACCAGCACCAGGCGTCCCGCGGCGATGTCGATCTCAGGAACCGTGTCGTCCGTGAAGGCAACGAGCAGAGAAGGGCCGCCTTCGGTGCGTTCGACTTCCATAATATCGCCCGCGCCGAAATTGTGGATTGCCGCGACCGTGCCGAGTGGCCCGCCTTCGGCCGAGACCGCTTTCAGGCCGACCAGGTCGCCAACGTACCATTCGTCGTCGGCCGCTTCTGGCAGGGCATCGCGCGCGACATAGAGCTTGGTGCGGTTCAGCGCCTCGGCGGCTTCGCGGGTGGTCACACCCTTGATGCGTGCGATCACCGCCTTGGGCGTGACGCGGACACGGCTGATCTCAATCGTCTTCGTGCCCGCCTCATTGCGCAAGGGCCCGTAGGCGGCGATGTCCGCCGGCTCTTCCGTATAGGACCGCACGCGCACCTCGCCCTTCAGGCCCTGTGCCGCGCCGATCTCGCCAAGGAGAACCAGGTTTGCCTCGCCGCCCAACGTGCGTATGCGCCCTTACTCGGAAGCCTCTTTGGCTTCCTCAGCGGCGACCTCGTCGGTGGCCTCCTCGTCGGCCTCTTCTTCCGCGGCAGCAGCCGCGTCGGCAGCTTCCTTCTCTGCGGCTTCCTTGGCTTCGGCGGCTTTTGCCTCTTCGGCGGCGCGCTTGGCTTCCTCGCGCTCGAGGCGCTTCTTGCCGGGCTTGGCCTTCTCCGGATTGTTGCGCGGCTCGCGCTTCATCAGGCCTTCGGCGTCCAGGAAGCGGAGCACCCGGTCCGTCGGCAGGGCGCCGTTGGACAGCCAATGCTTCACACGGTCGGTGTCGAGCTTGATGCGGTCGTCGGAATCGCGCGGCAGCAGCGGGTTGAACGTGCCGATCTTCTCGATATAGCGGCCGTCGCGCGGGCTGCGCGAGTCGGCAACGACGATGCGGTAAAACGGGCGCTTCTTGGCACCGCCCCGCGACAGTCTGATCTTCAGTGACATGATTTCTTACTCCTAGGTGTTCGTCGATATGATGTTGGCATTTGCGATCGGGTCAGCGCTTCTTCTTGCGCTGCCCGGGAAGTCCTGGAAGCCCTGGCGGCAGGCCTGCGCCCGGTAGCCCCGGCAGGCCACCGGGAAGGCCGCCCCCGGGAAGGCCCGGAAAGTTGGCCGGCAATTCCGCGCCCTGGGGCAGGCTTGCGCCCTCGGGCATATCGGCCGGCATTTGCGGCATGCCGCCGCCGAACAGGGCCGACAGACCGCCGCGTTTCTTGCCCATGGCCTTCATCATGTCGGCCATCTGGCGATGCATTTTCACGAGCTTGTTGATGTCCTGCACGCTCGTGCCCGAACCCGCCGCGACGCGCTTCTTGCGCGAGGCGTTCAGGAGCTTCGGGGTCCGGCGCTCGGCCTTCGTCATCGAGCTGATGATCGCCTGCTGGCGCTTGAGGACGCTGTCGTCGAGATTGGCGGCGTCGATCTGCTTCTTCACCTTGCCGATGCCGGGCAGCATGGAGAGCACGCCGCCCATGCCGCCGAGCTTCTGCATTTGTCCGAGCTGTTCGGAGAGATCGTTGAGGTCGAACGCACCCTTCTTCATGCGCTCGGCCATCTTCTGGGCCTTGTCGACCTCGACGGTCTCCATGGCCTTCTCGACCAGGCCGACCACGTCGCCCATGCCGAGAATGCGGCCGGCGATGCGGTCCGGATGGAAATCTTCGAGCGCGTCGAGCTTTTCGCCGACACCCATCAGTTTGATGGGCTTGCCGGAAACCGCGCGCATGGAGAGCGCTGCGCCGCCACGGCCGTCACCGTCCACGCGGGTCAACACGATGCCGGTGAGGTCGACGCGCTCGCCGAAGTTCTTGGCGAGGTTCACCGCGTCCTGACCGGTGAGCGCATCGGCGACCAGCAGTGTCTCGTGCGGCTGGGCGATTTTTTCGATCGCGGCCGTCTCGGCCATCAGCTCTTCGTCGATATGGGTGCGGCCGGCCGTATCGAGCAGCAGCACGTCGAAGCCGCCGAGCCGGGCCGCCTTGACGGCGCGCTCGGTGATCTCGGTCGGGCTCTGGCCCTCGACGATCGGCAAGGTGGCGACATTGGCCTGCTCACCGAGCACGCGAAGCTGCTCCTGCGCCGCCGGGCGGCGCGTGTCGAGCGAGGCCATCATGACCTTCTGTTTGTCGCGGGTCGTGAGGCGATGGGCGAGTTTCGCCGTGGTGGTGGTCTTACCGGAGCCCTGCAGGCCGACCATCATCATGACGACGGGCGGGGTGGCCGCGAGATCGATGCCTTGGGCCTCGGACCCCAGCATGCGGACGAGTTCGTCGTTGACGATCTTGACGACCATCTGGCCGGGCGTGACGGACTTCACCACGTCCTGGCCGACAGCCTTGGCCCTCACCCGGTCCGTGAACGATTTGACCACGTCGAGTGCGACGTCGGCCTCGATCAGAGCGCGGCGCACCTCGCGCATGGCTTCGGAGACATCGGCCTCGCTCAGCGCGCCGCGGCGCGTGAGCTTGTCGAAAATTCCGGAAAGGCGATCTGAGAGGGTCTCGAACATCAGCCGGCGTAGTCCGCTACGAATTTGCGATAGACCCAGCCGGAGCGGCACGGGCCGGAATAGGCCTGACGGCGCGGCCAGGGCGTCCCGACGCCGCAATCCGTGGTTTCGTGCGAATAGACGACGCCGAGCCAGCTCCCGCGCTGATCGCAGAGATTGACGATCATGCCGTTGTAGATCTTGTCCAGCATGCCGTGCTTGGAGCCGGGACCGCCGCGCACGGCGAGAAACCCGTCGCCGTTGGGATCGAGGCCCCGCACCACGCCCTGCGAGCCGCAGGCGTCGAAGTCCTCCTCGCCGCCAGCCAGCACCGGGACCTGGGGCTGCTGCGCCAAGGCCGAGACCGACAGGCCCGTCAGCACGAGGGCCGCGGCCAGGCCAAGCGTCCGGCTATTGAGCATCGACACCATTCGCATCCGCCTCCAACTCGCGGATCAAGAACGCAACCAAATACGCGCTCAAGTAGGCCAGAGCCCTCAAGTAGCGCGAAGCGCGGTAGGGCGACTTACGAGCCCGGTAGCGCAACGAAAAAAGCACCCGTGGGCGCATCGCGCTGACGGGTGTTGACCCCCCTTTCCTAATCTTGGAAAGCCCAAGACCCCGGAAAGGGCGGCGGCTCGGGATCGAGCTGCCATGAATTTCGCGCGGAATGTCGGTCAGCGCGCCTCGGAAGTCAAGCTCCCGGAACCCGCTCTAATGCGGCAGCGACTTCGAGAAGGCGTTGATGACGACGACACCGGCGACGATCAGGCTGAGCCCGACAAGAGCGGGCGTATCCAGTGTTTGGTTGAAACGGAACCAGCCGATCGCCGCGATGAGGACAATGCCCACGCCTGACCAAATGGCATAGGCCAGCCCGACAGGGATGGTCTTGAGCGTGAAGGCCAAAAGGGTGAACGAGGCCGCATAGGCGGCCGCCGTGACGAGACTGGGTATGAGGCGCGTGAAGCCTTCGGATTCCTTCAGGGAAGAGGTTCCGATCACCTCGAAGACGATTGCGGCGGCAAGATAGAGGTAGGGTTTGAGCGCGGACATTGGGGCGGCGGTTCCTGCGGGCTTCCTGTTGGGGCGTTCGTCAGAGCAAGTCGGACAGCCCGACTGCAAAGTCCAGCAAAGCTTCATCGCCGCCTTCCCAGCCGATGAAGGACAGCCCGGCCGGGCAGCCGGCCGCTTCGCCCACGGGGACCGAGATCTGCGGCAACCCGGCAAGGCCGGCCATGCAGGTATTCTGCAGGGTGCGTGTGCGGTACTCCGCAAACGAGGCGCCGTCGGGAATGTTGCGCTCTGGCGGCTGGGTCGGCGTGGTCGGCAGGACGATCGCCGTTCCGGGCTGGAGGATAGTCTTGAGATGGGCGGCCACGGTCTGGCGAACCTGCCGCGCGTCCTCGGCATCCTCCGGGCTGATGCCGGCGGCGATCTCGAAGCGCTCCTTGATCCCGGGCCCGAGCTCCACGTTGTTGTCCCTCACGAAGGGCAGGAGGGTCGACTGGATCTCGAAGCCTTGGATTGTCGCGAAGGCCGCTCGCCAGGAAACGATGGTCTCCCCGGCAATTTCGGCGTGCTGGACGTCCGGCAGCGCGGGCGCCAGCGTATCGAGGGTGCGCCAGACAAGCTGGTCCACGCTCGCCTCGCATTCGGAGACAATGTCTGTCGCGAGGATGAGCCGCTCGATCGGGGTCTCGCGGCCGTCACCCTGCAGCAGGAGGCGGGAGACGGTCCGGAACAGCTCCGCATCCGCCGCCAAGACACCCACGGTGTCGAAGCTCGGGGCCATGGGCGTCACGCCGTTCATGTCGATACGGCCGTGGGTCGGACGGAGCCCGAAGAGCCCGCAGAACGACGCCGGGACGCGGATCGAGCCACCCGTGTCGGAGCCGAGCGCGAAATCGCACATCTGAGCGGCCACGGCGGCGGCCGAGCCGCAGGAGGAACCGCCCGTCACATAGCGGCCCGCGCGCGGATTCACGGGCTGGCCGTAATGGGCGTTGGTCCCGAGCACGCTGTAGAAGAACTCGTCGCAAATGGTGATGCCGGTCAGCATGGCGCCGGAATCCAGGAGCGTCGCTACGGCCGGCGCCGTCGCAGGGGCAGGCGACGCGGCGGCGTAGAATTCAGGGTTGCCGTTCCCGGTCTTGCGGCCTGCGATGGCAAAGAGGTCCTTCACCATGAAGCTGCGTCCGGCAAGGGGGCCGGCCTCGGCCCCCGTTATCGGCTCTTCGAGCGTATGGGGAACGAGCGCATGAACGGGATCGTGTTTCGGAATGCCCAGCATTTCTTATTTGCCTCCGTCTTTTGAAAAGAAGGTGCAGTGACTGACACAACGCCATAGAAGTGCCCCCACCGCAACGCTTGAAACCCCCGATCCGACGAAGGCCAAGGTCCGGTGCGCGCAACGACGACAACCCGCAAGGCGCTTCCGCCGACGGTCTGGGCGCTGGGCTTTACATCCCTCTTCATGGATGTGTCCTCGGAGCTGATCCACGGGTTGCTGCCCCTGTTCCTGGTCGTGAATCTCGGGGCGAGTGCCGCCGTCCTCGGCCTCGTGGAGGGGATTGCCGAGGCAGCCGCCCAGATCGTGAAGGTCTTCTCGGGTTGGCTCTCCGACACGCTTCGGCGCCGCAAAGCCCTGGCGGTGGCGGGCTACGGCCTCGCCGCGGTGACCAAGCCGCTGTTTCCCTTGGCGAGCACAGTCGCGCTGGTGGCGTTCGCGCGCCTCGTGGACCGGATCGGCAAGGGCATTCGCGGAGCCCCGCGCGATGCGCTGGTCGCCGACGTGACGCCGCCCGCGCAGCGGGGCGCGGCCTTCGGCCTGCGGCAATCGCTCGACACGGTCGGCGCGACGCTCGGGCCGCTGCTGGCGATCGGGCTCATGGCGCTGTTCAACGACGATATCCGCACCGTGCTGTGGTTCGCCGTCATCCCCGCCGTGATCTCCGTCGCGATCCTCCTGATCTTCGTCCGGGACCCTGGCCCGCAGCACGTGTCGGCGGACAGCGCCAAACGCGTCCCCATCAAGCTGCGCGACTTAAGCGGGCTCGGGCGGTTCTACTGGTTCGTGGTTGGCGCGGGCGCCGTGTTCACCCTGGCCCGGTTCAGCGAGGCCTTCCTGGTGATCCGGGCCTATGGCGAGGGCTTGCCTTTGGCGCTGGCGCCGGCTGTCATCGCGGTGATGAGCATCGTCTTCGCGCTCGCCGCCTATCCGGCGGGGCGCCTTCAGGACCAGGTCGGGGCGCGGCCGCCGCTGCTGGCGGGGCTGGCTGCGCTGATCGCCGCGGACCTGCTGCTGGCTTTCGGCTCGGGCCTCGTGGCCGTGTTCCTTGCGATCGGCCTCTGGGGTCTCCATTTGGGACTGACACAGGGCGTGCTCTCGGCGCTGGTGGCCCATGCGGCGCCCGCCAAGCTGCGCGGCACCGCTTTCGGGGTCTTCGGCCTCACGGTCGGGGTCGCCACGCTGGTGGCGAGCCTGGTCGCGGGGATCCTCTGGGATGCCGTCTCGCCGGAAGCCACGTTCCTGACAGGCGCCGGATTTGCCGCGGCCGCTCTGGTCGCCTTTCTGGCGCTCCGGCCCGTTGAACGGGCCTAGTCGCGAGCAGGGCTGGCGGCGCTGCCGGGGACGGCGTTATAGAGAGCCGAAGCCTTTGGATTAGAAACGATGAGCGCCACGACGCATAGCTTTCGCAAGATGAACGGTCTCGGGAACGACTTTGTCGTGATCGATCGCCGAACGGACGAACTTGCCTTGCCGGCCGATGCAGTGCGCGCGATCGCGGACCGTGCGGCGGGCATCGGCTGCGATCAGTTGATCACGCTCGACCCGTCTTCAGAGGCCGACGTGTTCATGCGCATCTGGAACGCCGATGGGGGCGAGGTGGCCGCCTGCGGCAACGCCGCACGCTGCGTGGCGGGCGTCGTAGCCGGTGAGCTGGGACGCCCTTCGGTGACCATCGAAACCGAGGATCAGGTGCTCGGCGCCTATGCGGGCGCGGACGGTCTCGTCACCATCGACATGGGCGAGCCGCGCCTTGCCTGGGACGAGATCCCGCTGGCCGAGGAGTTCCACGACACGAGTTGTATCGAACTTCAGGCCGGGCCGATCGATGCGCCGGTGCTGCATTCGCCGGGCGTCGTCAGCATGGGCAATCCGCATGCGATCTTCTTCGTCGACGACGTCGAGACGATCGATCTCGGCCGGATCGGGCCGATGCTGGAGCACCATCCGCGGTTTCCCGAGCGCGCCAATATTTCGGTCGCGCAAATTGTTGACGAGGGCCATATCCGCCTTCGCACCTGGGAACGGGGCGCGGGCCTTACCCGCGCCTGCGGTACCGCGGCCTGTGCGTCCGCCGTGGCGGCGGTCCGGCGCGGCCTGACCGACCGCAAGGTCACCGTGTCGCTGCCGGGCGGCGATCTCGTGATCGAGTGGCGCGAGGGCGACGGTCATGTGTTGATGACGGGCCCCTACGCCCTGGATTTCGAGGGTACCTTGCCGCCAGCGCTGCTTGGCTCAGAAGCGCAAGGCGTCTGAGACACTTAAGGTGTCTGACACATTGGATGAATTCTGTTAGAAGCCGCCACATGTCGGATCTGGACATCATCACCTTTGGCTGCAGGCTCAATTCTTACGAGTCCGAAGTCATGCGCGAGCACGCGAACGCCGCCGGCATTGCCGACGCGGTGATCGTCAACACGTGCGCGGTGACCGGCGAGGCCGTCCGCCAAGCGCGCCAGGCGATCCGCAAGGCGCGTCGAGAGCGCCCGGATGCCAAGATCGTGGTCACCGGCTGCGCCGCCCAGATCGATCCGGATCAGTTCGCGCAGATGGACGAGGTGGATCGCGTCATCGGCAATCAGGAAAAGCTCGAGGCGCGGACGTACCGGTCCCTCGGCCTCGTCGGTCTCGGCACGGACGATACGGAAAAGGTCTCGGTGAACGACATCATGTCGGTCACGGAGACGGCCGGACATCTGATCGAGGGCTTTGGCGGCCGTGCGCGCGCCTATGTGCAGATCCAGAACGGCTGCGATCATCGCTGCACGTTCTGCATCATCCCTTATGGACGCGGGCCGTCGCGGTCGGTGCCCGCGGGCGAAGTGGTGGCGCAAGTTCGCCGCCTCGTCGAGAACGGCTATCAGGAAATCGTGCTGACCGGTGTAGACATGACGGCCTACGGCAAAGAACTGCCGGGCGCGATGACGCTGGGCAAGCTTGTGCGGACCGTGCTCAAGCTTGTGCCGGAGCTGCCGCGTCTTCGGCTCTCGTCGATCGATTCCGTCGAAGCGGATCCGGATCTCATTGCGGCCATCGCCGAGGAAGAGCGGCTCATGCCCCATCTGCACTTGTCCTTGCAGGCGGGCGACGACCTCACCCTGAAGCGGATGAAGCGGCGCCACGCGCGGGCCGACTCCGTTGCGTTTTGCGAAGCTATGCGACGCGTGCGTCCCGATATCGTGTTCGGCGCCGACATCATCGCCGGGTTCCCCACCGAAACCGCCGACATGTTCCAGAACTCGCTCGCGCTGGTGGACGATTGTGGCCTGACCTTTCTGCATGTCTTCCCGTTCTCGCCGCGCGAGGGCACACCCGCCGCGCGCATGCCCCAGGTCCACGGCAAGGTTATCGCCGAGCGGGCGCGGGCCTTGCGGGAGAAGGGTGCCGCCGCCCTGCAATCCCATCTCGAAGGCGCGAAGGGGCGCCGCATCCAAGTGCTCATGGAGACGGAGCATCAGGGTCGCTCTCCCGACTTCACGCCTGTCCGCGTCGATCCTTGCACGGCGAGCGCCGGCGCGCTGGTCGACTGCGTGGTCGCGGGCGATGACGGCGCCGCATGGCTTGCGGAGGCGCTGCGGTGAGCGGCGAGGAGAAGCCCGAAGAGAAGAAGGGATGGTTTGCGCGGCTCAAGGCGGGCGTATCGCGCACGTCCAGCGCGCTGGGCGAAAACCTCACCGGCGTCCTCACCAAGCGAAAGCTCGATGAAGAAACGCTCGACGAGCTCGAGGAAGTTCTGCTCAAGGCCGATCTCGGTTTCGCCATGGCCGATCGCATACGCGATCGCCTGTCGACCGGGCGCCACGACAAGAATATCACCGCGGACGACGTGCGTGCCGTTCTGGCGGAGGAAGTCGCGCAAGTTCTGGAGCCGGTCGCGAAGCCGCTCGAACTCGATGCCGATGCCAAGCCGCACGTGATCCTCGTGGTCGGCGTCAACGGAACCGGCAAGACGACCACGATCGGCAAGCTCGCCCATCAGTTCGTGCAAAGCGGCAAGACCGTTCTGCTCGCAGCAGGGGATACGTTCCGTGCGGCCGCCATCGATCAGCTGAAGATCTGGGGCGGTCGTGTTGGTGCCGAAGTGGTTGCACGGGATGTGGGCGCCGACCCGGCCGGTGTCGCGTTCGAAGCACTCGAGCGAGCCAAGGAAAATAGTACGGACGTCCTGCTCATCGACACGGCGGGGCGCTTGCACAACAAGGGCGACCTCATGGCCGAACTTGCGAAGGTCGTTCGCGTGTTGAAGAAGTTCGATGCGGACGCGCCGCACACGGTCCTGCTCGTGCTGGACGCCACCACCGGACAGAATGCATTGAGCCAGGTGCAGACGTTTCGTGAGATCGCAGGCGTCACCAATCTCGTCGTGACCAAACTCGACGGTTCGGCGCGCGGCGGCATAGTCGTGGCGATCGCGGAGAAGTTCGGTCTCCCCATAAATGCCATCGGTGTCGGCGAGGGTATTGAAGATTTCGAGCCGTTCGATGCGCATGACTATGCGCGCGCAATTGCAGGAGCAGACCAAGAGAATGACGCAGCCGCCTGAGGCCACGACGGAGCCGGGACCGAAGACCGAGATCAAGAAGGGCAAGGAGTCGGAGCAATCCGTCGCCGGAAAGCTCCTGATCGAGCTTGGACCGCTGCTTGTCTTTTTCGGTGTGAACGCGGCTTACGGCATTTTTGCCGGCACCGCGGCGTTCATGGTCGCGACGATCATCTCTCTCGGCCTTGCCTGGTGGCTGTACCGGAAGATTCCGGTGATGCCGGTCGTCAGTGCGGGTCTGGTTCTCGCCTTCGGCGGTTTGACGCTTTACATGCACGACGACACGTTCATCAAACTCAAGCCGACCATCGTCTATACGATGTTCGCCATACTGCTGATCGGCGGCTTGTTCGCACGGAAGCCCGTGCTCGCCCTATTATTTGGTCCCGTATTCAATCTGACGCAGGAAGGTTGGCGTAAACTGACAATACGGTGGGCGATATTCTTCGTAGCCATGGCTGTGCTCAATGAATTTGTGTGGCGCAGTTTCTCGACCGACACATGGGTAAGTTTCAAAGCCTTCGGATTTCTCCCGATCACATTCCTGTTTGCCATGTCACAAGTGCCGCTGATGCAGCGCTATGGCGTGGAAGAGAACTCGCAACAGCATTGAGACGGCGCATTTCGCGCGGATCCAACCGAGTTGGCTCTTGCAGGATGCGCACGCGGTGCCGATATGAGGCGCTCAGTGTGCGGCTTGTCTCTTGTAAGAAACGTACTCTGAGGTTTGTTACGGGGTGACAGCATGTCCCGTTGCCGCATGGTGCAACCGGGTGTGTGCTTGCGTGTTATAACATTAGGTGCCGGAAGCTCCGAGGTCAGTGGACTTCGGATAGGGCGCCGTCTGATACGGGGAACGTCCATATGACGACGAAATCTAAGAATCCGCTCGAGAGCTCCGCGACGCATCTGTTGCACCGCGCGGGTCAGCGGGCGGCGGACATCTTTGCCGAAGAGGCGAAGAAGAGCGGCCTCACGCCTCGGCAGTACGCGGTCCTCACCGCGGTCTCGCAGGAAGAGGGTTTGCCGCAGGCGGAACTCGTCGCGCGCACCGGCATCGATCGCTCTACCCTGGCCGACATCGTCGCCCGGCTGCTTGGGCGCGGCCTCATTCAGCGCAAGCGCGCCAAGGAGGATGGCCGGGCCTACGCGATCAAGCTGAGCGCAAAAGGCACGAAAGCGCTGACCAAGGCGAAGCCTGCTGCAAGCACGGCCGACTCGCGGCTTCTGGCCGGACTCAGCGCGACGAAACGGAACGAGTTTCTGCAGACGCTGGCCATGATCGTGGCCGCGGGAGACGACGCCTAGCCTGACGGCTCGTCTTCACTCGGCCGTTGACCTGCCTGCGCGGACGCCGCGCCATTTCGGATGAGCGGCAGGATTTTTGCCTCGACGACGTCTCGGGTCAGCGGTCCTGCATGGCGGAGCGCAACCGTTCCGTCGCCAGAAATCACGTAGATCTCCGGAACGCCGTAGACGCCGAAGTCGATGGCCGTCCGTCCGGAGCGGTCGACCCCGATGCGCGTGTACGGATCGCCGTAGCCGCCGAGGAACCGGCGGGCGGCGGTCGCGTCGTCCTTGTAGTTGATGCCGTAGAACTGAATGTCCGGATCTTGCGCGCGCAACGCTTCGGCAAGCGCCATTACATCCGGATGTTCCTCCCGGCACGGCCCGCACCAGGATGCAAAGAAATGGATGACGGCAGGCTTACCCTTGCCAAGCGCCGCAGATGTCACGTCATTGGCCGAACCGGGCGCTGCATCGGCTGCCTCCAGCGGTGGCAGGTCGAACTGCGGCACGGGCTTGCCGATCAGCGCCGACGGCAGGTTCGATGGATCGCCTGAATTCAGCGCGACGAGGAACAGGCCGGCAATGGCGGCGAAGATGACGAATGGCAGGAGAACGCCGAACCGGCGCTTTGGCGTCGCTTGCGTCGCCGCTGCTTCTTTTCCGTCGGAGCTTTGAGGGTCGGTCACGTGGCCCCCTTCGCATCCGACGGGGCCGTGCGTGTCACGGTCGGCGTTGCGGCAGGCCTTGGCCTTGCGGCCGATCGGCGGGTAATGCCTTGACGCTCGAGGTCGGCCAAGAGGCGGCGCTGTTTGCGGTCGTCGGCGATGATCGCGATCGTGAGCGCGCCCAACGCGACCAACGCCACCGCGTAGGCGCCGATGATGAAGCTGGCATGAGGTCCGAGACCGAGCATGGATGGGTCCTCGTCTACGACAAGGCCGCTTGCGCGACTTGGGTCTGTTGCAGGACGCGCACCCGGCGCCGCAGAATTTCAGCGCGCATGGCGATGAGGTGCAGCAGCACGAAGAGCGCGAGGAACGCGCCTCCCATCACGAAGAGCGGCGTGAGGAGCGCGGGATCGATGGTCGGGCCGCCGGCGCGGAACACGCTCGCGGGCTGATGCAGCGTGTTCCACCAGTCGACCGAGAATTTGATAATGGGCAGGTTGACGGCTCCGACCAGCGCCAGGATGGCGGCCGCGCGTCCGGCCCGTCCCGGGTCCTCGATCGACTGCCACAGAGCGATCAGGCCGAGATACAGCAGAAACAGCACGAGCAGCGATGTCAGCCGCGCGTCCCAGACCCAATAGGTGCCCCACATGGGTTTGCCCCAGAGCGAGCCGGTCACCAGGATCACGAAGGTGAAGGTGGCGCCGATAGGCGCTGCGGCCTTCGCCGCCACGTCGGCCAGTGGGTGACGCCAGATCAGGGTTCCGAGCGCCGCGATGGCGATCACCGCGTAGCAGCCCATGCCGACCCAGGCGGCGGGCACGTGGATGTACATGATCCGGACGGTCTCGCCTTGCTGGTAGTCGGTCGGCGCCACGAAGAACGCTTGGTACAGGCCGATCCCGAGCAAAATCACCGTCAGCGCGGCGAGCCAGGGAATCACGGCGCCTGCAAAGGTCAAGAAGCGCGACGGATTGGCGAGATTGGTCAGTGAGAATGTCATCGTTGCTGATCTAGTGGCTTTGGCCGGAAAGCGCAAAGCAGAAGCGCGATGAAAAAACGGAAAGGTGTGCCGAAAACATGGCCGATTGCTGCCCTAGCGGAAGCTGTTGCGCAGGGCCGCGGCCGCCGCGAGCGGTGCGAGAACCATGCTGGCGAGGCTGATCGCGCAGAGCATCAGGAAGGGCGGCCAGGGCGATCCGGGGCCCGTGACCGCGGCGGAGATGGTGGACACGCCGAAAATGAGCACGGGCACATAGAGCGGCAGCACGAGGAGGGCGAGCAGGAGCCCGCTGCGCCGTAGGCCCAGCGTGAGGCTGGCGCCGATCCCGGCAATGAAGCTGACCGCAGGCGTGCCGACGAGCATGGCGAGCACCAGGATCGGGATCGCGTCGATCGGGAAGTTGAGGAGCAGCCCCAGGACCGGCGCGAGCAGGGCGAGGGGGACGCATGTCGTCACCCAGTGGGCGAGCGACTTCGATGCGGCCACCGCGGCGAGCGGGAGCGGCCCCATGGCCAGCACGTCAAGGGACCCGTCCTCGTAGTCATTATGGAAGATACGGTCTGCGGAGAGGAGCGCCGCTAGCAGAAGAGCGATCCACAACAGCCCGGGCGCCACGCGCGCGAGGAGGTTCATGTCCGGCCCGAGGCCGAATGGGGCAATGGCCACGACCACCAGATAGAAGCCGAGCGCCACGCCGATGGCACCCCCTTCGCGGAAGGCGAGCGCGATGTCGCGCCGAAGGAGAGCGAGCGCGGCCTTCACGTTGCAAGTTCCTTGGCAGGGGCCTCGTCAGGATCCGGGCATTGCAGATCGAGCGTATGGGTGAAGGCGCCGCCCAGCGGGACATGGGTCGAGACGATGGCGATGCCGCCCGCTTGCCCATGCGCCTCGATGGCCTTGCCGAGGCGTGCGACGGACGCGGTGTCGAGGGAAACCGACGGTTCGTCGAGCAGCCAGATCGGGCGCGGACAGGCGAACAGCCGCGAGAGCGCGAGCTTTCTCTTCTGGCCGGCGGAGAGAAATCCGGCAGCGATATCGGCGATTGGCGTCAGCCCGAAGACATCGAGCGCGGCATCCACATCGCCCTGTTCGAATTCGCCCCGTGCGGCGTCACTTTCGAGAAAGCTCGTCCAGAAGGCCAGATTTTCCCGCACGCTCAGGCTGGCTTTGACCCCGTTCAGGTGTCCCACATAGTGGCAAAGCTCGGCCGCCGGCACATCGGCCTCGGCGCTCGCCGCCGTGATCTCTCCGTCCGCGAGCGGCAGCAGGCCCGCGATCTGGCGCATGAGGCTGGTCTTGCCCGTGCCGTTGGGACCCTGCACCAGGAGAGCGTCACCGGGCGCCAGGTCGAAGGACAGCCCTTCGAACAGGCGCCGCCCGCCTCGGTCGCAGGCGACGTCATGCGCCTTGAGGGTTACGGAGAAGGGGATGCTCATGAAACGGTCTGCAGCCTGGTTGCGCAAAATTTCGGCAGGTTAGATCGCCGCGGCGATGGAAAGCGCGTCTCTTCGCGTCATTGTCTGGTCGTTGCAAGGGTCTTTATAGTTGCGGAAAAGCGTGTAACCAAAGGCCAAGACGCGCCACCGGCTGGGAAATCGCCCCAATCGTGGGCGCAAGGGCTGGTTTGAGCCCTCTTGGCGCTGCGGCTAGACGCAATTGGCTGCGTCTTTGCATTCAGTTGGCCGAGGCGCACATATTTGCTGGGACTTGCCCATCATCTGGGCTCGTAAAGGAGATTTCATTGACATCGGCTGTTTTGACCTCGCTCGACAGCTTCAAGTGCCGGCGCACTCTGAAGGTCGGTAAGCACGAGTACGAGTATTTTGATCTGAAGGTCGCGGAGAAGGAGGGACTCCACGGCGTCGGCAAGCTGCCCTTCTCCTTGAAGGTGCTGCTTGAAAATCTCCTGCGGCACGAAGATGGGCGCACGGTCACCTCGGACGACATCCGCGCCCTGGCCGAATGGGTTCAGAACAAGCGCAGCGACCGCGAGATTGCCTTCCGGCCCGCGCGCGTGCTGATGCAGGACTTCACCGGCGTGCCCGCGGTCGTCGACCTCGCGGCCATGCGCGATGCGGTCACCAAGCTCGGCGGCGATTCCAAGAAGATCAATCCGCTGGCGCCCGTCGATCTCGTGATCGACCATTCCGTGATGGTCGACGCTTTCGGGTCCGGCGCCTCTTTCAAGTTCAACGTCGACAAGGAATATGAGCGCAACGGCGAGCGCTACGCGTTTCTGCGCTGGGGCGCTGGCGCGTTCGACAATTTCCGCGTCGTGCCGCCCGGCACCGGCATCTGCCATCAGGTCAATCTCGAATATCTGGCCCAGACGGTGTGGACCAAGGAAGAGAACGGCAAGACGGTCGCCTACCCGGATACGCTCGTCGGCACCGACTCCCACACCACCATGGTCAATGGGCTGGCGGTGCTCGGCTGGGGCGTCGGCGGTATCGAGGCGGAAGCGGCCATGCTCGGCCAGCCGATCTCCATGCTGCTTCCCGAGGTGATCGGCTTCGAGCTCAAGGGCGAGCTCAAGGAAGGCGTGACCGCCACCGATCTCGTGCTCACCGTGGTCGAGATGCTGCGTGAAAAGGGCGTGGTCGGAAAGTTCGTCGAATTCTATGGCTCCGGCCTCGACAATCTGCCGCTCGAAGACCGCGCGACCATCGCCAACATGGCACCGGAATACGGTGCGACCTGCGGCTTCTTCCCCGTCGACAAGGAAGCCCTGGCGTATTTGGAAGCCACTGCGCGCAAGGACTCCCGCGTGGAGCTGGTGAAGGCCTACGCCAAGGCGCAAGGCATGTACCGCAAGGAGGACACGGACGATCCCGTGTTCACCGACACGCTGTCACTGACGCTGTCCGACGTCGTGCCTTCCATCGCAGGCCCGAAACGTCCGCAGGATCGTGTGGCGCTCACCAACGCCGCGCCGGCGTTCTCCAAGGTCCTCGATCAGGAGTACGGCAAGGGCGCCGAGGCCGACAAGCGCGCGCCGGTGGAAGGGAAGAACTACGACCTCGGACATGGCGACGTGGTCATCGCCGCGATCACGTCCTGCACGAACACGTCCAATCCTTACGTGATGGTGGGTGCCGGCGTGCTGGCGCGCAACGCGGTCGAGAAGGGGCTCACCGTGAAGCCCTGGGTGAAGACCTCGCTCGCGCCGGGATCCCAGGTGGTCACCGACTATCTGGAACAGGCGGGACTGCAGAAGGATCTCGACGCGCTGGGCTTCAATCTCGTCGGCTATGGCTGCACCACGTGCATCGGCAATTCCGGACCGTTGCCCGAAGAGATCTCCCGCACGATCCACGAGAACGGTCTTGCCGTCGCCTCGGTGCTCTCGGGCAACCGCAACTTCGAAGGCCGCGTGAACAACGACGTGCGGGCGAACTATCTCGCCTCGCCGCCGCTCGTGGTTGCCTACGCCCTGGCGGGGTCGGTCACGATCGATCTGACGACGGAGCCGATCGGCACGGGCAAGGACGGCAAGCCGGTCTATCTCAAGGACATCTGGCCGTCGTCCAAGGAGATTGCGAAGCTCGTGCGCAAGGCGGTCAAGAAGTCCATGTTCAAAGAGCGCTACGGCGACGTGTTCAAGGGCGATCCGGAATGGCAGGCCATCGCCGTCGAGGGCGGACTCACGTATCAGTGGGACACGTCATCGACCTATGTGCAGGAGCCGCCGTACTTCGCCGACATGACCATGAACCCCGCGCCGCTGACGGATATCGAGGACGCGCGCGTGCTCGGCCTGTTCCTGGACTCGATCACGACCGACCACATCTCGCCCGCGGGCGCGATCAAGGCGGACAGCCCTGCCGGCCGTTATCTGACCCAACACGGCGTCGCTCCGGCGGACTTCAACTCCTACGGCTCGCGGCGAGGCAATCATGAGGTGATGATGCGCGGCACGTTCGCCAACACGCGCATCAAGAACCAGATGGTCCCCGGGGTCGAGGGTGGCGTCACCGTGCACTACCCGTCCGGGGAGCGCCTTGCCATGTACGACGCGGCGATGCGCTACAAGGCCGAGAACGTGCCGTTGGTGGTGTTTGCCGGCAAGGAGTACGGCACGGGATCCTCACGCGACTGGGCCGCCAAGGGCACGCGCCTCTTGGGCGTACGCGCCGTCATTGCCATGAGCTTCGAACGGATCCACCGCTCGAACCTGATCGGCATGGGCGTACTGCCGCTGACGTTCACGGACAATGCGTCCTGGGAGACGCTGGGTCTCGTCGGCAACGAGACCGTAACGCTCAAGGGGCTCGCGGACGTTCAGCCGGGCCAGATCGTCGAGGCCGCCATCACCTATCCGGACGGCAAGACGCGAACCGTTCCGTTGCTGGTCCGGATCGATACGTATGACGAGCTGGACTACTTCCGTAACGGGGGCATCCTGCACTACGTGCTGCGCGGTCTTGTGAAAGAGGCGGCGTAAGGCACTTGTGCCCCAGCCTGGAAGACGCGTATACGCGAACACAATTCGGTGCCTTAATTCCCGGTAATTCCGCGGAATGAGGTCACCGAGTTGTGACTGCGCGCGATCTGATTTTGCCAGAAAATCAAACTGGATTCCGGCATGCTGTCAGCCATGAGAATTGCCATTTCCAGAACATCCCTGTTGCGGTTTAGCGGCGCGTTGGCGTTCGCGATCTTGGGCTTAGGAGCAGCCGCCTCCGTCGGACACACGGAAGATACGGGCGCGGCCAGTGCGACCGACGCCGCGGACGACACGCCAATTCTGCTGGAACTCTTCACCAGTCAGGGCTGCTCGTCCTGCCCGCCCGCCGACGCCTTGTTCGATGAGTTGCGGAAGAAGCCCGGCGTGATCACGCTCTCGTTCGCCGTGGACTACTGGAATTACCTCGGCTGGCACGACACGCTCTCGAGCCCCGAGAACAGTGACCGTCAGCGCGACTATGCGATGGCCCGCGGCGACGGCAAGGTGTACACGCCGCAAATGGTAGTCGACGGCATCGACCATGTGAACGGCGCCAACGAAGCGGCCATTGAGATGGCCATTCGAACCGCCGAGCGGCGGCTGAAGGATGTGAAGGTGCCGATGTCGATGCGCGCGGAGGGCGACAGCCTGTTGGTCGACATTGGCAGCGCGCCCGAGAATTCTGATATGCGTCAGGCGACCGTCTGGCTGGCCGTCGCGAAGGACAAGGAGACGGTGAAGATCACGCGCGGCGAAAACCGCGGTGAGACGATCACGTACTCGCATCCCGTTCGCGAATTGATGCCGGTTGGGATGTGGAAGGGCGAGCCGACGACACTGCGCTTGCCGCTGAAGGATCTGCACGGCATCGGCGGCGATTGCCTCGTCTCGCTGCTGCAGGTGGAAGGCGCGGGCCCCATCCTCGGCGCCGCGATGTTCGAGCCGAAACCCGAATAAGTTCTCAGGTTTGCTTGGCCCCAAAAACAAAGGACCGGCGTTTGCCGGCCCTTTGTAGTGCCACTGAAAACAACGGCCCGGCCCCCGCGAAAGACCCCGGGGGGCTGGGGGGCTGATATTCCGAGATCCCTCGACTAGGACCGGGCCATAAGGCAACTCTCGCTATCCTAAGAATCTCTAGGGCGTGCCGTTGACTGAAACGGGGCGGAACTGTGATTTCTGTTACGTTTTGTTACAGGTAGGGCGTGCTCCGGACGTGTGGGAGTCGCTTGATATTCACCTGCCGCACGGTCATCATGACGGTTCCGTCACAGGAGGCGCGTGTTGAGCGAAACGGAGCCGATAGTCTTGCCGCTGGCACGTGTGGCCGGCGGCGAATCATACGGAGCAGAGGTGGCGGCGCGGCGCGAGGGTATTGCCTTCGATCGTGCGGAACTCAGCCAAATTCTCAGTGTCTATGGAAGAATGGTGGCGAGCGGCGAGTGGCGCGACTACGCCATCGACATGCTCAAGGAGAAAGCCGTTTTCTCAATCTTCCGGCGCTCCTCGGAAATGCCGCTCTACCGCATCGAAAAGACCCCGAAGCTCGCACGCCGCCAGGGCGCTTATAGCGTGGTCGCCGCCACCGGGCTGATCCTCAAGCGTGGCCACGATCTGAGCCGCGTTTTGCGGGCTCTGGACAAGGGTTTGCGGGTGGTGAAGACCTGAAGCGGTCCCGCCGCCTAATCTCTATCAGCGGACAATAGAGAAGCCCCGGAGACGGGGGGACTCGGGGCTTCTCCGGTTCCGTACGGGGGGAACCTCGCGCCGGGGAGGGATGCCCGCCGCGAATTCAGAATCTGGCGACGATTGGCGGATTTTCAAGGCTTCGGCCATCTGTGGCCGCGCAATCCTGCAACCCCTGATTTTGCGACGAAAAAGGCCCCGGCGGGGTCGCCGGGGCCTCGTGTCTCTGCGTGATGCAGCGCGTTTTTGATCGCTTCGGTGCAACCTAGTTGCGGCTCGACCCGAAGAGCTGCAGCAGCATCATGAACAGGTTGATGAAGTCGAGATAGAGCCGAAGGGCGCCCATCACAGCCTTCTTGCCGGCGACGGTCCCGTCATCCTGAACGCTGTACATCTCCTTGATCTGCTGGGTGTCGTAGGCGGTGAGGCCGGCGAACACCAGCACACCGATCACGGACACCGCGAACTGCAGGGCCGTCGAGCCGACGAACAGGTTCACGAGCGATGCGATGATGATGCCGATCAGGCCCATGAACAGGAAGGAGCCCCAGCCGGAGATGTCCTTCTTGGTGGTGTAGCCCCACAGGGACAGCGCGCCGAAGGCGGCGGCCGTGATGAAGAACACCCGCGCGATGCTCTCGCCCGCGAAGACGAGGAAGATCGACGAGATCGAAGCGCCCATGAGCGCCGCGAAGAGCCAGAACAGCATCTGCGCCGTGCCGACGCTCAAGGTTTGGATCTTGAAGGACAGGAAGAACACCATCGCCAGCGGCGCGAAGATCACAACCCACTTGAAGGCGCTGGCAAACATGAGATTGCCGAACGAGGTGAGCCCCGTGATGGAGCCGTCCGCGCCCGTCACCACCGACATCGCGTAGACCGCATAAGCGACCACGCCGGTGATGGCCACGCCGGAGGCCATGTAGTTGTAGACGCGGAGCATGTAGGCGCGCAGCCCCTGATCCATCACGCCGGTATCGGCGCGTCCGATCGTCTGCTCATAACGTCTGTCGAGTTCCGCCATGAAATTGGGTCCTTTGTTCCGTGGTTTCGTTGGTCGTAGTTCGTCGCGGCCAACGCCGCATTTGCCTGAAATATGGGGGTTTCAGGCTATTTCCGCAAGATGATGGGATCGTGACCGGGTAATCGGAAACTTCTATCAGTTTACCGCCGTTTTCCGATCATGTCGCCGTTCTACTCGGCCCGCAGATAGGGAGCCGCCTTCACAGAGAGCACGCGCCAGGTCGTGATCGCCCCTACCGACAAGACCAAGGCGAGGGCGAGCCCGATGGTTCCAATGGCTGCCCACGGATCGAAGACGAAGGTGATGTCGAATGCGAAGGTGCACAGGGCCCAGGCCGTCACCGTCGCGATGATGACGGCGAGAACGGCGGTGGCCACTCCGAGCAGGCCGAATTCGATGAGTTCGGCTCCGAGGATCTGCCGCCGCGTGGCGCCGAGCGTTTTGTAGAGCACGGCGAGATAGGTCCGGCGCTGCTGGCCGGCGGAGACGGCGCCCGCGAGCACTGCGGCGCCGATCAGCAAGGTGAATCCCGCCGTGGCGCTGATCGCGGCCATGAGCTTCGCCAGCATCGACTTTGCCGCGTCGACGATGTCGCCGATCTTGATGGCCGTCACCAGCGGGAAGCGTTCGGCCAGGCCCTGGATGATCTTCGCTTCCGTCTCCGGAGCAGAGCCCTTCGGCAGCTCGAGCGTGGTGACCAACCGGTGCGGTGCGCCTTGCAGCGTGTTCGGCGAGAACACCATGACGAAATTGATGGCGAGCGATTCCCAGTCGATCTTGCGCATGGAGGCGATCTTGGCTTCCACGTTGCGGCCGAGAATGTTGACGGTCACCATGTCTCCGAGCTCGAGGCCGAGGCCGCGCGCGAGTTCGCCGTCGAAGGACACGAGCGGCGGTCCGTCATAGCCCTTGGGCCACCACTCGCCTTCCTCGACCTCGGATGCACCTGGCACGCTGTCCGTATAGGTCAGGCCGCGGTCGCCGGAGATCACCCAGCGTGTATCGGGCGAGACCTCGGCCTCGTGGACGGGCACGCCTTTGAGTTCGACGATGCGCCCGCGCAGCATGGGGGCGTTGTCCATCTTGGCGTCGGGCTGGATGGTCTTGGCCGTTCTTTCGAACGCCGCGAGATCGTCCGGCTCCACGTCGAGGAAGTAATAGGCGGGGGCGTCGACCTCGACATGGCTTTCGATCTCGGCGAGCAGCGACCCATGGATCAACGCGACGGCGATCAGGAGGCCGAGCCCGAGGCCAAGCGAGACTGCGATGGCGCGGGCGAGCGACCCCGGCGCACCGATGCTGGCCCAGGCCAGGGCAACCGACGGAGGCTTCGTGCGCCGGTGCTTGGCCGCATAGCGTTGCACCAGGATTCCGAAACCGAGCAGCAGTCCAAATGCCACGAGGATGCCGAGGGAGATCGCCGCCGTGACAAGGCGTTCTTCGCTCGATGCGATCGCCAGCACGAACAGCGCAAGGCCCGACGCGGCAGAGCCGATCGCGAACGGCGTTGCTGAACGCGTCCGCTCGTCCGTGAGCCCGGACCGCATGAGCCTTGCCGGCGAAATGAGGCTGGCACGGCCCAAGGGCCACAGCACGAACAGGACCATGGTCAGGAGGCCCGCAAGCGCGGCGACGATGAGCGGGATCGGATGGGGCTCGACAGCCAGCGGTAGCGGCAACGCATCTTCATAGAGCGTCGCGATCGCAACCGGCGCGAAGGCGCCCAGCGCCAGGCCGATGGCGATGCCGAGCCCCGCCAGCATCACCGCTTGAATCAGATAAACCTTGAGCACGAGGCCGCTCGTGGCGCCGAGGCATTTGAATGTGGCGATAACGTCGCGCTTCTTCGCCATGTAGCTCTGGATGGCATTGCCGACGCCGATGCCGCCGAGGAGCAGGGCGGTCAGCCCGACGAAATTGATGAACTGGGTGAAGCGCTTCGCATCGCGGCGGAGCGAGGGCGCCGGGTCCGTCCAGTCGCGGATGGCAAAGCCACTTTGCGGAAACGCCGCTTCCATGGCCTTGCGCACCGTATCCAGGTTCTTGCGATCCGTGCCCGCGTCGTTGGGCAGCTTCACGCGATAGGTCCAGCGAATGAGACTGCCGGGTTGCACGAGCCTGGTCTCGTCCAGCGTGTCGCGCGACATCAGAACCTTCGGACCATAGGACAGGCGGTCGGCGAGCCGGTCGGGCTGCTGACCGAGCGTGCCGGCGATTTTCGTCGTGGCCTCGCCGATCTTCAGCGTGTCCCCGATCTGCACTCCGAGACGTTCCAGCAGGATCGGCTCCACCAGCACGGTGCCCGGTTCCCGCCAGGCGGGGCCGAGAGATTCCGGCTCGATCACGCTCACTTCTCCGTAGAGGGGGTAAGCGTTGTCGACGGCCTTTACCTCGATCAGCGCGCTCTTGGCGTCCAGGCCGCGGGCCATGGCGCGAAAGCTCGCCGATTGGGAAATCTGTCCGAGCTCGTGGAGCGCGGCGGACTCGTCCGCCGTCGCCTGGCGATGCACGACCTCGAAGGAGAGATCGCCGCCGATCAACAGACGTCCCTGATTGGCGAGCGCCTTGTCGAAGGAGGCGGCCAGCGATCCGATCGCCGCGACGGCGGCGACGCCGAGCGCGATGCAGAGAACGAACACCGCGAGACCGCCCGCGCCTGCGCGCAATTCACGCAAAGCGATTGTCAACGCCAGAGACCGGTTGCCGGAGGACGACGGCATGTCGGCGAGTGTTGCTTGCGCCGTCACGATACGCTTGCGCTCACGGACGCGCCGTCGTCCACGATCCGTCCATCCGCCACGCTCACGATGCGGTCGCAGCGCGTGGCGAGTTCACGGTCATGGGTGATGAGCAGCAGCGTGGCGCCCGTCCTCTCTTTGAGCGTGAAGAGCAGATCCATCACGAGGGCGCCGGTCGACAGATCCAGATTGCCTGTGGGTTCGTCGGCGAGGATGAGGGTCGGCCGCGTCGACAGGGCTCGCGCGATGGCGACCCGCTGTTGCTCGCCGCCGGATAGTTGCCCCGGGAAGTGCGTTGTCCGATGGGAGAGCCCGACCTCTTCGAGCGCCTCGCGGGCGGCATCCATGGCGTCGTCCCTGCCGAGGAACTCCATGGGGAGCGCGACATTCTCGATCGCGGTCATGGTGGGGACGAGATGGAAGGACTGGAACACGATCCCGATCTTGTTGGCGCGCAGGCGGGCTAGTCCGTCTTCGTCGAGCGTGCCGAGATCGGTGCCGGCCACGGTTACGCGTCCGGAAGTGGCCCGTTCGAGGCCGGCCGTGACCATCAGGAGCGTGGACTTGCCCGAACCGCTCGGGCCGATCACCGCCACAGCCTCGCCCAACGAGACATCTAGATCGATGCCGCGCAGGATCGCCACGGCGCCCGCCCGCGAAGGAAGCGTGACATGAACGTCTTCAAGCTCTATCGCGTGGGGCTGTCTCAGGGTCTGGTCCATGGTCGGAAAGGGTCTCGGGGTATCATTGCGTCTGGGGAGGCGGGCCCGTTCGAGCGGTCCCGCACCGTAGCGGCATAGAGTAGGGCCAAACAGGTCGAAATGATGGAACGCGGAAAAACTCGTCTTCTCCATCTCGGTATGGTGCTCGCGGCGGCATGGATCGGCACGGTTTGCCTTGCCGCCAAGGGGCATGCAGACCAAGACGAGGCCGTTATCCTCGCTTTCGGAGACAGTCTGACGTCGGGGTACGGCCTGCCGAACGACCAGGCGTTTCCGTCGCAACTCGAATCGGCTTTGCGTGAGCGCGGCCACAAGGTCCGTGTGGTGAATGCCGGCGTGTCCGGCGACACGACACAGGCGGCCCTGCGGCGGCTCGACTGGGCTCTGGACGGCGATACGGACGCGGTGATCGTCGAGCTCGGCGGTAACGATGCCCTGCAAGGTCTGCCGCCCGATGCCACCGAGGCTGCGCTGGCGGAGATCCTCGAGAAGCTTCAGGAAAAGAACTTGCCTGTCTTGTTGGCAGGCATGGAAGCGCCGCGGAATCTGGGGAAAGAGTACGTAACCGCCTTTGGTGCGATTTATCCGACCCTGGCCGAGCGGTATAATGTATCTCTGTATCCCTTCTTTCTCGAAGGGGCCGCCCTCAATGCGGACTTGATGCAGAAGGACGGAATCCACCCGAACGGCAAGGGTGTCACCGTCATCGTTGAGAAGATCTTGCCCCAAGTCGAGGCGTTGTTGGTTGCGTCCCAAGTAGACGAGGACGGATGAGCGAGCCATTGAAACAAATCGCGGCGTTGCCTGTTGCCGAGACCCCGGATGGTCCGCGGGTGCTCCTCATCACCACGCGTGGCCGCGGCCGTTGGACCATTCCGCGAGGATGGCCGAAGCAGGGCGTGCCCGATAGCGAGCTGGCCGCCACCGAGGCCGCCGAGGAGGCGGGTGTCACCGGCAAGATCGATAAGACGCCGATCGGTTCCTACACCTACACCAAGCGGCTGCATTTCTATTCCTGGGCGAAATGCGTCGTCGACGTGTACCGGCTCAACGTCAAAACGCATGAGGCGGACTGGCAGGAAAAGAATTCCCGCAAGGTGCGTTGGGCCTCGCCAGATGAAGCGGCATCACTTGTCGCGGACGCCGAACTGGCGTCATTGTTGCGCAGCGTCTTCCATCTCAAGGCCGCGTAGGTAACCGAAACGGCAGGGGATTTCGCCTTGCGCCGCGCCGCGAGGCCATTGAGTCCGTGTGCTCGAATGCCCAGATGGATGGATTGGCCAAGCCGGGGGTAGGGGTGCATGGCGGAAAAGGGAAACGGCGCGAAGAAAAAACGTGCGGACCGGGTCGTCCGGTCGCGCGTTGGCGCCGCTTCGTTCCGCCGCCGCGCGCTTGAGCCCGGTACCCCGCTGGACAAGGACCTCCGCAAGATCGAGCGGCTCGAGGAGGCGACGCGCGCGGCCTCCCGCAACTACATCGCTCTCGCTGCAACCTTCGCCTTTCTGCTGGCGGCCGGTCTCCTCGCAGACAGCCATGCCGTAACCGGTCAAACGGGACTGGTGCTGGTTCTTGCCGCCGTGATTGGCGGCTATCTGGCGCTGACGATCGGCGCCAACGATGTTGCCAACAATGTCGGTCCTGCCGTTGGCGCCCGCGCCCTCACCATGACGGGGGCGCTCGCGCTTGCGGCCATCTTCGAATGCGCCGGCGCGCTGATCGCCGGCGGCGACGTGGTCGAGACGATATCGGAAGGTCTGATCGATCCGGCGCTTCTGCCGAACACGGACGTCTTCGTTTGGGTCATGATGTCGGCCATGCTGGCCGCGGCCTTGTGGGTGCATCTCGCCACCTATGTGGGCGCCCCTATCTCGACGACGCACGCGATCGTCGGCGGCGTTCTCGGCGCGGGCCTTATCGGTCTCGGTTCCTCCGCAATCGACTGGCGTGTGGTGGCGGAGGTTTTTGTGGCTTGGATGCTGTCGCCGCTTGCGGGCGCCGTCATCGCGGCCTGTCTCGTCGCCTTCATCGAGATCAACATGATCTACAAGCCCGACAAGATCGTCGCAGTCCGCCGATGGGTGCCCGTGCTCGTCGCGCTCATGGCGGCCGTCTTCTTCGCCTTCATCTCGCTAAACGTCTTTGGCGACATCTGGGGCTTTGGGCATCACGTCGTCCTGTTCGTGAGCGTGCCGGTGTTCGGGATTGTCTATCTGCTCGCGGGGCCTTGGGTGTACGCGCAGTCCGAGGGCATGGAGAACCGCAATCAGAACGTACGGCAGATGTTCCGTCCACCGCTCATCTTCGCGGCCTGTCTTCTCTCCTTCGCTCATGGTTCGAACGACGTGGCGAATGCCGTCGCGCCGCTCGCCGCCGTGCTGGAAAACGCCGGCCGGCCGGAGTTGCTGGGCCTCGCAGGAGTTCCCCTTTGGGTCATGCTTATCGGCGCGGTCGGCATCAGTCTCGGCCTGTTCCTCTTTGGTCCGAGAATCGTTCGGGTAGTTGGCGAGCAAATCACGCGCATGAATCCGATGCGGGCGTTTTGCGTGGCGCTTGCAGCCGCTCTCACGGTTCTTGTCGCGTCCGAACTCGGGATGCCCGTTTCGACGACGCAGACCGTGGTCGGTGCCGTGTTCGGCATCGGATTCTTCCGGGAATATGCGGCGCGTTATAGCCGCCGCCGGCGCTATTACATCCTCACGAAAAAGGGACGCCGTGCGGCGTCCGCTCTGCCTGCGACGCCGGACGAGATGCGCCGCCGGAAACTTGTGCGCCGCTCGCACGTCATCGGGATCGTGGCGACATGGGCGGTTACGGTGCCATGCGCCGCGGGCATCGCCGCGCTGATCTATACTGTCATCGACTGGATTCGCTGATAGCGCGGGAGGCGTTCGACGAAATTGGCTACGATCTATGATCTCAAGCCGAGATTTCAGGCATTGCTCCGGCCGATCGCCGCCCGTCTCGTAAACGGCGGCGCGACCGCCAACGGCGTAACGCTTGCCGCGCTTATCCTCAGCGTTGCCCAAGGCGCGGCGATCGCGCTGTGGCCCGAGGCGCGCTGGCCGCTGCTTCTGCTGCCGATCACCTTGCTCGTCCGCATGGCGCTCAACGCGATCGACGGGATCATGGCGAAGGAGCACGGCCAGAAGACACCCGTGGGCGCGCTATTCAACGAACTCTCGGACGTGGTATCGGACGCGGCCCTGTATCTTCCCTTCGCCTTGATCGCGGGGGTGAATGCGCCCCTCGTGGTGCTTGTGGTCGTCGCGAGCGTCATCGCGGAGATGGCCGGCGTTTTGGGGACCTTCATCGGGGCTTCGCGGCGCTATGACGGGCCGTTCGGCAAGAGTGACCGGGCGTTCGGTTTCGGTGCGCTGGCGGTGCTGCTGGGGATCGGCCTGGCGCCCGGACTGTGGACCACGTTCGTTCTCGCCGCGATGCTGGCGCTCGCCATTCTCACCATCTGGAATCGCGCGCGCCGGGCCCTCGCGGAGGCAGCGCAATGATTCAGTGGCTCGGCACTACCTTCGATCTACCGCAGCATGTGGTTGTGGCGACTCTTGCGGTTTGGGCGGTGTTGGTGGTCGCGACGGGAATTGTGCTCGTGCTTTCTGCGCGCGGTTCGGGCGACTACCGGGAGCTGATCGACCGCACGGCCTCGTGGTGGTGGATGATCGGGGCCTTCACCTTCGCGATCGCCGCAAACCAAACGATAGCGATCGTGTTTCTCGCGATCATCTCCTATCTCGCCCTGAAGGAATATCTGTCGCTGATCCCGACGCGGCGGATCGATCGCGGACTACTGCTGTTCGCCTATCTCGCCGTGCCGATCCAATATCTTTGGGCCGGCATCGATTGGTACAACATGTTCCTCGTGTTCGTGCCGGTGTGGATGTTTCTGCTGTTTCCGGCGCTCATGGCGTTGCGGGGCGAGACGCAGAATTTCCTGCGGGCGGTGGGGACCCTGTCCTGGGGGCTCATGCTCACGGTCTTCTGCCTCAGTCACCTCGCCATGCTGTTGGTCTCGGGCGAGGTGCACAATCCGGTCGCGGGCGGCGTCGGGCTCTTGTTCTTCGTCGTGGTCTTGGCGCAGTTCAACGACGTGGCCCAATATGTCTGGGGCAAGCTCTTCGGGCGGCACAAGGTGACGCCCCATGTCAGTCCGAAGAAGACCTGGGAAGGGCTGATCGGCGGTGTGCTGACCACCGTCGTCCTAGCGACATTCGTGGGGCCGTATCTGACGCCCATGGATCATGTTTGGTCGGCGCTCGCCGGCGGCGTCATCGCCGTCGCTGGATTTCTCGGCGATATCAATATCTCGGCGGTCAAACGCGATCTGGGCGTCAAGGACGCCGGCGGGCTGATCCCCGGCCATGGCGGCATTCTCGACCGGGTCGATAGCCTGACCTATGCCGCGCCCGCCTTCTTCCACTTTTTCCGCTATTTCTTCACGCCGTGACAATCATGACGAAGGCCCTGCGGTTTCTTTTCTTCGGCGTCGTGGTGCGCGGCGCGATCCTGCTGGGGCTCGGCCTCACCGTCCGCCATCGCGAGCGGCTCCCGAAGAAAGGGCCGGCAATCATCGCGGCCAATCACAACTCCCATCTGGATACGCTGGCCTTGATGTCGCTGATGCCGTTGTCGCTTCTGCCGAAGCTGCGTCCCGTCGCGGCGGCGGACTATTTTCTGTCCGGAAAGGTGCGCAGCTGGTTCGCGCGAGACGTCGTCGGGATCATTCCGCTCGAGCGTGCGAAGGTCCGCAAGGGCGCAGACCCGCTTGCCGCGCTCGAAGAGTCTCTCGATCGGGGCGAGATCCTGATCCTGTTCCCGGAGGGCTCGCGCGGCGAACCGGAGGCCCTGGGCCGGTTCAAGACAGGTGTCGGCCAATTGGCCGTGTCGCGTCCCGATGTTCCCGTCGTCCCGGTCTACATGCATGGCTTCGGCAAGGCGCTGCCGCGCGGGTCGTCCCTGCTGGTGCCGTTCAACTGCACCGTCAGCGTGGGCGAGGCGCTGTTCGGAGGGGAATTTGACGGTGCTCAATCCCGGCGTGAATTCATGACAGCGTATGAAGAGAGCATGTCCACGCTAGCGGCGGCCGAAACCGTGCCGGACTGGGACTAGAGCGGCGCGGCCGTTGGGTTAGAACGGCAGTCCCATGCCGGCAAGCGCCAGGATGAAACAGGCGCACGCCAGGAGCGTCGTGACGGCGCGCAGATGGTTCCAGCGTACCCAGGACAGACGATAGCGGCGCCACCGCTCGATCACGTCTTTGTCGTCCGGCGACCAGGCGAGCAGCGCATTGTTCAGCGGCACGCTCCGCAGCATGGTGACGCCGAACCCGCCGACAAGAAACAGGGCCGCGCCCGCGAAGGCGTAATGCGCGTAGACCTCGCGCCAGGCGAACATGGTCACGACGCCGAGGACAAGGCACAGCAGTGCCGTTCCGAAAAACAGGACCAGGAAGACCGGCTTCTTGATGGCGACAACGGTCGCCTGCATGGCGACGATCCCACGCTCCGCCGCAAGGCCGCCGAGTGCGCGCATGAAGAACATGGAGAAGGCGAAGAAAGTTCCCGCGAGCAGCGCCGTGCACAAGGCGGCGCCCAATGTCAGTACAAAGAGCAGTTCAGTCATGAAACAGTTCGGTCATGCGTCGGATTTTCTGGCGGCCATCGGCGGGGGCGGAAACGGAATGTCTGCTACCAATTGGGGTTGGTGCATTTCACGCCCCTGGCATTCACGGACGAGATCTTGCCGGTCTCCACATCGATCTCCCAAGCCTTGCGAAGATTGGTCCACCATTCCGCTTCATCCTTGCCGCTGGCCTCGCCCATATAGCGTAGCGTGAAGTCCTCGCCCTTCATGCAGGCCGTAGAGAACGTATAGCCCTTATTCGGCTTGTCGGTGGTCAGCGCATCGGTGATCTCGAAATCCGAGGATGAGCCGTCCTCCTCCGCCGATTTGGCCGTCAGCACCAGAACCGTGCCGTCCTCGCGGCTGTAGTGCTGTACGTAAAAGGGCGGCAGCACGAGGCCGCCGCCAACATTGGTCCAGCCGTCGAGCTCGAAACTGCCTGTGTAGGTCTGGCCGATCAGGCTCTTGGCGAAGTCCTCGTCGGAAACGGGGGTGTCTTCGGCGGCTGCTTCCGCAGCACTCTCCTCACTCACGCCTGCCTCCGCCGGGGCCTCCTCCGGCGTTTCGGTCTGGGCACTTGCACTGCCGGCAATCGTCAGGAGGAGAGCGCAGATGGCCGCGAGCGACCCGATCGATTTGTAGTTCATTCTACTCGTCCACATGGTTGTATTCTTGCCGGTACGGTGAAGCGGCAAAGCCGCACTCTGGCTCGCGCGGCACCCTATTCAAATTCCTTGCAACATTCGCCCTTAAATTCGGCTCCGATGCCAATGCGATCCTGCCTTATCCCTAACATGGCCCCTGCGCTCCTCGCGGTGGCGATTCTGACGGTCTGCATTCTTGCCCCCCGCGTTGCCGCGGCGGACCGACACTATGCGACGGGCGAAACCGGCTCTCCGCACGCGGTCGCCGTGGACGATTGCACATCGGAACGGCTCAACAAGATGATCGGTCAAACCATCATGATGGGCTTTCCCGGCCGGCAAACGGGGGACCTCGGCGTTGAGGCCGTATCGGCGCAGTTGCGCGATGGAACGATTGGCGGCGTGGTTCTGTTCCCGAAGAACATCGCCGACAAGGCTCAACTCAAGGCGCTGATCGATGGGTTGCGCGGCACGCGGTCCGATCTGCCGCCCTTCGTGGCCGTGGATCAGGAGGGGGGCGCGGTCCAGCGCCTTCGGGCCAGGAAGGGCTTCGAGTGGTTCCCGTCGGCCAAGCTGGTCGGCGGTAATCTCGGTCTCGATGCCCAGGACGTGGCGGAGGAGATCTACCGGCAAATGGCGGTCGAGCTCGCCGGGCTCGGCTTCAACATGAATCTCGGCCCCGTGGTCGACGTGAACACCAACCCGGACAATCCCGTGATCGGCGCGCGGGGGCGCAGCTTTGGCGACAGTGCCGACATCGTCTCGCCCATGGCCGCCGCCTTCGTGAACGCGCACCATGCGGCGAATGTCGCAACCGTCGCGAAGCATTTCCCGGGGCACGGCTCGAGTTCCGTCGATAGCCACCGCACGCTCCCGGACGTGTCGCAAACCTGGCGCGACGAGGAACTCGATCCCTATCGCCGCCTCGAACTCCAAGGCCTGCTCGATGCGGTGATGATGGGCCATCTCTATCACCCGCGTTTCAGCGACCTGGAAGGGTTGCCCGCGTCGCTGTCGGCCAAGGCCGTGGCGGCGCTGCGGAGCGCCGATGGGCTCGGGTTCGAGGGCGTGATTGTCAGCGACGACATGGAGATGGGCGCGATCCGCGAACGCTTCACGCCGGAAGAAGCCGCGGTACGGGCGCTCAAGGCCGGCACCGATATCGTGGTGTTCTCCAATATCAAGCGCGACGACCGCCAATTCGGCAGGCGCATTCACCGGGCGATCTCCGACGCCGTCTGCGATGGGCGCCTGAGCGAGAAACGCATCGAGGACGCCTATCTCCGGATCGTGCGGCTCAAGGACCAGCTCAAGACGGATACGCTGCCGCGGGCTTGGTGAGTACTACTTCGTGCTCTCGAGGGCGCGGAGCGCGCGCGCCCGTGCGGCCGCGTGGTCGACGATCGGTTCGGGATAGTCCTTCCCCAGCACGACGCCCGCCGCCGCTAGAACGGTTGGCGGAACGTCCCAGGGCGTGTGGATATCGTCCGCCGGTAGCCCGGCGAGTTCGGGAACCCATGTCCGCACATACTCGCCTTCCGGATCGAACTTCTGGCCCTGGAGGATCGGATTGAAGATGCGGAAATAGGGCGCCGCGTCCGCGCCGCAGCCGGACACCCACTGCCAGCTCGCCGAATTGTTGGCGAGGTCGGCGTCCACCAGCGTGTCCCAGAACCACGCCGCGCCCGCGTGCCAAGGCAGGAGCAGGTGCTTCACGAGAAAGGATGCCACGACCATGCGCGCCCGGTTCGGCATCCAGCCCGTTTCCCAGAGCTGGCGCATGGCCGCATCCACGACCGGATAGCCCGTCTTTCCGCGTTGCCAGGCGGTCAGCGCCTTCTTGTCGTCGCGCCAGGGGAAGTTTTTGAATTCCGGCCGCAGAGGCTTATCGGGCAGGTCCGGGAAACTGTGCAGCAGGTGGTACGAGAACTCACGCCAGCCGATCTCGCGCAGGAAGGCGTTCGCCCCCTTCTCGATGGCGGCGCCTTCCGCGTCGATCGCGTGGGAGACCGCGTGCCAGACCTGGGCCGGGCTGATCTCACCGAAATGCAGGTATGGCGAAAGAAGCGACGTGGGCGTGCCGGGCAGGGCATCGCGCTGTGTGGCGTAGGCGCCGATCCGCTCGTCGATGAACTCGGTCAGCGCTTCCTGCGCGGCCCGCTCGCCGGGGGTCCAGGCCGTCCGCAAGCCGCCGGCCCAATCGGGCCGCGACGGCTGGAGTTTCAACTGGGGGAGCGGCAGGCTTCGCGCTTCCGCGAAGCTGTTCAGTTTCGGTGTCGCACCGGGGGTAGGAGGCGCGGGTTGGGCAAGGCAGGATTTCCAGAACGGCGTGAACACGCGATAGGGGCGGCCGTCCTTGGTGACGATGTCTTTGGGCGCAAAGAGAAGCCGCCCGCGATGCAGGTGAAACGCGACGCCATGTTTGCGGCACAGGGCATCAACGTCGGCCTCGCATTTCGTGCCGAACGGCTCATAGCTATGCGTGGCATGGATCGCGGTGGCGTTCGTCTCGCGAAGGATCTCGGCCAAAACGCCGTGGGTGCGTCCGGCCCGTACGACGAGTGCACCCCCAAGCTCTGCCAGCGATGCATCCAGCGCTGTCAGACTCTCGTGCAGCCACCAGCGCGATGCCCCGCCGGGGCGCACAGCACCAGGCGTTTCGACGTCGTGTATGTAGAGCGGCAGGACGGGTAAGCCTGCCTGCACGGCAGCGGTCAGCGCGGGGTGATCGGCAAGACGCAGTTCCTTTCGGAACCAAACGATTGCCGGGCGTGTGGCGTCTGCGTTCATGTGTCTCCAGTGGCTGCCAGCGCGGCCTCGTGCAGCGCGCGGGATTCGCTTCCAAAGCAGCAGAACACCACGCGCGCGACGCCGGGCACCTCCGGCAAGGTCTCGCGAACGGTCCGCAGGGCGATCAGCGCCGCCCGGTCGGACGGGAATCCGTAGATCCCCGTCGAGATGGCCGGAAAGGCGATAGAGCCCAGGCCGTTTTCTGCGGCAAGCAGAAGCGCGGTTCGGTAGCAGCTTGCGAGCTTTGCGCCTTCGCCGCGCTCGCCGCCGCCCCATATCGGGCCCACGCTGTGAATCACGTATTGGGCGGGCAGGCCGAACCCCGGCGTTAGTCTCGATTCGCCCGTGGGGCAGCCGCCGATTTCGGCGCAGGCCGCCGCGAGCTCGGGTCCAGCCTTACGATGGATCGCGCCGCAGACCCCGCCGCCCGGCGCCAGTGCCTCGTTGGCGGCGTTGACGATGGCGTCCACGTCGAGCGTGGTGATGTCCGCGTCGATGATCGCGATCCGGCTCTCCATGCGCTCATTGCAGGCCGAGAGCGCCCCCGGATCAAGTCACGATCGGGATATTAAACCTTGAGTTGATAGGAATGTGGAAGCCAGCGGTAGCCGCCATCCGTCCGCCGTTCGACATAGCCCAGCGAGGGAAAGGGCATATGGAAACCACTGACCGCGACGCGATCGGTCGCGACCATGTCGAACATCCGGGCACGGGTCTTGGCGGCTTGCTCCTTGTCGATGTCGAACACGCAATGCCAGTCCGGCCGCGCAAGTGACGCGACCTGGTGGTGTGCGCAGTCACCCCAGAACACCAGCCGCTTGCTATCGCTCTCGATGTCGAAACCGAGATGCCCGGGCGTGTGGCCGAAGGCCTCGATCGCGCGGATGCCCGGCACGACCTCGTCACCCGGTTTGAGGAACGTGGTCTTCTCGGCCAGAGGGACGACATAGTCACGATAGAGGGCGGCCTGTTGCGCCAGGTCTCCGGCGGGGCGGTCGCCGCTCCAATAGTCGTAGTCGACGGCACCCGTGACATAACGGGCGTTGGGAAAAAGCAGCTTGCCGTTCTCGACGAGACCGCCGATGTGATCGGGGTGGCCGTGCGAAAGAACAACCACGTCGATCTGTTCCGGCTTGAAGCCTGCAGGTCCGAGCTGCTGCGCCAGCCAACCGCCATTGGGGCGCGGGACGAAACCGCGTGCGCCGTTGCCGGTGTCGAAGATCACCACTTCCTTGCCGGTATTGAGCACCATCGGCGTGAAGCCGGGCTGGTACTTGTTCGCAGGCAGCAGATTCGCATCCATGACCTGCGCGACCTCGGACTGCTCGACATTGCCGCCGATAAGCGGCCATGGACCGTCAACGAAGGCGTCCGAGTCGGCGATCATCGTCGCTTCGAAACCGCCGAGCTTGAACCTGAAAACCTTGGGCTCGGTCGGGCCCAGCATCGGCGCGGCGGCCATCGCGGGACCCGGCACGCCGACAAGCGCCGCTGCAGCTGCTGTGCCTGCGCCCGTCAAGAAGTGGCGGCGGGTAAGGTCCAGGGTCGACATGCGCGTTTTCCTCCGTATCAATGAGCCGCGGATGGTATTGGAGGGAAGGCGCCAAGGACTTGAACGAACGTGCTACGACAAGCGCCGCTGATGCGCAGCCGGTTTGGCATGTGAGCGAGGGCCTATCGCTGTTCGCCGGCGCCCTTGGGCGCAATGCGCGCCACAGCCATAGCGTCCCCGTCTTCCTCGCCGGACTGTATGAGCGTTTCTCGCTGCGCATTGGCAACGGCACGTGGCAGCGCTGCCGCAGCGCCGTCGTGCCTGCGGGGCTTCCCTACGAATTCGATATGGGCGGCTCCCCGCTCGCGGTGGTCTATGCAGAGCCGGGGCGGCTCACGGTGGGAGAAATGCACCGGCTTGTGGGACCCGCACGCTCGGAGCAGGGGGCTCTCGTCGGCCAGGGCGGCGAGATATCCGTGTTGCGGCAATCGTTCGAGGACAGCGATAGCGCCGTCTGGCTGTCGGAAGCTTTGGAGGATCTCGCGGGCTTCGCGGAGGCGCGTGCCGGGGCCATCGATCCGCGTGTCCGGCGCGTGTTGCGCAGTCTCCGCCAGGACCATTTGGCCTTCGATCGCGCGGACAACGCAGCGGGGGCAGCCAAGCTGTCCGCCTCGCGTTTTCAACACCTCTTCACGCAGCAGGTGGGGGTTCCGTACCGGCGCTACCGTGCCTGGTGCCGCATGCGGGCGGCCATCTCTGCCGTGCTCGACGGATCGAACCTGACGGATGCCGCCCATGCGGCCGGCTTCTCCGATCAGCCGCATTTTTCGCGCGAGTTCCGCCGTATCTTCGGGGCCCCGCCGCATCACGGCCTCGCCAATGCACGCCGACGGCAGCGACCGGCTGCCAACTAGAGACATGGCGTCCGCCGCCGGTATTCCCGCTTGACGGAAGACGGCACTGTTATGTTATATCATCGATATGACTGCAGCCCATCATCATGCCGGCTCGGGCGTCACGCCCAAGCTCTCGCCCAACCAGACCAAGATCCTCGGGTGTCTGCGTGACGCGGGCGAGCCGATGAGCGCCTACGCCATTCTCGACCGTGTCCGGAAATCGGGGATCGCGCATCCGCCGACTGTCTACCGCGCCCTGAACGATCTGATGAAGAAGGGTATGGTGCATCGCCTCGAATCGCGTTCGGCCTTCATTGCCTGCGGGCATGGCGCCTGCGATGGGCGGTTCGCTTTTGCGATCTGCCGGGCATGCGACAAGGTCGTGGAGATTCCCCTCGGCAAGAAGGAACAGGCGCGGCTGCTCGGCCTTGCCCCCGCCGAGATCACGCCTGAGCAGGTTACGTTGGAGATCGCCGGGTTGTGCGAGGCGTGCAGGCCCGCGCAGGCCGCGCCCGCCTAGAAAACAACTTCGGAAGGGCCGTCGCCGTGCCACGGGATGACTCCTTGGAGCCACAGCCAAGCGTGCAGCTTCACGCCTACACACCCGGCTTCTCGCTGTTGCGCGCATCGACAGGCCAGCGGCTTGCGCTTGTCGCCCTGATGCTCGCGGTGCTCTGGCTCGCCGTCCTGTGGGCGCTGCAGTGAGGGCGCCCTCCGAGACGACGCCGTCCGTGAAGACACCGGAACCGGCGGTCAGCTTCGAGAACCTGACGCTCGGCTACGACCGCCACCCGGCGGTGCACCACATTACCGGCGACGTGGCGCAAGGCGCGCTTCTCGCAGTCGTAGGATCGAACGGCGCCGGCAAATCCACCCTGCTCAAAGCCATGGTCGGCGAGTTGAAGCCGCTCAGCGGGCGCATCGATCTCCATGGCCACCTCAAGCACGACATCGCGTATCTGCCTCAGGTTGTCGAGATCGACCGCAGCTTTCCCATTTCCGTCTTCGACTGCGTCGCGATGGGTCTGTGGCGCGAGATCGGCGCCTCGGGTGGGCTCGACCGCGCTGGCAGCACGCGCGTCACCGAAGCGCTTGAGGCCGTTCATTTGTCGGGACTGGCGGCACGTCCCGTCGGCGCCTTGTCGGGAGGACAGTTCCAGCGGGTCCTGTTCGCGCGGCTCCTGTTGCAGGACGCGAAGGTCATTCTTCTGGACGAGCCGTTCCGCGCGGTCGACGCCAGGACGATTTCCGATCTCATCGGCCTGATCGAACGCTGGCACGCGGAGGGGCGGACGGTCGTCGCCGTGCTGCACGATATCGAACTCGTGCGCCGGTATTTTCCGCAAACCCTGCTGCTGGCACGCGAGGTTCTGGCTTGGGGCCCGACGCCGGAGGTACTCACGCCGGTTAACCTCGATCGCTCGCGTCAGTTCAACGAGAGTTACAACGAGCGCGCGGCGGTGTGCGAGCACGACGAGGCGCGCGAAACCGCATGATCGACACACTCGTACAACCCTTTGTCGAGTTTGCCTTCATGCGCCGCGCGCTGGTGGGGTCCCTCGCCATTTCCATGACGGCGCCGCCGATCGGAGTCTTTCTCATGCTGAGACGCATGAGCCTGATGGGCGATGCCATGGGCCATGCGATCCTGCCGGGTGCCGCCCTCGGCTATCTACTGGCCGGTCTCTCGCTCTTTGCCATGAGCCTCGGTGGTTTCGCCGCGGGTCTCGCGGTGGCCGTGGCGGCAGGCCTCGTGGCGCGCTCGCGTGTCATTCGGGAGGATGCGAGCCTCGCCGGTTTCTATCTGCTGTCGCTGGCGCTTGGCGTATTCCTGGTTTCCGTGCACGGCACCAACGTGGATCTGCTCCACGTGCTGTTCGGATCGGTACTTGCGCTGGACGATGCGGCCTTGCTCCTCGTCGCCGCGATCGCCACCGTTTCGCTCATCACGCTGGCCGTTATCTATCGGCCATTGGTTCTCGAGTGCTTCGACCCGCATTATTTGCGGTCCGTGAGCCGCTGGAGTTCACCGACGCATCTGATCTTTCTGGTGCTCGTAGTGCTCAATCTGGTGGCTGGGTTTCAAGCGCTCGGGACGTTGATGGCCGTCGGCATCATGCTGCTCCCGGCCATCAGCTCGCGGTTCTGGGTCGACGGCGCCGGTGCGATGATCGTCGTTGCCATCACGGTCGCTTTCGTGTCGAGCGTCGCCGGGCTGCTTATCTCCTATCACTTCAGCGCGCCAACAGGGCCGACCGTTATTCTGGCCTGCGGCGTGTTCTATCTCTTCTCGATGTTTGCGGGTACGCGGGGCGGCGCACTCTGGAGGCTGATGCCGCGCAAGCACTTGGAAGCCTAGCCCTCGAAACAATCACTATACGGAGTATTCCGATCATGCGTTCCCGATTTATATATATTCTCGCCGCCGCCTCACTCGTGTTCGGCGTCTCGACCTCAGCACAGGCCGCCGACAAGGTGAAAACAGTCGCCTCGTTCAGCATTCTCGCCGACATGGTGAGGAACGTGGGCGGCGACCGCGTCGAAGTCGCCGAGCTCGTCGGTCCCGACGGCGATGCCCACGAGTTCAATCCCACGCCCGCCGATGCCAAGAAGCTGGCAGGGGCGGATGTCTTTTTCGTCAACGGCCTCGGCTTCGAGGGCTGGATGGAACGGCTTGAGACCTCTTCGGGCTTCAAGGGTGCGACCGTCGTCGCCAGCACGGGCGTCAAGCCGCGCAAGATGGACGAAGAACACGAGGATCATGACGAGCATGCCGAGGAAGAGCATGATCACGACGGCGATCATGGGCACGATGAGCACGCCAAGCATGAGGATCACGACGACGATCACGAAGAGCACGCCGAAGGCCACCATCACCACGGGGATATGGATCCGCATGCATGGCAGGACCTCGCCAACGGCGAGATTTACGTCGCCAATATCCGTGACGGGTTGATTGCCGCCGACCCCGACGGCAAGGCGGCGTACGAGGCCAATGCGGATAAATATCTCGCGGCCCTGAAGGCTGAAAATACGGCGGTGAAGACGGCGCTCGATGCGTTGCCGCAATCGCGCCGCCGGATCATCACCAGCCACGACGCGTTCGGCTATTTCGGCGACGCCTATGGTTTGGAGATTCTGGCTCCCGAGGGCGTGAGCACGGCCAGTGAGCCGTCAGCCAAGGATGTTGCCAAGATCATTCGCCAGATCCGTGAGGACAAGATTCCTGCGGTATTCCTGGAGAACATCACCAACGCCAAGATGCTCGAGCAGATCGCCAAGGAATCCGGCGCCAAGATCGGCGGCACGCTCTATTCGGATGCGCTTTCGGGACCGGACGGGCCGGCCCCGACCTATCTCGACATGTTCAAGCACAATGTCGGCACGCTGACGGCCGCACTGTCCTCTTGAGGTAACGCAGATCAAGCGGGGCGGCAGCGGTAGCCGCCCCGTTTTGCCGTCCGGAGGCGCCTTCCTCGCCCAAATTGTGCCTCCAAAAATTATGTTATAACGTATCAACGTATTCTGAGATGGGAGCTTTATCGACTATGGACACCCAACTTCTGGATCATCTCAATCGGTCCAAGCCCGGCCCGGACGCCCGGCTGCCGGTTACCGTCCTGTCCGGCTTCCTCGGCGCCGGCAAAACGACCCTGCTCAATCGCGTGCTCTCCAATCGCGAAGGGCGAAAAGTGGCGGTCATCGTCAACGACATGAGCGAGATCAACGTGGATGCGGAGCTCGTCAGGAAGGGCGGTGCCGACCTGTCGCGGACCAATGAAGCCTTGGTCGAAATGTCGAACGGCTGCATCTGCTGCACGCTGCGCGAAGACCTTCTGCTCGAGGTTCGCCGCCTCGCCGAAGAGGGGCGCTTCGACTATCTGCTCATCGAATCCTCGGGGATTTCGGAACCGCTGCCCGTGGCCACGACGTTCGACTTCCGAGACGAAGAGGGCGCAAGCCTGTCGGATGTGACACGCCTCGACACGATGGTGACCGTGGTCGATGCCGCGGGACTCGTTGGCGACTATCAGTCCCAAGAGTTTCTGACCGACCGCGGTCTCGGCGTCGACGAGACCGATGTGCGTCCACTGGTCTCGCTGCTGGTGGACCAGATCGAGTTTGCCGACGTGATCGTGCTCAACAAGATCGATTTGGCGACACCACAGCAGCTGGCGGCGGCCCGCGCGATCATTCGCTCGTTGAACAGCGGCGCAAAGATCATCGAGACGAGTGAGGGCGATGTGCCGCTCGACGACATTCTCGATACGGGCCTGTTCGATTTCGGCGCGGCGCAGACGCATCCGACCTGGTTCAAGGAGCTCAACGGGTTCAAAGACCACACCCCGGAAACCGAAGAGTACGGGATCACGAGCTTCACCTACCGGGCGCGGGCGCCGTTCGATCCGAAACGGCTCTACGCCTTCTTCAACGAGAGCTGGCCCAACGTGATCCGCGCGAAAGGCTTCTTCTGGCTGGCCTCTCGGCCCCAATGGGTGGGCGAACTCAGCCAAGCGGGCCCCCTCGTGCGGCATGAAGGGATCGGGTTCTGGTGGGCCGCCGTGCCGCAGTCGCGCTGGCCCGACGACGCCGAAAGCGTGGGGGAGGTCATGAAGCGCTGGGACGCGACCTGGGGCGACCGGCGCCAGGAACTCGTCTTCATCGGCACGCGGGCCATGGACCAGAAGGCCATTACGGAGGCCCTCAACGACTGCCTGATCAAGAATCCCCGCAAAGAAGACCTCGCGGGCGGTCGGTGGAAATCGCTCCCCGATCCCTTCCCGGCTTGGCAGGTTTGATCGAGCAGGCTTAGCGGAGATATCCGGGGCCGTGTAAAAGGGTCCCATGACGGGCGGTTCGCGGCGTTGGCTGGTTGTCCTGCTTGTGCTGTTCGGCGCGGGGCTGACCTATGCCGCGCTCGGGCCGGCCGATTGGCAGGTGAGGCTGGGGCTGCACTGGCTGGTGGAGCACTTTCTAGGGTTCTTCGGCCTGACGCTTCTCGCCTGTTTGGCCTATCCGTGGCCCACGCGCGTTGCGGCGGTGCTGCTCCCCATCGCGGTCGGTCTCGAAGCGGCGCAGGCGCTGACGCCGGACCGGAAGCCCGACCTCGCGACGGCGCTCGTCGCGGCGGCGGCAGTCGCATCGGCGGCTCTCCTTGCTGACGCATTTCTTTGCTGGAGAAGACGCAGTGGCCGTTGAGCGCACCGGGCGAGGGGACCGATCAAGGGCCCCGGTCTAGCGCAGGCGTCGCAAATGTGATGTATCCTGGCCTCAAGGAGATCGATGTGACGATCATCGCACGCAAACAAACCGTCGCGGTCAAAATCGGCAACGTGACCATGGGCGGCGGCGCCCCGGTCGTGGTTCAGTCCATGACCAACACGGACACGGCAGATGTGCAGCAAACCGTTGCTCAGGTGGAAGCGCTCGCGCGCGCCGGCTCCGAACTCGTCCGGATAACCGTGGATCGCGAGGAGGCGGCAGCGGCGGTGCCGCTCATTCGTGCCCAGCTGGACAAGCGCGGCGTGGATGTGCCGCTGATCGGCGATTTCCACTATATCGGCCATAAGCTCCTCGCCGAAAATCCGGATTGCGCGGAAGCGCTGGCGAAATATCGCATCAATCCCGGCAATGTCGGCTTCAAGGACAAGCGCGACAAGCAGTTCTCCCAGATCATCGAGATCGCCCTGAAACACGACAAGCCGGTCCGCATCGGCGTCAATTGGGGCAGCCTCGATCAGGAACTGCTGACGCATCTCATGAACGAGAATGCGGAGAGCGCGAACCCGAAGGACGCGCGTGAGGTCATGCACGAGGCCATGGTGCAATCGGCGCTGTTGTCGGCGGCCCGCGCGCAGGATCTCGGCATGGGAGCCGACAAGATCGTGCTCTCAGCCAAGGTCTCGGCGGTTCAGGATCTCATCGCGGTCTATCGCATGCTCGCCGAGCGCTCCGATCTCGCGCTGCATCTGGGCCTCACCGAAGCCGGCATGGGCTCGAAAGGCATCGTGGCCTCGTCGGCGGCCATGTCGATCCTGTTGCAGCAGGGCATCGGCGATACGATCCGCATCTCGCTGACGCCCGAGCCCGGCGGCGACCGGTCGCTCGAGGTCAAGGTGGGGCAGGAACTGCTACAGAGCATGGGCTTCCGGGCCTTCGTGCCTCTGGTTGCGGCGTGCCCCGGGTGCGGCCGCACCACCTCGACCACATTCCAGGAACTGGCCCGGGACATTCAGGACTTCATTCGCGATCAGATGCCGGTGTGGAAGCGCCAGTATCCCGGCGTCGAGAACCTCAACGTCGCGGTGATGGGCTGCATCGTGAACGGGCCGGGCGAATCCAAGCACGCGGACATCGGCATTTCGCTGCCCGGCACCGGCGAGACGCCGGCCGCGCCTGTCTTCGTCGAAGGCAAGAAGGTGACCACTTTGCGCGGTTCCGGTGCTGCCGCCGAGTTCAAGCAGATGGTGCTCGACTATATCGAGCGGCGCTACGGCAACGCCGCGCTCGGCCCGAAGGCGGAGCAGAACTCGCGCGCCACGGCAGCCGAATAGGCGCTACTTGATCGAGATCGCGTCGCCCGCGATCGATACCGTCAAAGCGATCATCGTCACGTTGAAGACGAATGCCACGAGGCCATGGGCCGTGGCCGTTCGCCGGATCGTGCAGGAGGTGATTGCCACGTCGGACACGGCCGTGGAGGTTCCGATTACGAAGGAGAAATAGACGAAGTCCCAATAGTCGGGATCGTCGGTCTCAGGAAAGCGCATGCCGCCGCCCTGCCCACGACGCTCGGTGTAGTACTCGTGCGCGTAGTGGAGGGCGAACATGGTGTGGATGAAGAGCCAGGACAGCAGCGTGGTCAGAAACATCAGCGCGAGATAGAGAGGCTGGGCCGAGCCGCTGGCGCTGGCCGCGCGAAGCCAGAACACGATGGCGCCGAGGCTCGCCATCCCCGCGATGACCGTGAGCACGGGAATGGTGATACGCCCCTCGTCTTGGAGATCGGCCTCGCGGCGGATCCGTCCTGGGTCGGATCGTAGGACCATGACGGTCACGAGGACCAGATAAAGCGCCACGCCCGCGTCCCAGCCAATCAGAAACCGGGTAACGAGCAGAAAGTCGTCTGGCAGTAGCGCGACCAGCGCGACGCAGACGAGCGTGGCGAACATCAGGCGCCAGCGGGCTTGCAGGAAGCGCGATACCCGCGTGTCCCGAAAGCGGCGTCGCGGCGATGGCGTGGTGCTCATGTCCGCATTCGATCCGGATTCGCGTGCCCGCTCAAGACCTCCGCTCGGCCACGAAGCGCGCGGCGTCGACCAGCATCGCCGCTCTTTCGCCGAAAGGTGCGAGTGCCTCCTCCGCCTCGGCGACTAGCCCTGCCAGATGGGCCTTCGCGCCATCGATGCCCAGCAGCCCGACCAGCGTGGCCTTTCCTCTCTCGGCATCCTTGGACGCGGCCTTGCCCATGGCGGCGGCGTCTCCTTCCGCATCGAGAAGGTCGTCCGCGAGCTGGAATGCCTGGCCGAAGGCACTTGCGTAGCGGATCAGGGCTTCGCGGCTCGCGCGGTCGGCACGTCCCAATACGGCACCGGCTTCGCAGGCGAATCGGAACAGCGCCCCGGTCTTCAGCATTTGCATGGCCGTTGTTTCCTGAGGCGAGAACGGTTGCCGCTCCGCGGCAAGGTCCAGTGCCTGCCCGAGAGCCATGCCTTGCCAGCCGCTGGCTTTCGCGAGCAGGTAGGTCAATTCGGCTCTGACGGCGGGATCGTCATGGCATTTCGGGGCGCTGATGATCTCGAAGGCGATGGTCAGCAAGGAGTCGCCGGCGAGGATAGCCGTGGCTTCGTCGAAGGCGACATGTACCGTGGGACGGCCGCGGCGCAGGGCGTCGTCGTCCATCGCCGGCAGATCGTCATGGACCAGGGAGTAGCAATGGATGCATTCGAGCGCGCAGGCCGCCTCGAGGGCTGCGTCTTCCGCCACATCGAACAGCCGAGCCGCTTGGATCAGCAGGAACGGCCGCAATCTCTTGCCGCCGCCAAGCGCCGCATAGCGCATGGCTTCGGCGAGCGGCGCCGTTGCGTCAGCGCCGGGCCCCGGCACGGGCTCGTCTTGGCCCAACAGGGCCGAAAGCCGCCCTTGAACCTGGTCGGCGACGCGGTCGATCTCGAATCTAAAACTCATGATGGGCGAAGGGATAGCTGAGGCTTGGTGTCGCCGCAAATTGATCGCATCACCGCTGGGCGCTAGAACGCCCTTCGATGCAGGACAATGAAACCCAAGATTCCGAAAGCCAAGACTCTGCGCTGCCCACGTCCGAGACCGGCAATGCCATTCCCACGCCAGAGGTCCCTAGCGTTTCCGACACATCCGCCGCGCCGCGGAGCGAGATGAAATCGCGCGGCAAGAAATCCTGGGCCAAACGGCACCCATGGCTGCGGCGCATAGGCCTCGCGCTGCTGATCCTGGTCGGCGTGGTCCTTGCCAGTCTCGTCCTGTTCCGCTTCGTGAACCCGCCCATCACGTCGGTCATGGTGATAGAGAAGCTTCGCGGCGAGACATTGCAGCGGCGGTGGGTGCCGATCGAGAAGATCTCGCCCCATATGCGGCTGGCGGTCATCGCGAGCGAAGACGGCAATTTCTGCCGCCACCAGGGCGTGGATTGGGCCGCCGTGCGCCAGGTCCTCGAGTCCGCAAAGAATCTGGAGCCCGCCCGGGGCGCCAGCACCATCCCGATGCAGGTCGCCAAGAACATCTACCTCTGGGAATTCCGATCTTATCTGCGCAAGGCACTCGAGGTGCCCTTGGCCTATGCGCTCGTCACGCTCTGGCCGAAGGAGCGCGTGTTGGAGGTCTATCTCAACATCGCTCAGTTTGGTCCCGGCCTGTTCGGGGTCGAGGCGGCGAGCCGCAAATACTTCCGCAAACCGGCTTCGGCGCTCACCCAGCGCGAGGCCGTGCTCCTCGCGACGACGCTGCCGAAGCCCAAAGTCCGCAATCCCGCGCGGCCCAATCGGACCCATCGCGTGGTGGCCAATGCGGTCCAGAAGCGGCTTCCCTATATCGCCAAGCGGGCGGATTGCGTGCTGAATCCATGAAAAAGGTCGGCTATCGGCCCTGGTCAGCAGCGGAATTTGTGACTATAAGAGCGCCCAACGACGTGCCCCGCGAACGGCGGTGGCGCCAAGAGGTTCAAAGAAATGGCTGTTCCAAAGAGAAAAGTGTCTCGCATGAAGCGGGGCAACCGGCGGAGCCACGACGCTGTCACGGCCCCGGCCTATGTCGAGGATAAGGATTCCGGCGAGCTTCGCCGTCCGCATCACATCGACCTGAAGTCGGGCCGTTATCGTGGCCGCCAGGTAATCACGATCAAGGACGAGACATAAGAGCGTAAGCTCTTGGGTCTTGTGAACTTTTTTGCTCCGGTGCCGTGGCGCCGGAGCGTTTTTGCTTGCCTGGCCCAAACTTGGCTTCCCTTGCGCCGTCTCCAGTAGGGTCTTGCTAACCAAACCCCAGAAACCGGCCGGAATCGCCCTTCCGCCCCCTAGTTTGGGCCGCGAATGTGCCCGTTGGCCATCACCGATTTTCGGCTTCTTAAGCCTTGGCGACTAGCGTTGTTCGACAAGCAACGAGCGCCCCACACACCGTAAGAGGCGCCGCAGGTGTACGCGTAAGGGGCAGGCCAATGGATAGATCCGAGACCACAACGGCATCCGGCGATGAGCCGCACGTCGAGCTCGAAGAGGTGCTGGATCGCCTCCAGACCACGGCCTATTGCTGGGATTTCGCGTCTGACCGGATCGACTGGGCCAAGAATGCCGGCGCCGTGCTGGGGGCATCGATATTGGCGCCGTTGTGCGCGGCCGCGCCTTCGCCTTGCATATCGATCCCAAGCATGCGGCAGCCCGCTACGATGACGTAAGGCGCGTCGCGAAGGCACCCGCCAATGCATCCATCCCCTATGCGCTGCAGTATCGCTTCATGCCGGAAGGGCGGCGTGGAAAGGCTACAATCTGGGTCGAGGAACGCGGCGTTTGCATCACGGACGCGCGGGGCGAACCAGTTCAAGCCGAAGGCACGATCCGGGTGGCTGCGGAACGCCGCCGCCGCACGCGTCCGCAATCGGTGGCCCCTGGCGCAGAGCCGTCCGGCATTCCGTCGCGCGCGGAACTGACCGGGACGCTCTCTCAGCTCCTGTCCGGCGGCGCCGGCCGAGACACGAAAGGCGCCTTCCTGCTGGTGGGCGTCAACGATCTCACCCGCATCAACGAAACCTATGGTTACGACGTCGGCGATGAGGTCATTTCCATCGTCGGCCAGCGCCTTGCCACCGCCGTGCGGGGCCGCGACTGCCTGGGCCGGTTTTCCTCGAACAAGTACGGCATCGTTCTGCATGGCTGTGACGCCGACGAAGCCGTCGCCGTCGCCAGGCGCATGATCGCCTGCGTGGAGCGGGACATCGCGAGCACCCGCTCCGGCGCGGTTGCCGTTGCCGTGTTCGTGGGCGTCATCTTGCTGCCCGACCATGCGCAGTCCACGCAGGACGCGATCGGGCGCGCGATGCAGGCGGCCGACATGGCCCGCGTCAATCCCCGCGACCGCTTCTACATTTACGATCCGTCGTCACCGCGCGAGGCCGAGCGCAAGCGCACCATCGCCATGGCCGACGAAGTCATACGCGCCCTGAACGATCGCCGCATCGCGATCGCCCTTCAGCCGGTCGTGACGTCGGGCAGCCACGATCCGGAATTCTACGAATGTCTGCTGCGGCTGCGGCTGCCGGACGGATCGGTCCTGGACGCGAGCGAGTTCGTTCCGGCAGCGGAGGAGCTCGGATTGGCGAAGCTCATCGATCATCGCGCGCTGGAACTGACAATCGATCTCTTACGTGCGGTGCCGACCCGTAAACTCGCCCTCAATGTCTCGGCTCTGTCCACGACCGACCGGCACTGGATCGATGCGCTCGAGGCGCTTACGGGCAAGGACCGGAGACTGACGGAGCGCCTGACCGTGGAGATCACCGAGACGGCCGCCGTTTCGGACATGGAGGCGACGGCCAATTTCGTCACTGCATTGAAACGGGCGGGCTGCAGGGTCGCGCTCGACGATTTCGGGGCCGGATACGCCTCGTTCCGCTCGCTTCGCAATCTCGGTGTCGACATGGTCAAGATCGATGGGTCGTTCATCGAGAACATCGGCACGAATTCGAACGACGAGACCTTCGTCCAGACCCTTCTGGATTTGGCCCATCGCTTCGGCGTCCAGACGGTCGGCGAATGGGTCGGTGACGAACGCGCCGTCGATCTCCTCGAAAAGGCCGGGGTGTCCTATCTGCAGGGCGACTTCTTCGGAGCGCCCGAACTGCACGACGACAAGATGGCCTCGCCGAGAAAATCTGCCGGCTAGCCGCCAAGCTCCTCGTCGATCTCTTTCCGAAGCCGCTCGGCGAGCGCGAACAATAGCGGGTCGTGCGTGCCCAAGCTCTCCAGATGCTCCACCGTGTTCAGCACATAGTCGATATTCGGCCCGGCCTGCCCCCTGCCGGCGCGGACGATGCGCAGTTGCGCCTCGAGGTCGAGTGCGCCGGCATATTGGGCGTGGGTCGGATCGGCTACGAAGGTGAGCGCCCTGACGGTTTGGCCCGACCCGTTCGCCAGCGCAATCTCGCGATAGGTCTCCACGTAGACGTCGGTCACCTGCTCGCGCTGGCGTAGATAGGCGATCGTGTCGTTCTCGGCCCCCGGCTCGACGCGGAAGGCAACGCCCTCGCATCGGCCGCCCTCGTCGAGACCGAGGACGAGGCCAGGCTCGCTCGGTGTACCCCGGTGCAGGACCGAATAGATGCACAGGGCCCGATGCGCTCCCTCGAGGCGCGCAGGGCTATGTGCGTCGAATGGAAAACCGGGACGCCACATTAGCGACCCATAGCCGAAGACCCAGAGGGCGTTTTTGTCGGCCTCAGTCGTCATGCCCATGCGGCCGCCCGAAATCGGCGTCGGCGGTGTCTTGGCCCGCATCGATGATGCTGCGGCGGATGGCGCGCGTGCGGGCGAAGTGATCCTGCAGAGATTGGCCGTCGTCCCAGCGGATCATGCGCTGCAACGCCGCGAGGTCTTCGGAGAAGCGGCCGAGGACCTCGAGGACCGCCTCCTTGTTGTTGAGAAACACGTCGCGCCACATGACCGGGTCCGAGGCGGCGATACGCGTGAAATCGCGGAAGCCGCCGGCGGAGAACTTGATGACCTCGGACTGCGTGACGTCTTCCAGGTCGGCCGCCGTGCCGACGATGTTGTAGGCGATCAGATGCGGGATATGGCTCGTGATCGCGAGGACGATGTCGTGATGCTCGGGCGTCATCGTCTCGACGGTCGATCCGAGCGCCGTCCAGAGCGCTACAACCTTCTCGACGCTTGCGTCGGTCGAGCGCGCGCAAGGCGTGACGACACACCAGCGTCCCTCGAAGAGATCCGCGAAACCGGCCTCGGGGCCGGAATGCTCCGTGCCCGCCACAGGGTGTCCCGGGACGAACGCGGCGTGGTCGGGAAGCGCGTCCACGACCTGGCGGACGACGGCAGCCTTCACAGAGCCGACGTCGGTGACGATCGCGCGGTCGGCAAGATGCGGGGCAATCGATTGCGCCGCGGCCGCCATGGCGCCGACCGGCACGGCGAGGATCACGAGTTGTGCTCCTGCGACCGCCTCATCGACGGTCTCGGCGATGGAATCGCAGAAACCGAGATCCTTTGACCGCGCCCGCACGTCCGCCGACCCGTCGAAGCCGGTGACGGTCTTGGCAAGACCGTGCTTCTTGATGCCTCGCGCAAGGGACGAGCCGATCAGCCCCAGTCCTACGATGGCGACCTTGTCGAACAGAGGCTCCGTCATGAAGCGCTCATGAACGCGTTCAGCGCTTCGAGTGCGGCAGCGTTTTCGGCTTCGGTGCCAATGGTCATGCGCAGGGCATGGGGGAATCCATACTCCTCCACGCGGCGCAGGATGATGCGGCGCTCGTGCAGGAACGCGTCGGCTTCACGCGCCGTCTTGCCCGCCTCGTCCGGGAAATGGACCAGCAGAAAATTGGCAACGCTCGGCGTCGACTTGAGGCCGAGCTTCTCGAGTTTTGCGGCCGTGTCGCCGAGCCACATCTCGTTGTGTGCGATCGCCGCCTCTAGGTGCGCGCGATCGCCGACGGCCGCGACTCCGGCCGCGATCGAAGGGCCCGTCAGGTTGAAGGGCCGCGAATGCGGTTCAGCGTGTCGCCAATGGCGTCGGGACAGTAGGCCCAACCGATCCGCAAGGAGGCGAGGCCGTAGATCTTGGAGAACGTCCGCGTCATGACCACGTTGTCGTTTGCCGAAACGAGCGCGGCGCCGGCCTCGTAATCGTCCTTCCGAACGTATTCCGCATAGGCAGCGTCCAGCACCAGCAGCACGTCATCGGGCAGGCCCGCGTGCAGCCGCTCTATCTCCGCGTAGGGGAGGTAGGTGCCGGTCGGGTTGTTCGGGTTCGCCAGGAACACCATGCGCGTTGCCGGAGTCACCCGGGCAAGAATCGCGTCCACGTCTGCGGTGTGGTTCGTCTCCGGGGCGACAACCGGCGTCGCGCCACGGGCCAGGATGGCGATCTTGTAGACCAGGAAACCGTGCTCGGTGTAGATCGCCTCGTCCCCAGGGCCGAGATAGGCAGCCGCCAGCAGATTCAGAAGTTCGTCGGAGCCCGCGCCGCACACGATCCGTGCCGCATCGAGGCCATGCTGGGCGGCCAGCGCTTCGCGCAAGGGCTGCGCCGAGCCGTTGGGATAGCGCGAGAGATGCGGCGCTTCGTTGAGGTAAGCCACGATTGCCTGCGGGCTCGGCCCCAGCGGGGTCTCGTTGGACGACAGCTTTACGATCGGCCCGGCACCAGGCAGCGCGCTCGTACCCGGCACGTAGGGTGCGATGTCGAGAATGCCCGGCCGCGGGGCCGGAGCGGTCGTTGCGCGCGCAATTTTCGCGGCCATGCGTTTGGCAGCCATCGGTTCGGCAGCCATAAGTGTGCTCCTTATTGGGGCCTCAAAACCCTGCGAAGGGCTTGTCATACGGCGATTTCTTAAGCCAAGGCAAAGAAAAGATTGACTCTCATGACGCCATAACTAACCCGGCATTGTATAATTCCAGGTCACCTTGTCAGGGTGGGCGCACGGTCTTTTGTCTGCCTGCGTCGAAACCGTTCTGTTTAGGCCATTACGACGATGAACGAGACTCCGGGAGCGGACAGCTTCGCCGAACTCAAACGGCGGCAGCAGGTTACCGATCCCCATAGCGAAGTGGTGCATTTCCCGGCGAGTGAGGGCCTCCCACTCGACAGCGGGGCTGTGCTTGCGCCGTTTTCCGTCGCCTACCAGACCTACGGCACGCTGAACGCCGACAAGTCGAACCTCGTTCTCGTCTGCCATGCGTTGACGGGCGACCAGCACGTGGCCAATCCGCATCCGGTCACGGGCAAGCCCGGCTGGTGGGAGACCATGGTGGGGCCCGGCAAGCCCATCGATACGGACCGCTATTTCGTGCTGTGCCCCAACGTGATTGGCGGGTGCATGGGCTCGACGGGACCGAGCTCGCTCAATCCCGTGACGGGGCGCCCCTATGGCCCGGATTTTCCGGTGATCACGTTGCGTGACATGGTGCGGGCCCAGGCGCGCCTTCTGGATCATCTTGGCGTCGAGCAGGCGCTGAGCGTCATCGGCGGCTCCATGGGCGGCATGCAGGTGCTGGAATGGGCCGCGACCTATAAGGACCGCGTGTTCTCCGCGATCCCGATCGCGTGCGCCGCGCGCCATTCCTCGCAGAATATCGCTTTCCATGAGGTCGGCCGCCAAGCGGTGATGGCCGATCCCGATTGGTGCGGCGGCCACTATCTCGAAGAGGGTAAGAACCCGCGCAAAGGTCTCGCCGTTGCGCGTATGGCGGCGCATATCACCTATTTGTCGGATCGCGCCTTGCACACGAAGTTCGGCCGCAATCTGCAGGACCGCGAGGAAGTCACCTTCGGCTTCGACGCGGATTTCCAGGTGGAGAGCTATCTGCGCCATCAAGGGATGAGCTTCGTCGACCGGTTCGACGCGAACTCCTATCTCTACATCACGCGGGCCATGGACTATTTCGATCTCGCGGCGGACCACGGCGGCGTTCTCGCAAACGCCTTTGCCGGGACGAAGACGCGCTTCTGCCTGATCTCGTTCACGTCGGACTGGCTGTTTCCGACGGAGGAGAGCCGCGAGGTCGTGCATGCGCTGAACGCGGTGGCGGCCAATGTCAGTTTCGTCGAGATCGAGTCGAACAAGGGGCACGACGCCTTCCTGCTGCACGAGCCCGAGCTGTTCGACACGGTGCGCGGTTTCTTGACCGCGGCCGCCCGCCGGCGCGGGCTCGACGACGCCAGCACGGGGTCATGACGATGGACGCGCCTGTCAATCCGCCGGCATTGCGGTCCGCCGACACGGCCCGCGTCGACCTTCTACTCATCGCGGAGATGATCGCGCCCGGTTCCCGGGTGCTCGATATCGGCTGCGGCGACGGCACGCTTCTGCGCATCCTGTCCGAGAAGCATGGCGTGGATGGCCGTGGCATCGAGTTGAGCCAGGCCGGCGTGAACCAATGCGTGGCGCGAGGCCTTTCGGTGATCCAGGGCGATGCGGATACGGACCTCGCCTATTATCCGGACATGGCCTTCGACTACGCTATCCTGTCGCGCACGATCCAGGCGACGCGCAACCCGCGGCACGTGCTCGAGCAGCTCTTGCGGATCGGCAAGCGGGTCGTGGTCTCGTTTCCGAATTTCGGTCATTGGCGTGTGCGGGCGCAGCTCATGTTCGGCGGACATATGCCGCAAACCGACACGCTGCCGGAGACCTGGTACAACACGCCCAATATCCATCTTTGCACGATCAAGGACTTCCTCGCGCTGTGCGAGGATATGGGCGCGAAGGTCGAGCGCGTCGTCGCGCTCAACGCCAACGGCACGAAGCTCGTGTCGATGCCTCTATCGGCGCAGAATCTCTTCGGCGAACAGGCGGTCTTTCTGCTCTCGCGTTAGGCGCGGCGTCACCGCGCCGGCCGGGACGGGAATCACGCGCCGCCGCATCCTGCGGGCTGGCTCGCGCGCCAGCGCGCCCGCATAGACCTGCTTCGTGGCTTCCACCACGATGACCCCCGAAAAGGCAGGCCAGAGCAGATCGCCTGCCCGCTCCCAGAAATCGGGCCAGCGGGTCAAGAGGCGCCAGTTGAAGGGCGGTAGGTGGAGGACGTAGTGCCAGCTCTCGGGCTGGAACATGGCGTCTTTTAGGAGCCGGGTGAGCTGGCTACGGCTGAACGGGCTGCCATAGCCGAAGGGCGTGGAATCCATGCGGGCCCAAAGTCCCCGCCGGTTCGGTACCGCCACGAGGATGCGGCCGTTGGGAGCGAGCACCCGCCAGATCTCGCGAAGCAGGGCATGGGGATGCTCCGACCACTCCAGCATATGCACCAGCAGTATGCGGTCGGCGGCTTCGTCGTCCAAAGGCAGCTCGGTCTCGTCCACGAGGGCCGTGTGCGATGCGGCCCGCTCGGGCCAGGGCAGGGCGCCGAGGCGGACGGGCGCGAGCGCGCCGGTGCAGAGGGCTTGCGTCCTGAATTCGGCAAGATAGGGCGAGGCATAGCCGAGGCCGAAGACGCGCAAGCCTTCGACATCGGGCCAAAAAGCCCGGAATCGCGGGCGCAACAGACGCCGCACCATCAGGCCGATGCGGCGGGCATAGAAATTCCGAAGGTCGATCGCGTCGAGATGCATGGCGGCCAGTCTATCCTTGGTGCGTTTAGACTTGGTTCGCGCGCCGGGCGGTTTCAATCGTCCGATTGGCGGAGTAGGGTCCCCGGCAAAACGACCCGGCCCCGATCAACTAAAATCAAAGAGACCGATATGGCCAAGCTCGAGATTTTCCAGTTTCCCACCCGCGCCGACAATTATGGGGTCCTCATCCACGACCCCGAGACGGGCGCGACGGCCTCGATCGATGCGCCCGAGGCCGGGCCGATCCAGGCCGCGCTCGCGCAGAAGGGCTGGACCCTGACCGACATCCTGGTGACGCATCATCACGGGGACCACACCGCCGGTATCGGGCCGCTGAAGAGCAAGACCGGCTGCACGGTCTACGGCCCCGCGCGCGAGGCCGGTCTGATCCCGGGGCTCGACGTGGAGGTCAAGGAAGGCGACACGGTCTCGGTCGGGCACGCGGACGCCACGGTCATCGATACGGCGGGCCATACGCGCGGTCACGTCAGCTACTACTTCCCGAACGAGGGCGTGGTCTTTGTCGGCGACACGCTGTTCTCCGTCGGCTGCGGCAAGCTCCTGGAAGGGGATGCGCCGACCATGTGGGCCTCTTTGTCGAAGCTCGCGGGATTGCCGCCGGAGACGAAGGTCTTCTGCGGCCACGAATATACCGGCGCCAATTGCCGGTTCGCGCTGACCATCGAGCCGGAGAACACGGACCTGCAGGCCCGCGCCGCCGAGGTCGCAAAGAACGACGCCAACGGGCGCCCGTCCCTGCCCACCACGATCGGGCTGGAGCTGGCCACCAATCCCTTCCTGCGGGCCTCGAGCGCCGAGATCCAGGCGCGGCTCGGCCTTGAAGGGGCGCCGCTCGATGAGGTCTTCGGCGAGGTGCGGCGGCGCAAGGACCGGTTTTAGTGGCCGAGGCGTCCGTGTCACGCATGCCGAGCGCCGACGAGATCATCGCCCATCTCGCACTCGAGCCGCATCCGGAAGGCGGCTGGTACAAAGAGACCTTCCGCGACGAGGCGGGATCTAACGGGCGCGCTCATTCGACGGCGATCCTGTTTCTTCTGGCCGCAGGCGATGTGTCTCATTGGCATCGCGTGGATGCGGTCGAGACTTGGCACTGGTACGCGGGCGCGCCGCTATCGCTCAAGATCGCTGACGAGAACGGCGCGGTGCAGGAATTGATCCTGGGCTCGGATCTGTTCGCCGGGGAGGATCCGCAAGCCATCGTGCCGGCTCATGCTTGGCAGAGTGCGCGAAGTCTTGGGCCGTGGACGCTCGTGGGCTGTACCGTTGCGCCCGGCTTTCAGTTCGAGGGCTTCGAGCTTGCCCCCAAAGGCTGGGAACCGTAAACGATCCAACAGGTTGATGTATGGCTGCGCGGCCTACTGCGGCGTGTGCGTGGCGTAACGCCGATCGACAACGAAAGGAAATTACGTATGTGCACGGCTCTTCTCTATCGGGACGCGAACGGCAACGCCTATGCGGGGCGCACGCTCGAATTACCCATGGAGATGCCCTACCAGATCGCGTACCTGCCGGCGGGCCAAGGTTACGAATCCGCGGTCCAGGGCAGCGCGCCGCTGCAATACAAGACGGTCTATCCGATTATTGCCGTGACGGTTCCGTTCGCGGCGGATGATCTCAAGATCGTCGAGGGGTTGAACAGCGAAGGCCTGACGTTCAGCGCGTTGTCCTATCCGGGGGCGGCGGGGACGCAGGCCGCGTTCGAGAAGACCAAGGCGGCTCTGTCGGCCGTCGATCTCGGCTCGTGGACACTCGGTCAGTTCGCGACGGTCGCGGACGTCAAGGAGGCCCTTGCGAACCAGCCCGTTCTCCTGGCGCCGCTCGCGATCCTCGGCGGGGCGATGACGCCGTTCCATTACGTTCTGCACGATCGGACCGGCGCGTCGATCGTGGTCGAATTCTCGGGCGGCACGCAGTCCGTCTACGACAATCCCGTTGGCGTCATGACGAACGGCCCGGCGTTTTCATGGCACCTCACCAATCTCAACAACTACACCTTTCTCTCGAACGTCGACCGGTCCGAAAGCCAGTTCGGCGCGCTTCAGGTCGCCCAGCCGGATTCGGGCATCGCAACGGAGGGACTGCCGGCGTCCAATACGTCGGTGGGGCGCTTCGTCCGCGCGGCCTACTACGCGCAATTCGCCGACAAGGCGTCGGCGCCGGACGATGCCATCATAACGCTCGCGCATGTCATGAACAATTTCGACAGGCCGAAAGGGATCACCATCGATGTGCGCGGTGGGAGCGGCGGTATCGAGGCCGGAGCAAGCGGCGGCGCGGCAAGCGCCGGGCTGGCCGCGAGTGAATATACGTCGTGGACGGCTTTGACCGACCTTGGCAGGAAGAAGCTTCTCTTGCGGACCTATGCCGGCATCAACTACACGGCGTTCGATCTCGGCAGCCTGTCGGCCGCAGCCGGGGTGAGGGTGATGCCACTCACCGTCCTCGACCGCATGGCCGAGGACGGGAGCGCGCAACTTCTCGAAGCGGAATCAGCGCCTAGCAATTAGTCCGCGAGCTGACCACCGTTGATGGTGAGCGTCGAGCCGGTGATCCAGGCGGCTTCGTCCGCGGCCAGGAACACGACGCAGCGGGCGACCTCTTCGGCCTCGCCGAGGCGTCCGACCGGGATCTGGCCGACGATCGCTTCCATCACTTTTTCGGAAACACCGGACAGCAGCTCGGTGGCCACGTAGCCCGGTGCGATAGCGTTGGCGGTGATGCCCTTGCGCGCGCCTTCCAGGGCGAGCGTCCGCGTGAATCCGATCATGCCGGCCTTCGCGGCGCAATAATTGGACAGGCCGAGCATGCCCTGCTGGCCGTTGATCGAGGAGATCGAGATGATGCGGCCGAATTTGCGGTCGCGCATGCCGTTGATGACTTGCCGGGTGACATTGAACACGGAGTCGAGATTGGTGCGCATGACCTCCGACCATTGCTCAGGGGTCATCTTATTCAGCATCGCGTCGCGGGAGATGCCGGCATTGTTCACCAGCACTTCGACCGGGCCCACTTCGGCCTCGACAGCGGCAACGCCCTTCTCGCAGGCGGCATAGTCGCCGACATCCCATTTGAAGACCGGGATACCGGTTTCGGCCTTGAACGCGTTCGCAGCGTCGTCATTGCCCGCATAGCTGGCGGCGACGTTATAGCCCGCGTCTTTCAGCGCCTTGCTGCATGCTGCGCCAATACCGCGCGTACCACCAGTGACCAGAGCCACCCTTCCCATAGCATCCTCCCTTTGCGCACTTTGGCGCTTGTTTCTTCAACGGCCGATCCCGAGCCCGATTTAGACAAGGACCAATTTGGGCAAAGGCCAAATCGACGTGTGGGGCAGCCTAGGCCACCCCACACGAATTCGTCTCAAAGCTCAAGAGCGTTGGGTTAGTCGCGCTCCAGGCACATGGCAACGCCCATGCCGCCGCCGATGCACAGCGTGGCCAGGCCCTTCTTCGCGTCCGCCTTCTGCATCTCGTGCAGGAGCGTGACGAGGACGCGCGTGCCCGATGCGCCGATCGGGTGGCCGATGGCGATGGCGCCGCCATTGACGTTCACCTTGTCGCCGTCCCAGCCCATGTCCTTGTTGACGGCCAGCGCCTGCGCGGCGAAGGCCTCGTTCGCTTCGACGAGGTCGAGATCGGCGACCTTCCAGCCGGCCTTCTCCAGCGCCTTGCGCGAGGCGGGGATGGGGCCGGTGCCCATGATGGTGGGATCGACGCCGGCGACCGCCCAGGAGGCGATGCGGGCAAGCGGGGTCAGACCGCGCTTCTTGGCTTCCTCGGCGCTCATGAGTACCACCGCGGCGGCACCGTCATTGATGCCCGAGGCGTTGCCCGCGGTCACGGTGCCTTCCTTGTCGAAGGCCGGGCGCAGCTTGGCGACACCGTCGATGGTGGCGCCTTCGCGGATGTACTCGTCCTCGTCCACGACCACGTCGCCCTTGCGGGTCTGGATGGTCACAGGCGCGATCTCGTCCTTGAACTTGCCGCCCTTCTTGGCCGCTTCCGCCTTGTTCTGCGAGGCAACGGCGAAAGCGTCCTGCTCGTCGCGGGTCAGCTGCCACTGCTTGGCGACGTTCTCGGCGGTGTTGCCCATGTGGTAGCCGTTGAAGGCTTCCCAGAGGCCGTCCTTGATCATCGAGTCGATGAACTTGACGTCGCCCATCTTGTAGCCGTTGCGCAGGTTCGCGACGTGGGGCGCCATGCTCATGTTTTCCTGACCGCCGGCAACCACGATGTCGGCATCGCCCGTGGCGATCTGCTGAGCGCCGAGGGCGACAGAGCGCAGACCCGAACCACAGACCTGGTTGATGCCGAACGCGGTGGCCTCCTTGGGCACGCCTGCGGCAATCGCCGCCTGTCGTGCCGGGTTCTGACCTTCGCCGGCCGTGAGCACCTGGCCCATGATCACTTCGTCCACGTCACTGGCATCGACGCCAGCACGTTCAAGGGCGGCCCGAATGGCCGTCTCGCCCAGTGTGTGGGCCGGAACGCTGGAAAGGGAACCGCCGAAAGCTCCGACGGGCGTCCGCGCCGCGCTGACAATCACGATATCTGCGTCTTTCATTCTGTCCTCCCGACTGAAACTCGCCCTTGGGTCATACCGCAGCGCAGTGCGGCTGGAAAGACAAACAAGCCCCTCGAATTAAGGCTTCCGTCAAAGTCTCTGGTGCGGAATACGCCTAACGTGGTACTTATTTTCGCACGTGCGACATAGCGTCAACTACCAGGGGGTGGTCTTCGAGCCGTCCGCGGGAATTCCGGGCGCCCTTGGGGTTAAGGAGAAAACGACACGTGGCTAGGGATGCGAACCAGGAGAACCGGCCGGTCATCATCAAGAAGTACGCCAACCGGCGGCTCTACAACACCGATACAAGCACGTATGTGACCTTGGAAGATCTGGCCGAGATGGTACGCGCGGAGCGCGACTTCGTGGTCTACGACGCGAAGACCGGCGAGGATCTGACCCATGCGGTGCTGACCCAGATCATCGTCGAACAGGAGAGCCGCGGGACCAACCTCTTGCCCATCGGCTTCCTGCGTCAGCTCATCCGGTTCTACGGCGACGGCATGCAGATGCTGGTTCCCTCCTATCTCGAATTCAGTCTCGACTCCCTCACCAAGCAGCAGGAGAAGTACCGGCGCAACTTTGCCGATACGTTCGGGACCGTGGCCTTCGATGTGATGCAGGAGCAGGTGCGCAAGAACTTCTCCGCCTTCGAGAAGGCGCTCGGGATGTTCACGCCCTTCAGCACCGATACGGTTGGTACGCGCGTGGAACAGACATCCGACGAGAGCGCCGCCAAGTCCTCCTCCGAGTCCGAGAGCGGCGAGGACGACATCGATACGCTCAAGGCCGAGCTACAGGCCATGCAGGCGCGGCTGGAGAAACTGTCGCGCACCTAGCGCGTCGTAGTTCTTCCACGAAACTCAAATCCGGAAATTAGTCGGGGCGGGGCAGCTACAAAGCCTATGCCGCTTCGGACGTGGCAGGCCGGTGAAGATGCGCCGCGGTCAGGTCCGCCTCGACGAACCGGCGAGCCCGGGCCGTATCGGCCAGAAGATGGATATGCACCTCATTCGCGCCGATCTTCGCGCCTTCATGGCGCAGGCGGGCGAGATTGAGCGACATCACGTCGTCCTTCGTGTTGCCGAAGGCGAGCGCTTCACGCGACCCGTCGTCATGACGGCGGACCAAGATGAAATTGGCCTGCGGCAGCGCCGGGCACCCCACGAGCGAATAGACGCTGTGAAGATAACGACGGCCCGATGCCCCACGCCAATAGTGGAAGGCCTGGTCGAAAGCCGCTTCCGCGCAAACGAGTGCCGGCTCGTCCGACGGGCCGTAGGTCCCGTTTTCGGAAGGCACAAACTCGGAAGCGTCTGAAGAATTCGTCCACATCGACATCTTGTCCCGTTAACCTTGGCGACTCTAACTCAAATGGGTTGAGCGATCGAAAATTCAAGCTTTTCGCCGCCCCAATGTGCGGGTGGAACAAAATATGAACTTGGCAGTGTGGGGCGTCAAGCTTTTAAGTGTTAACAAGGGGTTAACGGATTTTTGTCTTCGCGTTGGCTTCGGCCAGGAGGCGGTCCGAAGCAGTCTCGACAGCCTCTTGCAGACGGCTCATGAACTCGGCCTTGGGCAGGCCCGGCGGCAGGGGATCGAGGATCTCCACAATGACGGTGCCCGGCTTCCGCCGCCAGGTGCGGCGGGGCCAAAATACCCCTGAATTCAAGGCGATGGGGACGCACGGCACGTCCAACGCGTTGTAGAGGAGCACGATCCCCGTATGGTAGGCGGGCGGGGCGCCTGGCGGACGGCGGGTGCCTTCCGGGAAGATGATGATCTCCCGGCCTTTGGCGATGCGATCCTTGGCATGGCGCAGCATGTTGCGCAGCGCGGCGGGGCCTTTGTCCCGGTCGACGGGGATCATCCCGAATTTGTAGGAGAACCAACCGTGAAACGGGATCCAGAACAATTCGCGTTTCATCAGAAGCGCCGGGTCGTGAAAAAGCGGAATGAGCGCGAAAGTTTCCCAGGCCGATTGATGCTTTGACGCGACGAGGAACGGCGGCTCGGGCAGTTTGTCGAGACCCCGGACTTCGAAATCGAGACCGACGATATGTTTCAGGAGCCAGAGTTCGGTCCGGGCATGGACCTTCAAGGCTGCCATGGACCACCGGCGCGGTGTGAAGAAGAACGGAAACCCGAACACCACGAACAGCGCGGTCGTGACGTAAAACAGAATTCCGAAAACGACGGAGCGAAACATCGAGGCCTACGGTTCAGGTTCGTCGGCCGGCGGCACCGAGGTTCCCGGCAGCGCGACACGGGCGAGGTTGGTCGCCCAAAGCCGGCCGAGAGCCGGCAGATATTTCAGGTACTCCGACAGAAGCAGCTTGGTCGTACCTGGAAATTCCCACCAGCGTGCCACTTCGACATTGTTGTCCACAACGGGATAGGGAACGAGCACGATTCCCGGCATCGCACGCTCCAGCTCGGCCAGCGCGCGCGGCATGTGATAGTTGGAGGTGACGACGATCACGGACCCATAGCCGTTCTCCGCCACCCAACGGGCCGTTTGCGTCGCGTTGTCGATCGTGTTGAGCGCCGCCTTGTCGATATCGACGCAGCAGTCGAAATAGCGAGTGCCCTCTGGGGTGAGGAGCTTGAGCTGCTCGAGCGTGGTTTCGCGATTGACGCCCGTGATCAGCATACGCCGGGCTTTTTTCTTGGCCATCAGCTTCATGGCCTCGTCGATACGGGAGACGCCGCCGGTCAGGACGGTGATTCCGTCCGTGGCATGCGGGGGATCTTTCGGCTCCCGAGCCAGCCCGTTGGCAAAGACGATGAAGCCGATGATCAGCATGACCAGCAGGAGGATCGTTCCGTCGAACACGAGACGGACGAATCCGAGCGGTCCGCGGAAGCGATGGAAGTGCTTCGGGCGCGGATTGGCATCCTCGCTGCCGTCTATATTGATGGTCTCGTTCAACGACTACTCCGGATACGGCATTGCGCCACGCAGCACAGGGCGTTTCTAGACCGGACCGAGCCGATCGGAAACGTCCTGCTCAGTCGCGTTCAAGCATAGGTTTTCAGGACGCGAAAGACCCCAAGCCGGGAAGTGACCATGCAGAGTGCCGCGACGACCACGACAATCAGCGCCAGGAGGAAATATCCGCCGATGTCGAGTTCGCCGCTTCCTAGCAGGCGGCGGGTTTCCGCTTCGGTAACGGCGCCACCGCCGAGGAGGCTGACGATCAGGGGCATGAGCAGAAAAGTGATGGCCGCGGCGATCGCGCCGACCAGGCCCGCCCGAACGCCGAGCCCTAGAAAATGCCGCTCGAATTCGCTCGAGATGAAGCGGTCGTTGGCGCCGACGAAATGCAGCACCTCGATGATCTCGCGATTCGTCGCCATAGCGCTGCGCGTGGCCGAGACGATCACGGCGACGGTGGCGGCCGCGACCAGCGCCAACACCGCGATGCCGCCGAGCGCCGTGGACCGGGTGATGGTTCTGATTTCCGACTGCCAGCGCCTGTGATCATCGAGGGTGACGCCTTCGAAGTTTTCGCTCAGCGCTTTCTGGATCGCCCCGATATCGGGCGGGTTCGAGCGATCGATCTCCACCGCGATCAAGCGCGGCACGGGCAGCGCCGAAAGCGCCTCGGTCGACCCGATCCACGGTTCGAGCAGCTTGGCCGAATCGTCAGCACTCATCGGTTTGACGCGGCTGATGCCCGACTGTTTCGCCAGAAACAGGGAGACCAAGGTCATCTTTTTCTCGATATCCGTGGTCTCCAGCGGGTTGAGTTCGATGGTGATCTCGCTGGCGATGTCGTCCACCCATGCGCTTGCCGATTGGTGGACCATGTAGACCCCGCCGGCTGTGAGACAGGCGAGAAACGTCATGATGGCGATCACCATCGTCAGTGCCCGGCCTGCGACGGAGGCCGGCGGGACGATTTGGGAGGCGGGAGCCTGGAAGCGCTTGGGAAGACGCGCGGCGAGCCGGGCCGGAAGAATGCCCGCGAGCAGGCTCGTCCAGGGATAGTCCTTGATGTCACTGAGGAACGTCACGGAGCGTTCACCTACCGGACGCTGAGTTGAGGGGCGCCGACCTGGAGGCGGCCTTCCTGGAGCATCAGTCGCGGGGCCTCGAGCTGCTCCATCAGACCATAGTCGTGCGTTGCAATGATTACGGACGTTCCGAGCCGGTTGAGTTCAACGAAAAGACGGAGCAATCGGTTGCCGATCGCCGGATCCACATTGCCGGTCGGCTCGTCGGCCAGCAGCAATTCGGGGCGGCCGATGACCGCCCGGGCGATCGCCGCGCGCTGTTTTTCCCCGCCCGAGAGAGTTTCCGGGTAGGCGTGGATACGATTTCCGAGGCCCACCCAATGAAGAAGATCGGTCACGTCGTCGGCATAGTCGCTCTCAGTCTTGCCCATGACGCGGAGCGGTAAGGCTACGTTTTCCCAGGTCGTCAGATGGTCCAGAAGCCGGAAATCCTGAAAGACAATCCCGATTCGGCGCCGGAGGGCAGCCCGTCCCGCTGGCGCTAGATCGGCTAAATTCTCACCAAAAACAAAGATCAAGCCCCGGCTGGGGCGTATCGACATAAAAAGAAGACGCAGCAATGATGTCTTTCCAGCACCGGAAGGCCCTGTCAGAAAGTGAAAGGAGCCTGGGTGCACGTGAAAGGTGACATCGCGCAAGATTTCCGGTCCGGAGCCATAGCGCAGCCCAACATTGTCAAAGCGGATCACCCGACTTCCTTGCGCCTCTTAACATTGCGGAATACTGGCACTTTATGCTGAACTCCCCGTCCTGTATCAATGGTATAGGGTAACCAGATGGGGCGTCCCACATATTCATTGTGTAGTGGGCGATTGCGGCAATCAAAATGGCGACACTAATTATTTGTCCCGCGTGCGGAACGCGTTACCAGATCAAGGCGGCCTTCCCGCCAGAAGGCCGGAAGGTCCGCTGCGCAAAATGTAGTCACGTCTGGCAGGCGCAGCCTGCGGAGGCGGAAGCCGCAGCGCCGCAGCCGGCAGCCGCGCCGCAGCCAGCGGCCGCGCCTCAGCGCCCAGCGCCACAGCCTGCGCCTGCGCCGCAGGCCCCACCGCCGCCGCCTCCGGGCGCCGCCGCGCCGCCGCCGCCTCAGGCCGCGCCTTCGCCCCGGCCCGCGCCCCCGAGTGCGCCAATGCCCCCGCAGGCGCCTCCCCAGGCTGCGCCGCCGCCGGCTCCGCCGAGCGCGCCCTCTGGATATGCGCCGCCCCCAGGACCCGGCCCCGCCGCACCCCCGTCGCCGCCCGAGCCGGAAGCCGGATCAAAGGGCGGCCTGTTCGGTAAGCTGATGGGCAAGTCCAAGCCTGAGCCTGCCGCGCCGCCGCCTGAGATGGCGCCGCCGCCCGACATGGCTCCGCCGCCGGGCGAGATGCCGCCTCCGGGTGCCGCGTCAGGGCCGGCGGATGCCGCGTTCGACGCATCCTTCCCGGGGATCGATGACGACCCCTCGGCGGCGGATGCGAATCTGGCCGCAGAGGCCTTCGGCGAATCGCTTGCCACCGCGAGCGCGGAGCCGGAGAAGAAGAAGCCGCCTGTCGTGGCGATCGGCTGGGGCATCCTCGGCATCATCGTCCTGGGCGTGCTTGGCCTGTTCTTCCTTGCGCCGCAGACCACGGTCTCGATTCTTCCCGGCGCCTCTCATCTGTACTCGGCGCTCGGCATGCAGGCCGGAGCGCAAGGCCTTCAGTTCGAGGGTGTGCGCTACGGCTGGACCAATGCTGGCGGGCAGAACGTACTCGAGGTGCAGGGCAGCGTGCGCAACACCAGCTCAGGGGCGATGAGCGTGCCGACGGTGATCATCGTTCTCCGCGACGAAAACGGAGAGGAGATCTCCGAGTGGACCACCGAGGTCGGCGCAGCCGAGCTCGGGCCCGATGAGGACGCACCGTTCCTGAAGCAGATTCCGGCGCCGCCCAGCAATGTGCGCAGCCTGAAAGTGCGCTTCGCGAAGGCGGGCTAGCAATCGTTCGGCGCGGCCGATGCCGCGCCGTTGAGGCAGGGCAGGTTTGCGATGGCGGAACCGCCCGCGTCACACCCGATCGCGATCCTCTACAGCGCGCAGACCATAGCGGCGCGCGTCGATGCGCTGGCGGTCGGAATCGCCGATCGCAAGCTGCACGCGCCTCTCGTCGTTGCGGTGCTGAAAGGCAGCTTCATCTTCGTCGCCGATCTGATCCGGGCACTTCACGCCCATGGCCTCACGCCTGAGATCGACTTCATCTTTCTGGCGAGCTACGGCACCGGCACCGAAGGCCGTGCCGTCGAAATTCTGCGTGACGTGGAATCGGATATCGCGGGCCGCGACGTGGTCATCGTCGACGATATCCTGGACTCGGGCCGGACGCTTCTTTTCGCCAAGGAGAGGCTGCGCGCGAAAGGTGCGCGAACCGTGCTGAGCTGCGTTCTCCTCGACAAGAAGGCCCGCCGGACAGAGATGGTCACCGCGGACTTCACCGGCTTCGAATGTCCCGACCGCTTCGTGGTCGGTTACGGCATGGACCTCGGCAATCGCTACCGCGAGCTGCCCTTCATCGGCACTATCGAACCGGCCGGCTAGCGGTCGAGGATTGTGCGGATCTCCACTAGGTTCGCGCGCACCCTCAAAATGTAGAAGCCGAGCGTTGCCAGATGCGACGGCATGATCCAGCCGGCCTCCGCGCCGTTGGAAATGATGAACGGCGTGATGTTGAGCGAAGCGCGCAACTGCTCTTCCAGCTCATCCCAAATGGCTTCCAGGCGCCGCTCCCGGATCACGTCCTCGAAGTCCGCGCGGGCGGCGGTGAGAATGCCGTAGTAGGCGTAAGTCTGTCCGTATGCGAACCAGAAGCGATCGTCGGCGCGCGTGTCGAACCAGCCGCTATTGTAGTTCTCGGAGCGCTCGCGCAACACGGCGGAGGTCGCGCCGATGTCTCTGGCGATGCGGTCGACAAATTCCAACAGGTTGTCGGCCCGCGCATCGAAGACCGCGTCGCATTTCTCGAGCCGGTCGTTGAACTTGCGCAGGTCCTTGATGGCGGAGCGGTAGAAGCTCGGCGTCGGCGTCTTGGGGCCGAACGGGCTCAGGGAAAAATACCACGTGGATTCGTTGAACTGCAGATCGCCACGCGCTTCCTGCAGGTCCTTGTCGACCTGCGAGGTGCCACGCACGCGCCCTAAAGCGTCGACCAGTTCCACCGATGTCCGCTGGACGGCCTGATGCGCGCCGCGCTGGAACGCCGCCTTGTTGTCGAAGAACGGCGTCGCCTCCCATGGGATGCCGAACAGACCCATCTTGTACAGCAGCATCGACGAGATCCAGGCGTTCTCGTTGACGTTGAAGTCCGTCAGGTTCGCCGTGGCCTCGACGATCATCGAACGCCGACAAGTCTTGTCGTTCGACCGACTGGCCGCCTTGTCGGCTTCGTCCGGGTCACCGCTGACAATGCCGCCACTCGGTTCGGGAACGTCGCCCGCTTCCTTCGTGGCGTTGGAATAGGCCTGCGCGTAGTCGGGATCGAATCCGTTCCAGACCTGGGTGGTCCAGAAGAAATAGCCATAGAACGGCACGAGCACGATGAGGAGGACGATGATCGCTATTTTGAGAATCATGCCGAGGCGCCCGAAGAGACCGCCGAGCCAAATGAAGGGCTTCGCAATGAAATTAAGAATGGATTTCAGCATGGACGGGCCGTCTCCTGACGCGAAAGGACTGTTGCCCAGACATATAGGGTGAGGGATGGCAGTTTTCTGACGCCGCCGTCAAAAAAGCGCAGGAAACCTAGAAGGAGCGGATCAAGCGCTCCAGGTAGTCGAGTTCGAGCGTCGAGCGGCTGGGGTCGCCAATCCGCCGGCGCAATTCGTCCAAGACCTCGCGGGCCTTTTGAATGTCGATCTCGTCGGGAACCGCAACCGACAGCCCAAGGTCCGGCCGGTTCGAGCGGTCCGGGCGCCCCAGCGGGTCGCGGCCGTTGGAGCCGGGGCCTTGTCCGCCCTCCATCTCGCCTTGCGCCATCATTTGCTGCGCCATGGACTCGGTGCCTTCGCGCATCCGGTCGAGGGCCAGCGTCTGGTTCTGCGCCGCGCGGTCGTAGTTCTGCTCGGCGATGTCCTGCTCGGCCTGCTCCATTGCATCGCTCGCGCCTTCGAACTGCTCAGGCGGCTCTCCGCCCGCTTGGCGCATGCGCTCGATCAGCTGGTCCAGCTTCTTGCGCAAGGCCTCCTGCCGCTGCTGCAGGCTGCCTTGCGAGCCTTGCTGTTGCTGCTGGCCGAGTTGCTCTTCTCCGCCGCCGGGGGCATCGCCTTGGCGTCCCGATTGCCCTTGGGCCCGTGCACCGGCCTGACCGCCCTGGGGCATCTGGTCCGACAGCGGCGACATGGCGTCGCCGAAGCCCATGGGCGAGCCGGGCGGGCTGACGTCGAACTGTTGGTTCTGGCTGCGGCCCTGACCCTGGCCTTCGCGCTGCTTGCGCTTCTCGCCAAACGTCTCGTCGAGCAGTTCCTGCTGGTCCGAGGCGACTTCGTCGAGATCGCGCATCATCTCCTGCGCCTTTTGCTGCTGCTCGCTCTGCGGTTGGTTGTCCGCTTGCAGCCGGTCGAGGATGTCGTTCAGCTCCGACAGCATCTTCTCGGCCATGTCCTTCGAGCCCGCTTCCGCGAGGTCCTTGATGCTCTCCAGCATCTTGTCCAGGTCCTGCTCGGAGACGAGATCATCCCGATTGTTCTTGGGCTGACCGGCAATGTCGGTTTGGTCTTTCTGCTGCGCGGCAAGGGCCTGCAGATAGCGCTGCAGCGCCGCGCGCAATTCCTCGATGCGCTTCTTGATCTCTTCGGCCGGCGCGTTCTCGCGCAGCGCCTGCATCAGGGCATCCTGTGCGGATTTGAGGTCCCGCTCCGCGGCCGGCAGGTCGCCTTCCTCGATGCGCAGGGCCGTGGACCACAGTTGATCGACGACTGCCTTCACCGACTCAATCGAGGGATCGTTGTCGAGGCGCCAGAACGCGTTGCGCAACGACAGATAGACGACCGTGTCGTCGGTGGCCTTCTCGCCGCCGAGCGTCAGCGCGCCCAGCGCGCGGGCGACGCGGGGCGTCTGGCCGGGGTCCATCACCAGGTTGCGGCGTTGCTCGATCACGGCTCTGGCCAGCGGTTTAGTGAAGCTGCGCGCAGGCAGAATCAGCGGATAGGGGTCGCTCGTGCCGACTTGGTCGGCCTGGTCGCGTGCCGTCAGGGTCATCACGACCTGAAGCCCGGCCCAGGGATGGGCGGTCAGATCCTGGGTGGCCCGGCCTTCGACCTTTTTCGCGTTGCTGCGCGGCAGCTGGAGCACGATCTTGGGCGGCGCGAACAGCGGCTCGACTTCGGCGAGGTCTCCCCGCTCTTCGTCGGGGATGTCCCCGGCCATGTCTTCAGCCATGTCGGACATTTCGCTTCCGGCCAGAACGAACTGAGCCTCGGCACTCGCCACGCCATAGTCGTCGGTCGCGCCGTACTCGACCCGCAGCGCGCCGCGCGGCATCGAGGTAGGCGCGGACAGAAGGCTGATCTGGGGCGCGGTGTCCTCGATCATCGAAAGTTGCCATTGTGCGACCGTCGATCCGCCGATGCGGAGATCGGCCGTCACGGGGCTCAAGAGGCCGGCGTGAAATTCCATCAGGCCCGCGGCCGACCCTTCCTTAGGCTCGACCGTCCGGGTCTCGCCCGTTTCGTCGGCAAGCGTCAGGGTCACGCGATCGCCGTCGGGCGCATGGGCGCGGACAATGAGTTGGCTGCGCACGGGCACGGACAGGGCCCGGAAGGTCTCCGCTCCCCGGCCCACTTGTTCCGTTCCGTCGGCGAGGACCACCGGCGCCATGGCGGTATAGACAGGCGGCGTGATCCACGCATCGAGGCGCACAAGCTGTGTCGACGCGGTGGCTGCCGGAAGGAATGCTGCCTTGATCCGCGATCCCGCATCACCGCCCGCGGCGAAGAACGACACGACGAGCGCCAGGACGAGCGCCGCGCGGATTGCAAACGGGTCATCGCGATCTGCCCGCGGCTTCGGCCAGGACGGCTTCAGCCGCGCCACCAGCCGCGCCAGGCGCTTCCGGTGCAACGCCCAAAGCTGAGCCGGCGCCGTACCGGGAGCCGCTTCGAGCGTGTCTTCGTAGGAGGAGGCGGGCCGGTGCTGAATCCCCGAATCGCGTTCGAGCCGCCGCAGGGCTTCGGCGCGCGTCGGCACGTCGATGCGCCAGAGCGGCACCAGCGCGATCACGAACGCGACGAGGAACAGGCCGAGAAGGACCTGATGGGCGAGCGCCGGGAGCAGGCTCCAGCCGTTCAACAAGGAAAAGACGAGGAAGGCGCAGACCACGACGAAGGGCCAGAGCAGCGCCTCGAACGCGCGCTCGACGAGGAGGGCAAGCCAGCTCAAGCCCACGCGGCGCTCGAAGCGGCGCTTCAGCGTGTCCGGGGCGGGGGCAGTGGTTGCAGCGTCTTTCGAGCGGGACGGTCTCGCCATGATCCGAAATTTCTAGCACAGACGGGCGCGGAGCCCAGATTACATCACGGTAATTTTCCTGGAACTTTCCTTGGGCAAACAGGCGAATTCGGGGCGCGACGGCGCCGATCTCGCCTAGAGCCAGTCCGGAAGGCGCTCGGCCGCCAGCATGTCCTCGTAGCTCGGCCGGGGACGAGTCACGCAATAGTCCGCGCCCGAGACCAGCACTTCGGGCACCAGCAGGCGGCTGTTGTATTGCGAGGCCTGGACCGCGCCATAGGCGCCAGCGGTCATGACGGCGATGAGATCGCCGGGATTGAGCTCAGGCAAAGGCCGCGCGAGGGCGAGATAATCGCCGGTCTCGCAGACGGGGCCCACCACGTCAGTGATGCGTGTGGCCGTCTCGGGCCCGGGTTCGATGACCGGCAGAATCCGGTGATAGGCCTCGTAGAGCGTCGGCCGGATCAGATCGTTCATGGCCGCGTCGACGATGGTGAAGGTCTTTTCCGGCGCGGTCTTCACATAGAGGACCCGCGACACGAGGATGCCCGCATTGCCGGCGATCATCCGTCCCGGCTCGAACAGAAGCCGCACGCCGAGGTCGCCCATGGACTCGTTGACGAGCCGTGCGTAGTCGGTCGGCAGCGGCGGATCCGGCTCGTCGGTCCGGTAGGGAATGCCCAGCCCGCCGCCGAGATTGACGAACTCGATGGCAACGCCCGATCCGCGCAACGTCGCCACAAGCTCCTTCAGGAGCGCGAAGGCGTTTGCGAACGGTGCAAGGTCGGTGATCTGGCTGCCGATATGCATATGGACGCCCGCCGGCTGGATGCCGGGAAGCTCGGTTGCCTGGCGATAAAGCGAGGGCGCCGCGTCGAAGGGGATGCCGAACTTGTTCTCCGCCTTGCCGGTCGAAATCTTGTGATGGGTGCCGGCGTCCACGTCCGGATTTACGCGAAAGGCGATCCGGGCCGTCTTGCCCATCGCGGCCGCGACCTCGCTGAGGGCGTAGAGCTCCGGTTCGGACTCGACGTTGAAGGCGTAGATGCTTGCGTCCAGGGCGAACGCCATCTCGTCCTTGGTCTTGCCGACCCCGGAAAAGACCACGCGCTCACCCGGTACGCCGACAGCCAGCGCCCGGCGCAGTTCGCCTTCGGACACCACATCCATGCCGGCGCCTTGCTTCGCGAGCGTCGCCAGCACGCCGAGATTGGAGTTGGCCTTGATGGCGTAGCAGACGAGCGTGTCCGGGCGCGCGGCGAACGCATCGGCGAAGACGCCGATGTGCCGCTCGAAGGTCGCGGTCGAATAGCAATAGAAGGGCGTTCCGACGTCGGCGGCCAAGGCGCACAGATCGACGTCCTCGGCGTGCAGAACAGGGTCCTCGGATACGCCGCGCCGGTAGGCGAAATGATGCATGGGACGAAAGTTGTCTGGGGCCTAGATCGTTCGGGCCGGGCTAGTGAATGATGTCGTCGAGGATCGGGATGCGCCGATCAGGAGCGTCGGACTGTTTGGTCGAGGGATCGGCGGGAACCTCGGGGTAGCGGGCCTCGGGACGCTCAAGCGAACCGCGGCGCCCGCAGCCGGAAAGGCCGACGGCGAGAACAAGCGCCAATGATAAGAGAATGCGCGTGGCGCTTCCCATCACTACCATCCCTTGAGGGTCTGACCCTGTCTTCGTCTAAAACGCGTGTCCCGCGAAATAAAGTCCCGTGCCGGCGGGCGTCTTGCGCGCCCGTCCAGACCTTCTTTTATCGCGAGACGGCGTCCTTCTCCAAACGCTTTATCCAGCGCTTGGCTTCACGCCGCACGTTCGAAGGGGCGGTGCCGCCGTAGCTGGTCCGGCTTTTGGCAGAGCGGGCCGGATCCAGGACGTTGAACACGTCGTCGGTGATTCTCGGTTCCACGCCCTGCAGGTCGGACAGCTGCAACCTCTTGAGGTCAATACCTTTTTTCTCGGCCAGCGCCACGATCGTGCCGGTGATGTGATGCGCCTCGCGGAAGGGCGTGTCGAGGTTCTGCACCAGCCAGTCGGCCAGATCCGTCGCCGTCGAGTATTCGCTCCCGGCAGCTTTCTTCATCGCCTTGGCGTTCACCTCGAGGTCCGCGACCATGCCGGAAAGGGCGGAAATCCCCAATTTCAGGGCATCGAGCGCGTCGAAGACGGGCTCCTTGTCCTCCTGCATGTCCTTCGCATAGGCGAGCGGCAGCCCCTTCATGACCATCAGCAGGGCCTGGAAGGCGCCGGCGATGCGGCCGGTCTTGGCCCGCACCAGCTCAGCGGCGTCCGGGTTGCGCTTCTGGGGCATGATCGAGGACCCGGTCGAGAACGAATCCGACAGCCGGGCAAAGCCGAACTGGGGCGACGTCCACAGCACGATCTCTTCTGCCAGCCGGGACAGGTGGACCGCGGCGATCGAGGCCGCGGCCAGCGTTTCGAGTGCGAAGTCCCGGTCGGAGACCGAATCGAGCGAATTGGCCGTCGGCCGGTCGAACCCAAGTGCCTTGGCCGTGTGGTGCCTGTCGACCGGGAAGCTCGTGCCGGCGAGCGCCGCCGATCCCAGCGGACACTCGTTCAGCCGCTTGGCCGCGTCGAGGAACCGCCCGCGGTCGCGGGCGAACATCTCCACATAGGCGAGGCAATGATGGCCGAACGTGATGGGCTGGGCGGTCTGCAAATGGGTGAACCCCGGCATGACCGTCGCGGCTTCCTCGAGCGCCCGGGTCGCCAGCGCAAGCTGAAGCTGCGCTAGGCCCGCCTCGATGAGGCCGATCTCGTCGCGGACATAGAGCTTGAAGTCGGTGGCAACCTGATCGTTGCGGGACCGGGCCGTATGGAGCTTGCCGGCCACCGGGCCGATAATCTCCTTCAGCCGGTTCTCCACATTGAGGTGGATGTCCTCCAAGGCTCGCGAGAATTTGAAGTCGCCCGCCTCGATCTCTGCAAGGATTTGGTCAAGTCCATCGGCGATCTTGGACGCATCGCCGGGCGCAAGAATGCCCGTCGCCTCGAGCATAGCGACGTGCGCCTTCGACGCCTCGATGTCATGCCGCCAGAGCCGCTTGTCGAAATCGATGGAGGCATTTATGTCCTCCATGATGTCGGAGGGGCTAGAGGCGAAACGGCCGCCCCACATTGTGTTGGTCATGGTGGTCCGGTCTGAAGTTTAGGTGAGTTCTTAGGAACTCAGGTTCAAAGAGAACGACGTGAACAGTTCGCAGAAACGCAAGCACACGACATCCCCGGCCACATATGCGGTCGCAGTCGCGGTCGCACTCCTCGCCGGGTTCGGCACGGTATATTGGCTTTCCACCCCGTCTGACAATCGTTCGGACGCACCTTCCTCGGTCGGATCCGCTACGGATCGGACCGGCGGCGCTGGCGCGGGGCCTCTGAAGGGGCTGAATACCGGTGCGATGACGGCTTTCGTGGTGCGTCCCGAGCCGGTGACGCCGCCTGATTTCGCCTTCGAAGCGCCCGGCGGGGCGGCGGTGACGTCCGAGGATCTGAAGGGCAAGGTGGTGCTCCTGAATGTCTGGGCTACGTGGTGCGTGCCTTGCCGGGAGGAGATGCCCCAGCTCAACGCGCTGCAGTCGGAGCTTGGCGGCGACGGCTTCGAAGTGGTCGCCCTCAATATCGACAAGGGCGGTCCGGAAAAGGCCGAGACGTTCCTCGAGGAGACAGGGGCGACCGACCTCAAGGCCTATTACGATCCGAGCGGCAAACTCTTTTCGACCCTCAAGGCGGTGGGCATGCCGACCACGCTGCTGATCGACCCGGAAGGGAAGGAGATGGGGCGTCTCGTCGGCCCGGCCAATTGGGCCGCGCCCGAAGCCAAAGCCTTGATCGAGGCGGCGATCGGCGCAGCGCAAAGCGGATCCCAGTGACACACGTTCAGTCCGACGAGGCGGTCCGCTACTGGTTCGAGACGCTCTCGCCGGATGATTGGTACGGGGCGCCGCCCGAGGTCGATGCGGAGATCGCGCGCCGGTTCGGCCACGTCTATGAGAGTCTGAGAGACGCGGTCCCTGGCGACTGGCTACGGACGCCGCAGGGCAGGCTCGCCGCGATCCTCGTGCTCGATCAGTTTCCCCGCAACATCTATCGCGGCACGCCGCGGGCGTTCGCGACGGACGAGAAGGCCTTGGCTTTGTCGAAGGATGCCATCGCGGCCGGTGCGGATAGGGAGCTGCCGCCGGATCAGCGCGCCTTTCTCTATATGCCGTTCCAGCACGCGGAAGACTTGGCGGATCAGCGCCGGTCCGTCGAGCTCTTCGAGGCCCTGGGCAACCCGAACAATCTGGATTTCGCCGTCCGCCACTATGACATCATCGCGCGGTTCGGCCGGTTCCCGCATCGGAACGACGTGCTCGGCCGGGCGTCCACGCCGGAGGAACTGGCGTTCCTGAAAGAACCGGGCTCGTCGTTCTAGGGCGCCGCTAGCGCACGGGTGAGAGCGCGTCTTCCTCGAGCCGATAGGTGTAGTTGCAGGTCTCGTCCTTTGGCCGGTTGCAGGGCAGGCCGTAGGTCGTCACGTGCATCAGGCGCTCTTTGCCGCTCGTGGAGAATTTGTGGCTCTTCACGAAATCCTCGAAGACCTTGTCCCAGTCATCGCCGCTCGAATAGTAGAGCTGCAACAGGCAGCCGTTATCGCTGCAGGCCGGGTTGCTTCCGTTTTTGCAGACGAGCTTGCTGTAGTCGGCGATCCAGTCGGGGCGTCCGTCGCCGTTGAGGTCGTCACTCTGCAGGACATTGGCGACGTCGGGCTTCCCGTCATCCTTGCGGCACCGATCCGCGGCCTCCGCGACCGTCTCGGCCATCTCATCTGGGAACTCCGCCATGAGCTCCGCCGCCGCATGGGGCGCCAGCGGGCCCGATAGGAAGGCAAAGGCTGCGATTGTCAGAAGGGTAAGCCTGGGCGTCACGGTGAGGGCGTCAGTTCAAGGGCGGCAGTGGTGTCGGTACGTCGGCCAGTCGCGTGACCGGTGTTTGAGACGGGAACAAGTCCGGCGTGAATTCAGGCCGAATGGCCCCGTAATTCGGACCGCAAATGATCTTCCCAAGATGTACGGGACGGTCGTCCCGGTCGGCCGGCAGGGGCAGGCCGTTCAAACTGGTTCCGAACAACGATTTCCAGAAATAGCGTTTGAAGCCGTTCTCGAGGAGTTGAGCGGCGCGTTCATTGCGGATGCGGGTCGATTTCTCGCCGAGGACTACGGCCACCAGCTTACGGCCGTCCCGCGTCGCGCTGACCACGATGTTGAAGCCGGAGTGGCAGATGAAGCCCGTCTTCATGCCGTCGGCTCCGTTGAAGGTGCGCAACAGGCCGTTATGGGTCCGGAGCTGCCGCTTCGCGACGCTGACCGACGTCATCGAGAAGATGTCGGCGTATTCCGGGAACTCGATAATGAGCGCGCGCGCGAGGCGCCCCAAATCGCGTGCGGTCGTATATTGCTGCTCATTCGGCAAGCCGTGCGGGTTCGCAAATTGGGTGCTGGTCATCCCCAACCGCTTTGCCGCCTCGTTCATGCGCTCGACAAAGGCTTCCTCGGACCCGCCGACGGTCTCCGCCACCATGACGGCCACGTCGTTGGCGGACTTGACGATGATGACGCGGATCGCTGTTTCGAGCGGGATCGACGAGCCGACCGGCAGTCCTAGCTTGGTCGGTGGCTGGGCCAGCGCATTCTTGGTGACGACGGCTGGGGTGTCGGGTTTGACCTCGCCATTGCGCAGCGCGTGGAAGGCGACATAGGCCGTCATCATCTTGGTGAGCGAGGCCGGGAACCAGAGCGTGTCGGGGTCCTCGGCGTAGAAGACGGTGCCGTTATAGGGTTCGAAGACGAGGGCGGGGCTGGCTTTGGCGGCGCCTGGACCCAGAAGCGCGGCAACGGCGACAAGGCAAAAAAAGGCACGCCTCAGCATGAAAATTTATCCCCTTCGGTCCTTGCGCCGCGCATCCGTCCGGATTGCGGCGGCACGGCCGAGACTGCACGGAAACATGTCTCCGGCTCAATCCTCCAGCGCGGATTGGCCGCCTTGTTTCACACGCAAATTCGACTGTTCCGTGACAGGCACCACCCAGGTGGCCGCAAGACGCTTGCAGCCACTCTACCCGCCGCAACACTAGCGTCCTTGCGCGGTTTCGCAAGCTGAGCGCGGGGATTTTGTGCGGTTTTCAAACGCACCCGGGCGGCGCCGATTTGAGCGGGGTCAATGATTTCACATTCGGGACAAGCCACCTTATTAGAAGGTACTAATATGAGGAGTGGAAGCAATGAGCACCTGGCAGAAAGTTCCTCTGCCCTGGAAGGCCGGCGGTCTCCTTCTTGGGGTGGTTTTCTTCGTTGCCGTATTGCTGGTGAAGCCCATCGGCGTCTCCACGCAGTTCGTCATTCTCGACGGCATTCTGTGGGACGCGGCCGACACGACCGTCGTGGTTCCCTCCGACGAGGCCAAGAGCGGCTACGCGAGCACCAATGCGTATCTCGACAAGAGCGGCGGCAAATACGCGAAGAGCGTCGCCAATCCGCTGAATTACGGATTCGTCTTCGTCATTGCGATGATGGTGGGGGCGTTCATCTCCGCGCTTCTGCGCGGCGGCGTGCCGAAGAGCGAACGGGCTATGCCGGGGGTCTGGCGTGCCAATTACGGCGACTCGCCGTGGCGCCGCTATGCGGCGACGTTTATCGCCGGGTTCCTTGTTCTGTTCGGCGCACGGCTCGCGGGCGGTTGCACTTCGGGGCACATGATGAGCGGTATGATGCAAACGTCGCTCTCCGGCTACATCTTTGCCGCCGGGGCTTTCCTCGCCGGCATCCCGCTGGCCATCTATCTCTTCAACAGGGAGGACTGAGCCATGAGCACGATCCTACTCGCGATTCTCGTCGGGGCGGCATTCGGCTTCGCGCTCGACCGGGTCGGCGCGACCAACCCCGGCTACATCATCTGCATGCTGAATTTGACTGATCTGCACCTGATGAAGACGATCCTCACCGGGATCGGCGTGGCGTCGATCTTCTTGTTCGGCGGTCTCCTGCTGGGGCTGGTCGATCCCGGGCATCTGTCGGTGAAGACGGCCTATTACGGCGTATTTGTCGGTGGCTTGCTGCTGGGAATCGGCTTCGCCGTGGCGGGCTATTGTCCGGGGACGGGCCTGACGGCCATGGCGACTGGGCGCATCGATGCGGTCTTCTTCGTGCTGGGCGGGCTGATCGGCGCCGGCGTCTACATGCTGGCCTTTGGCGGCCTCGCCGGTTCGGCGTTGCTGGAACCGATCGCCGGCGGTAAGGCGACACTCGCGCCGGTGGCGGGTACGGACTATCCGTCCTTGCTCAGCTCGATTTCGGGCGAGTGGCTCGGCCTTGCGATCGGCATGGCCTTCGTCATCGTCGCCTGGCTGCTGCCCAAGCGGGTTGGAAGCGGCCGCACGATGTCGGCCGCCGCCGAGTAACGCTAGACGACGCGGTGGTCGAGGATCCAATCGGCTGCGGCCGGGAGGTCCTCCGCCACTGCCGTCGGTGGCGGTTCGAAACGGCGCTCGTCTCCATCGCGGTATTTGCCGGTACGCACGAGAATGGCCTGTGCCAGGCCAGCCTTGAGCGCGCCGGCAACATCGCTTTCCGCGTCGTCGCCCACCATCACGGCGTTCTCCGGCGCACAGCCCATGCTGGCGAGTGCCGCTTCGAAGAAATCGGGCGACGGCTTTCCGAGCACGATCGCCTCCTTGCCGCTCGAAAATTCCAGGGCGGTCACGAAGGCGCCCGCATCCAGGCTGAGCTTGCCGTCCTCGTCCATGAAGGTGCGGTTCTTGGCGAGCGCGAGAAATGCGGCGCCATCGATGAGTTCACGGAAGGCGCGGTTCATATTCTCAAAAGAGAACGCGCGGCCCGCATCCCCGACAACGACCGCGCGGGCGGACCCGTCGGGACTATCGGCGAATTCCTCCTCTAAGTTCGGATGAACTAAAAGGAGCGGCGAAGCGTCGTGTTCGGCGAGCCAGGTCCGCGCGGCCTGGCCGGGCGTGAACAGTTCTTCGCCGGTGATTTCGAGGCCCAGTCCCGTCAGGCGGCTGACCAGTTCCTTCTTGGTCTTGGTCGTCGTGTTGGTGACGAAGCGGATCGGAAGGCCGGCCTCGTGCAGACGGTGCACGGCCTCGACCGCGCCGGGGAGCACATGGTCTCCCTCATAGACCACGCCCGCCAAATCGAGAAGGACACCACGGATCATCCCGGTAGCGTGACGTACATCCCGGGTCCGGATCAAGCGCCGCGGCGTCGCGGGGATGGCTGCGCAAGGGCGGGCCCTATCACCGCGGGATCAATCGCCCTAGTCTTACGGTTCGATCCGCAAGTGATATGAGCCATCCGATCCCGCACATGAGTGCCCTCTTCGAAGAACTTGATTATTGCCCGACCCCGATCGGGGCGGTGAGCTTGCGCCGGCGCCGGGATCTCAAGCTCGGCGTGGACGTGTTCGAGATCAAGCTCGGCGACGAGTCCCTGATGACGAGCCTGTTCACCGCGTCCGAGGTCGCCTTGGCGCGGCTCGGGCTCGCGGCGCTTGACGATGCCACCGCACCCGATGTCGTCGTCGGCGGTCTTGGGCTCGGCTATACGGCGCAAGCCGTGCTGGAAGCCGCGCCGCACGCCTCGCTGATCGTCGTGGAAGCGCTCGCGCCCGTTATCGAGTGGCACGAGAAGGGATTGCTGCCGCTGGGGACTGCGCTCGCGGACGATCCGCACTGCCGCTTGGTCCAGGGCGACTTCTTCGCGATGGGGGCGTCGGAGGCAGGGTTCGATCCTGAGGTGCCCGGGCGCTCGTTCGATGCGATCCTCGTCGATATCGATCATTCGCCGGCGGCGTTATTGGATGAGCGCAGTGAGTCCTTCTATCGGCCGGAAGGTTTGCGCAATCTCGCGCGGCATCTTCGGCCCGGCGGTGTGTTCGGCTTGTGGTCTGACGCGCTGCCCGACGACACCTTCCTGGCGCGCCTGGATAGCGTCTTTGTGGAGACGCGCGCCGAACCGGTCACGTTTCACAATCCGCTGCAGGACCGGCCCTTCACCCAGACGGTGTATCTTGCGCGAACCGACCCCGGAGCGGCGTTATGAGCGCGACGGATCCGGACTTGCGCGCGTTGCGGGCGCAACTGGCGGAACGGCTGCGCGACTTGCGCGATACGAGCGAGACGACGGCCGACAATCGCCGGCCCGTCGAACTCGACCAGACGTCCGTGGGGCGGGTGTCGCGGATGGATGCGATGCAGGTGCAAGCGATGGCCGTGGCCACGGAGCAGCGCCGTCACGACGAGGCGCGGCGTATCGAGGCTGCGATCAAGTGCATCGACGAGGGCGAATACGGCTATTGCACAGCCTGCGGCGAGGAGATCGCCGAGAAGCGCCTGGCGGCCGATCCGACCGTCGCCACGTGCATCAAGTGCGCCGCCTGAACGGCGCCGGCCTCAGTCCCGCTGCGTGATGAGCACGAGCCGCAGATCGTTGACGTTGGTCATGGTCGGGCCTGTCTCGAGCAGATCGCCGATGCCTTTGAAGAACGTATACGGATCGTTCTTGGCCTGATGAGCCTTGGCGTTGATGCCGGCTGCCTCGGCGCGCTTCAGCGTGTCCGGATAGATCAGCGCGCCGGCGTTGTCCTCGGACCCGTCGACGCCGTCAGTGTCTCCGGCCAGCGCGTAGATGTTCGGTGCGCCGTCGAGCGCGATCGCCATGGACAGAAGAAAGTCCGTATTCGGACCGCCCTTGCCGCCTTTGGTCTTGATCGTCACGGTGGTCTCGCCGCCTGAGATGAGGACGCATGGCGGCTCCGCGGGCTGACCGCGCATGGCGCATTGGCGTGCGATGCCCGCATGGACGAGACCTACGTCGCGGGACTCGCCCTCGATGCTGTCGCCGAGGATCACCGGCGTCACGCCCGCCTCGCGCGCCACGGCGGCCGCGGCTTCAAGCGAGGCCTGCGGTGTGGCGATCATGATGTTCTCGACACGGTCGAAACATTTGTCGCCGGGCTTGGGCGTTTCCTCGATGGTCTCGAGCACCTGCCGCACATTGGCGGGCAGATCGATCCCGTATTTCTCGACGATGGCGATGGCGTCCGCGTTGGTGGAGGGGTCGGGCACGGTCGGTCCGGATGCGATGATGGAGGCATCGTCACCCGGCACATCCGAAATCATCAGGGCCACGACTTTCGCGGGGTATGCGGCGCGCGCAAGCTGGCCGCCCTTGATGGCGGACAGATGCTTCCGCACCGTATTCATTTCGGAAATGGTCGCGCCGCTCGCGAGCAAGGCCTTGTTCACGGCCTGCTTGTCTTCGAGTGAAATTCCTTCGGCGGGCGCCGCCAGCAGTGCGGAGCCGCCGCCGGAGATGAGCGCAAGCACGAGATCGTCCTCGGTTAGACCTTGCACGGCCTTGAAGATTCGCTGCGCGGCTTCGCGGCCTGCGGCGTCCGGTACGGGGTGCGCGGCCTCGACGACCTCCAAGCGCTCCGTGGGCAGCCGATAGCCGTAACGCGTGACGACGACGCCGTCGAGCGGGCCGTCCCAAGCGTCTTCCAGCGCCTTCGCCATGGCGCCGGAAGCCTTTCCTGCGCCGATGATGACGGTGCGGCCTTTGGGGCGTTCGGGCAGATGGGGCGGTACGCAGAGCGAGGGCAGGGCGGCATCCACGCCGGCCTTGAACATGGCCTTCAGCAACTCTTCTGGGGACATCTGGTCCGCTCGGCTCCCTATTGCTTGTTGTTGGCGATGAAACTGCACAGACGATTGCCAGAAGGCAAGCGAATGAATACGGTGCGCGTCCGTTTCGCGAAAATTCGCGTGTTCCAAAAGACAAGTGAGGCTGGGAGTAGACGATTATGTCCGAGGGATCGAGCGAACAACACAAGAAGCCAAAATCCGATATCGAGATCAGTCAGGCGGCCACGATGCGGCCGATCCTGGACGTGGCTAAGGACAAGCTCGGTATCGAGGCGAAGGACCTTATTCCCTACGGCCACTACAAGGCGAAGGTCTCTCTCGACTATATCGACAGCCTCAAGGATAAGCCGGACGGCAAGCTGATCCTGGTCACCGCGATCACGCCGACGCCCGCCGGCGAAGGCAAGACCACGACCACGGTCGGCCTCGGCGATGCGCTCAATCTGATCGGCAAGAAGACGATCATGTGTTTGCGGGAGCCGAGCCTTGGGCCGTGCTTCGGGATGAAGGGCGGTGCAGCCGGCGGCGGTTACGCACAGGTCGTGCCGATGGAGGACATCAACCTTCATTTCACCGGCGACTTCCACGCGATCGGCGCCGCCAACAATCTGCTCGCGGCGATGATCGACAATCACATCTATTGGGGCAACAAGCTCGACATCGACGCGCGGCGTGTCACATGGCGCCGCGGCATCGATATGAACGACCGCGCGTTGCGGTCCATCGTGACGTCGCTCGGCGGCGTAACGAACGGCTTCCCGCGCGAGGCGGGCTTCGACATCGTCGTGGCCTCGGAGGTCATGGCGATCTTCTGCCTAGCGAAGGACCGGGCGGACCTTCAGCGGCGCCTCGGACAGATTCAGATCGGACAGACGCGCGACAAGACGGCCGTGACGGCCGACCAGATTTCGGCGGCGGGCGCCATGGCGGCGCTGCTGAAGGATGCGCTGGCGCCGAACATGGTGCAGACGCTCGAGAATAACCCGGCCTTCATCCATGGTGGTCCGTTCGCGAACATCGCCCATGGCTGCAACTCGGTGATCGCCACGAAGGCCGCGCTGAAGCTTGCCGACTATGTGGTGACCGAAGCCGGCTTCGGTGCCGATCTCGGCGCGGAGAAGTTCTTCGACATCAAGTGCCGCAAGGCCGGCCTCAAGCCTGATTGCGTGGTGATCGTGGCGACGATCCGCGCGCTCAAGATGCATGGCGGCGTCGCCAAGGACGATCTCAAGAAGGAGAATCTCGAGGCGCTGGAGAAAGGCTTCGCCAATCTCGAAAAGCACATCGAGAACGTCCGCAAGTTCCACGTTCCGGTGGTGGTTGCGGTCAACCGCTTCTCGCTCGATACGGACGACGAGATCGCGCTGCTTCAGCGCCTCTGCTCGACGGCCAGCGCCGAATGCGTGATGTCCGACCACTGGGCCCTCGGCGGGGCGGGCGCCAAAGATCTGGCCGAAACCGTGGTCAAGACCATCGACACCAAGCCGTCGGACTTCCAGCCGCTGTATCCGGACGACATGCCGCTGTGGGACAAGGTGCGCACGGTCGCGCAGGAGATCTACGGCGCCGAGGATATTACCGGGCCGAAGGCGGTCCGCGACAAGTTCGCGGAGCTCGAAAAGGAAGGGTTCGGTAAGCTTCCGATCTGCATTGCCAAGACGCAGTACAGCTTCACGACCAATCCCGATGCCAAGGGTGTGCCGCTTGGTCACACCATTCCGGTCCGCGAAGTGCGGCTTTCGGCCGGCGCGGAGTTCATCGTGGTGATCTGCGGAGACATTATGACAATGCCGGGTCTGCCACGGGTTCCGGCCGCCAATAACATCGAATTGGACGCCGAAGGCAGGATTACCGGACTGTTCTAGCCGGGCCCTCCCAGGGAAAGCAAAAGGGTTGCCAGGGGCGCGAGCGGGCGCTACCACCATACGAAAGTCGTATGGTCTGGGCCTGCTTGGGCTCCGGGCAAACAACAATTCCCTAGGAGAGGAATCCCATGGCTGGAGCCAGGCGGCCAGGTCGTAATTTTCTATTTGTGCCGGGTCCGACCAATGTGCCGGACCGCATTCTCCGGGCCATGCACGTGCCGATGGAGGATCATCGGTCCCCTGACTTTCCGAGCCTGACCATCCCGCTCTTCGAGGAGATGAAGAAGGTCTTCCAGACCAAGGAAGGCCAAGTCGTCATCTTCCCGTCCAGTGGTACGGGCGCCTGGGAATCGGCCCTGACCAACACCCGTTCGCCGGGCGACAAGCTCCTTGCGCCGCGCTTCGGCCAGTTCAGCCATCTGTGGATCGAACTCGCCCGCCGTCATGGGCTCGAGGTCGTCGTGCAGGAGGAAGAATGGGGCACGGGCGCCGATCCGGACCGGATCGAAGAGGCCCTCCGAGCCGATAAAGCTCACGAAATCAAAGGTATACTGGTGGTCCACAACGAGACCGCCACGGGCGTGACCTCTGACGTGGCCGCCGTGCGGCGCGCGATCGACGCGGCCGGCCATCCGGCGCTGCTCTATGTGGATGGCGTCAGCTCCATCGGCAGCATCGACTTCCGCTTCGACGAGTGGGGTGTCGACCTCGCCATCACCGGTTCGCAGAAGGGCATGATGCTCCCGGCCGGTCTCGGCATCCTCTGCGCGAGCCCCAAGGCGCTGGCGCAAATGGAAGCGGCCAAGTGCACGCGCGCCTATTTCAACCTCGCCGACCACATCAACGCGAATGCGGGCGGCTACTTCCCGTACACACCCGCGCTGCCGCTGCTCTATGGCCTGCGCGAATCCTTGGCGATGATGTTCGAGGAAGGTCTCGAGAACGTTTTCGCCCGCCATCGCTATCTCGCGAGCGGGACCCGTGCGGCGGTCGACGCTTGGGGTCTGTCGCTCTGCGCCAAGGAACCCAAGTGGCAGTCCGATACGGTCAGCGCGATCATGGTGCCGAGCGGTTTCAACGGCGCCGATGTCATCGAGCGCGCGTATCGCCGCTACAATCTCGCGCTGGGTGCAGGCTTGTCGGAAGTCGCCGGCAAGTTGTTCCGCATCGGCCACCTCGGCGATCTCAATGAACTGATGTTGCTCGGCGCCATTTCCGGGGCCGAGATGTCAATGCGCGATGTCGGCATCCAGGTCGAGCCCGGTTCGGGCGTGGCCGCCGCGCAAGAGTATTTCCGCAACGCCTATGGCGCCGCCGATCAGCGCTTGGCCGCGGAGTAGGGAGCCGGGCACTTCACCAGCAAGGGCTAGGTTCATGACGAAACGCCACCCGGGGTAGGGCTCGCCCGCACCGGGGAGGTCATCACGGCGCGGGCGGTAGCCGCCGGCCGCATTAACAGGGGGGTTCAGTGGAACACGAGATCGTCTTCCTCGATCGCGAGTCGGTTGGCGCCGATGTCCGCAAGGCCAAATTTCCGCACAACTACACGGAGTACCAATCGACTTGGACTCCCGAGGATATCGTCGAGCGTCTGAAAGACGCGAGCATCGCGATCATCAACAAGGTGCCGATGCGCGAGGAGGTCCTCAAGCAGCTTCCGAAGCTCAAGCTGATCGCTGTCGCGGCGACCGGCACCGACGTCGTCGACAAGGCCTACTGCAAGGCCAACGGCATCACCGTCGTCAACATTCGCGGCTATGCGTTCAACACCGTGCCCGAGCACGTGATCGCGCTGATGTTCGCGTTGCGGCGCAATCTGCTTGCCTACATTGAGGATACGAGGAACGGACGCTGGGCCGAGGTCGACCAGTTCTGCTTCTTCGATCACCCGATCCGCGACATTGCCGGCTCCACCATGGGCGTCGTCGGTTACGGCGCCATCGGCAAGGCGGTCGCCAAGCGGGCCGAGTGCCTCGGCATGAAGATCCTGCCGTATGACGTGTTCCCGCAGGACGGGCTCGTCGATCTCGAGACGGTGCTGAAAGAAAGCGACGTCATCACGCTCCACTGCCCGCTGACGCCGGAGACGGCGAACATGATCGGCGAGAAGGAGCTGAAGCTGATGAAGCCCACGTCGATCCTCATCAACACGGCGCGCGGCGGTCTCGTCGACGAAGCGGCACTCGCCGAGGCGCTGAAAGCCGGCACGATCGGAGGCGCCGGGTTCGATGTGCTCACCACCGAGCCGCCGAAGGACGGAAACATCCTTCTGGATCTCAAGATGCCGAACTTCATCGTCACGCCGCACGTGGCGTGGGCGAGCCGCGAGGCCATGCAGATCCTGGCCGATCAGCTCATGGACAACATCGATGCGTTCGTTGCGGGCAACCCGCAGAACGTCGTCGAATAACGCGTAAAGGGAAACCGCAATGAAGAAACTGCTGTTCTTGTTCGACACCGATCCCGTGCCGAGCATCTTCGATACGGTTGTCGGTTACGACGGCGGCGCCGACAATGTCTCCGGCTATGCGGCAGTCACGCCCGATAATGTCGGTGCACTGATCGATGGCTGCATCTACACGCGCGGCGGCAAAGACAAGCAGAACACCGCGATCTTCGTGGGCGGCGGCAACATGGCCAAGGGCGAAGAGCTGTTCGAGACGGTGAAGAAGCACTTCTTCGGCCCGTTCCGCGTCTCCGTGATGCTGGATTCGAACGGCTCCAACACGACGGCTGCTGCCGGTGTGGCGCTGCTGGCCAAGGGCCGCGATCTCAAGGGTAAGAAGGCCGTCGTGCTCGCCGGTACGGGCCCCGTCGGCATGCGCGCCGCGGGCTTCTTCGGCATGGAAGGCTGCGACGTCACCATCACTTCGCGCACCAAGGAGCGCGCCGAAGAGGCAGCGAAGGTCATCGAGAAGCGTTTCGGCATCAAGGTCTCGGGTGCTGCGGGCTCGACGGACGAGGAGCGCGCCGAGGCCGTCAAGGACGCCAATATCGTCTACTCCGCCGGCGCAATCGGCGTGCAGCTGCTGCCGAAGTCGGCCTGGGTGAACAATCCCAACATTGAGCTTCTGGCCGATGTGAACGCGCAGCCGCCCATGGGCATCGAAGGCGTCGACGCCATGGACAAGGGCAAGGATGTCGGCGGCGGCAAGCTCGGCTATGGCGCGCTGGGTATCGGCGGGCTGAAGCTCAAATTGCACCGCGAATGCATCACCAAGATGTTTGAGAGCTCTGAAGGCGTCTACGACGCCGAAGAGATCTACGCGCTTGCGAAAGAGATGGCCTAATGACCGAGATCAAGGATACAGCGATCGAGCCGTTCCTCGATCAGCTTGCCTCCAGCGCGGCGACGCCGGGCGGTGGCAGTGCTGCCGCCATCCTCGGCGGCATGGGCGCGGCCCTTGTCAGCATGGTCTGCAACTTGACGATCGGCAAAAAGAAGTACGTCGAGGTCGAGGAGGACATGAAGGAGATCCTGGCCAAGGCCGAGGATCTCCGTCACCGGATGACGGCCATGATTCAGGACGACGTTCGCGCCTTCGATACGGTCATGGCAGCCTACGGCATGCCCAAGGAGACCGACGACGAGAAGGCTGCCCGGGGCGGGGCGATCCAGGACGCCCTCAAGATGGCGACCGATGTCCCGATCCGTTGTTGCCGGTTGGCCCGAGAAGTCATCGATCTGGCCCTAATGGCGTCGGAGAAAGGCAACGTCAACGTCATCTCCGATGCAGGTGTTGGGGTCTTGTCTGCTTACGCAGCACTGCGGAGTGCTGCTCTAAATGTATACATCAATGCAAAAATGATTTCCGACACCAGCTTTGTGGAGTCTAAGCTAAGCGAACTGGAGGGTCTTCTCGCCGGCGCCGAGGCAACGACCGAGAAGGCATACGATATCGTAAAGGGCAAAGTGAGCTGACGCCGTCCGGCGTGGGCTCTCCCAAAAGAAAGCCCGGCGAAGTGACTTTTTAGAAGGAGGAACGACGTGGACGTTCACGAGTATCAAGCCAAAGAACTTCTGGGTAGCTTCGGCGTTCCGGTGCCGAAAGGCGCGGTGGCTTTCAGTCCTGATCAGGCCGTTTACGCGGCGACCGAGCTTGGCGGCTGGAGCTGGGCGGTCAAGGCGCAGATCCACGCCGGCGCGCGCGGCAAGGCGGGCGGCATCAAGATTTGCAAGACCTATCACGAGGTCCGCGAGGCGGCGCAGGAGCTGCTCGGCAAGCGTCTGGTCACGCACCAGACCGGCCCCGAAGGCAAGCCCGTTCAGCGCGTCTATATCGAAGCGGCCGAGCCCTTCGAAAAAGAGCTTTATCTCGGCTATGTCCTCGACCGTAAGGCCGAGCGCATCCGTGTCATCGCCTCGCAAGAAGGCGGCATGGAGATCGAAGAGATCGCCAAGAACAATCCCGACGCCATTCTTCAGGTCATCGTCGAGCCGGCCGTCGGTCTGCAGTCCTTCCAGGCCCGCGAACTGGCGTTTCAGCTTGGGCTGTCGATCAAGCAGGCTCAGAGCTGCGTTTCGACCATCATGAACGCCTATCGCGCTTTCCGCGATTGCGATGCCCAGATGCTGGAGATCAATCCGCTGGTCGTCACGAAGGACGATCGCGTTCTCGCCCTCGACGCCAAGATGTCGTTCGACGACAACGCTCTGTTCCGCCGCCACAACGTGGCCGACATGTACGATCCCTCGCAGCAGGATCCGCGCGAGGCTCAGGCCGCCGAGCACAATCTCAACTATATCGGTCTGGAAGGCGACATCGGTTGCATCGTGAACGGCGCGGGTCTGGCCATGGCCACCATGGACATGATCAAGCACGCGGGCGGCGAGCCGGCCAACTTCCTCGACGTGGGCGGCGGCGCTTCGCCGGACCGCATCGAGACGGCCATGAAGCTGGTGGTCTCCGACGCCAACGTGAAGGCGATCCTGGTGAACATCTTCGCCGGCATCAATCGCTGCGACTGGGTCGCCAAGGGTGTGGTTCAGGCCTGCGGGAACCTCGACATCAAGGTTCCGCTGGTCGTGCGCCTCGCCGGGACCAATGTCGAAGAGGGCCGCAAGATCCTCGAGGAGAGCGGGCTCAAGCTGATCACGGCCGACACGCTCGCCGAGGCCGCCGAGAAAGCGGTTCAGGCCTGTCAGGGCAAGCTGCAGGCCGCGTAAAGACGATCATCGGAGAGATTCACAATGAGTATTCTGATTGACGAAAAAACCCGGGTGATCGTTCAGGGCATGACCGGCGACAAGGGTACCTTCCACGCGAAGGAAATGATCGAGTACGGCACGAACGTGGTCGGCGGCGTGACGCCGGGCAAGGGCGGCGGCCGGCATCTCGATCGTCCTCTCTTCAACACGGTCAAAGAGGCAGTCAAGGAGACCGGCGCCGAGGCGTCGATCACCTTCGTCGCGCCGGCCTTCTGCGCGGACGCGATCATGGAGTGCGCCGACGCCGGTATCGGGCTGGTTTGCTCCATCACGGACGGCATCCCGGCGCAGGACATGATGCGGGTGAAGCGCTATCTGATGCGCTATCCGCGCGACCGCCGGACCATGATGGTTGGCCCCAACTGTGCGGGCATCATCAGCCCCGGCAAGTCCATGCTCGGCATCATGCCCGGCCACATCTATTTGCAGGGCCGGGTCGGCGTCATCTCGCGCTCCGGCACGCTCGGATACGAGGCCGCGGCGCAGATGAAGGATCATGGCATCGGCATCTCGACATCCGTCGGCATCGGCGGCGACCCGATCAACGGCTCCTCGTTCCTGGATCACCTCGCTCTGTTCGAGGAAGACCCGGAGACCGATGCCGTGCTGATGATCGGCGAGATCGGCGGTCCGCAGGAGGCCGAAGCCTCGGCATGGATCAGGGACAACATGTCCAAGCCGGTGGTCGGCTTCGTCGCGGGTCTCACGGCACCGAAGGGTCGCCGCATGGGCCACGCCGGCGCGATCATCTCGGCAGCGGGTGACAGCGCAGCCGAGAAGGCCGAGATCATGAAGGCCAACGGGCTGACCGTGGCCCCGAATCCGAGCGAGTTCGGTTCCACCGTCGCCAAGGTTCTGGGAGTCTAAGGAAGACGCCGGACACGCCGGGGTCATAGATACGGCCTATGGTAGAACCGGCCTATTCCAGACGAGCCAACAATTGCAGGTGGGACCGATCGGCCCCATCTGGCTGCCAGTCACCGGACACGGCGGTCGGAATACAGTGTGCTGAGCGTCGCATTCGACGTTCGGCTTCGAATAAGAAAACCGGTCGGTGAGATCGGAGTGCGGGCGTTAATCATGGACGAGGATGTGAGAGATGGCGATGTGGTGGCCGATGTGGCCACTGCAGCCAAGATCACGGGTACATCGCCGGAAGGCGCCGCCGAGATCTTGTTCGACCTTCTGCTCGATGTCGTCCGCCGCCATCAGCCCGAGCTTGAGCCGGTCCTGACCGGTACGGCCGAGAAATCCATCACGGAATTCACGCCTGAGCTCATGGCGCGCGCGTTGTCCGCGCAAGGGATCTGGTTCCAGCTCCTGTCCATCGCCGACCAGAACGCGACCATGCGCCGGCGCCGCTTCATTGAACGCACGCGCGGCCGGGATGCGCTGCTGGGGACCTTCGATCACGTCCTGACCGAGGCCCGTCACGCCGGTATCGGAGCCCGGGAGATCCAGAACCTCCTGGAGAACTTGCGCATCCGTCCGGTGATCACTGCGCATCCGACCGAGTCCAAGCGCGTCACGGTGCTCGAGAAATACCGCAAGATCTATCTTCTGCTCCGGGAGCTTGAGGGGGTCCGTTGGACCGACCGCGAGCAACAGCAGTTGCTTGCCGACATCAGGGATCAGATCGAACTTGTTTGGATGACCGGCGAGTTGCATCTACAGAAGCCCACGGTCGAGCATGAAGTCCTCCGTGGACTGCATTTCTTCGACGAGACTCTGTTCGAGAAAGCCCCGGAGATGATGGGGCTGCTCGAAGGCGCCCTGAAGCGCAACTATCCCGATACCGACTTCGACCTGCCGCCGTTCTTCCAGTTCGGCTCGTGGATCGGCGGCGACCGCGACGGCAATCCATTCGTGACCACCGAGGTCACGGGCTGGGCGCTCCGCAAGAACGCGATGGCCGCCTTGCATCACTACCGCGATCGTCTCATCGCCCTGGCCCGCTCGCTGTCCATCAGTCAGCGCGCTCTTCCGGTGCCGGAGGCCTTCCAGGAGGATCTGGCATACGAACTGCGGGCAAGCGGTGATGGAGACATGATCAAGGAGCGCAATCCCGGTGAGCCTTACCGTCAGTTTCTGACCTGCATCTTGCGCAAGCTCGACGCCACCATTCAGCGCGCCGGGGGCAAGGAAATCGAAGTCGGCACGCCGCACTACACCAACGCTGACGAGTTGATCCACGATCTGCGGCGCATGGAGCGTGCGCTGACGGAAGCAAGAAGTCCGACGATCGCGGCCGACATGGTGTGCCCGGTGCGCCGGGCCGTCGAGCTGTTCCGGTTTTCGACGGTGCGGCTCGACCTTCGCGAAAACACGACGCGGACCACACAGGCCGTGCAAGCCCTATGGTGGAGCACCGAAGGCCATGCGGAGGGCGACCCGCCGGAGCTTGGCTCACCGGAATGGCGCGCCTGGCTGCTACGGGCCCTAGCCCGTCCGCTTCCGTCCGATCCCACCGGCGAACCCATGCCGGCCGAGGCGGAAGAGACCATCGCGATGTTCAAGCAGGCGGCAGAGATCCGCCGCGGTCTCGATCCGGACGCCTACGGGTCCTTCATCATTTCCATGACCCGGTCGGTCGACGATATTCTCGGCGCCTATCTGCTCGCAAAGCATGGCGGCTTGTTCCTGGACGCGGCGGGCACGGAGATCTGCTCCATGCCGATCGTGCCGCTCTTCGAAACGATCGACGATCTGCGTGCCGCTCCCGCCATCATGCGCGAGGCGCTCGCCATTCCGCTCATCCGGCGTTCGACCCACTGGCAGGGCGGTCTCCAGGAGGTCATGCTCGGCTACTCGGACTCGAACAAGGACGGCGGCTTCGTCGCCTCGAACTGGGAGTTGGCGAAGGCCCAGTCTCAGTTGACCCACGTGGGCGAGCGTGCGGGGACGCCGATTTCTTTCTTCCATGGCCGAGGCGGTTCTGTGTCGCGCGGCGGCGCGCCCACGGGCCGCGCCATCGCGGCACAGCCGGCGGGGTCGATCCGCGGCCGGTTTCGCGTCACGGAGCAGGGCGAGGTCGTCTCGTACAAATACGCGAACAAGGGCACGTCGCTGTATCAGATGGAGCTGCTCGCCTCGAGCGTGCTGCAACATGCGCTGAAGTCCGAACGCGAGGCGGCGCTGAAGCCGAAAGGCGAGTTCGACGACGCGCTCGAAGCGCTGTCGGGCCTGTCGCGCGTTGCCTACGACAAGCTGCTGTCCAACCCGGATCTCGTTTCCTATTTCCAGGCCGCGAGCCCGTTGGAAGAAATCTCGATGCTCAATATCGGGTCGAGACCCGCCCGCCGTTTCGGGGCGAGTTCACTGAAGGATTTGCGGGCAATCCCGTGGGTTTTCGCCTGGTCCCAGAATCGGCACATGATCACCAACTGGTACGGTGTCGGCGGCGCGCTGCAGAGCTTCCTCGAAGTGCGCGGCGACAAGGGCGAACGCCTTCTCGCAGACATGTTCAAGAGCTCGCGCCTGTTCCGCCTGATCGTCGACGAAGTCGAGAAGGCGCTCGCGCGGGTCGATCTCAAGATCGCGCGGGACTATGCGAGCCTCGTGTCCGACGAACAGGTGCGCGAAACGATCTTCACGATGATTGAGAACGAGTACGCCCTCACGCGGGACATGGTGCTTTCGCTGTCGGGCAGCACCTTCCCGGGTGAGCGCTTCAAGCAGTTCCAAGCATCGCTGGCCGAACGGTTGCCGACGGTCAATCAGGTTAGCCGGGAACAGGTGGAACTGTTGCGCCGGTTTAGAGCAAGCGACAACGAGCAGGAACGCGAGTCCTACAAATCCGCGCTGTTGCTTTCCATCAATACCGTGGCCGCCGGTCTCGGCGCCACGGGTTAAATCAGGAGGAGAATGAAATGAGCTTTACGCTGATCCAGCAGGCGACACCCCGTCTGCATCGTTCGGAGCTGGCCGTTCCCGGCTCCAACCCCGGCATGTTCGAGAAGGCCGCGGCGAGTGCTGCGGACGTGATCTTCCTCGACCTTGAGGACGCCGTCGCTCCCGACGACAAGGAGCAGGCCCGCAAGAACATCATCGAGGGTCTGAACGACATCGATTGGGGCACCAAGACCATGATGATCCGCATCAACGGTCTCGACACCCATTACGCCTATCGCGACGTGATCGAGGTTCTGGAAAACTGCCCGCGCCTCGACATGATCCTGATTCCCAAGGTCGGTGTGCCGCAGGACGTCTATGCCATCGACATGCTCGTCACGCAGGTCGAGCAGTACAAGAAGTACGAGAAGAAGCTCGGTCTCGAACTGCTGATCGAGACGGCGCTCGGCATGGCCAATGTGGAAGCCATTGCCCAGTCGAGCCCGCGCGTCGAAGCCATGAGCTTTGGCGTTGCCGACTATGCCGCGTCCACGCGCGCCCGCACCGTGGGTATCGGTGGTCCGCACCCGGACCACGGCGTGCTGACCGACGCCGACGAGAGCGGTGAGCGCCAGTATCATTGGGCCGATCCTTGGCACTATGCGCTGTCGCGCATGATGGTGGCGTGCCGGGCCTACGGCCTGCGTCCGATCGACGGTCCGTTCGGCGACTTCTCCGATCCGGACGGCTACAAGGCCGCCGCCAAGCGCGGCGCCGTGCTCGGCTTCGAGGGCAAGTGGGCCATCCACCCCTCGCAGATTCCGCTCGCCAACGAAGTGTTCTCGCCGGCTGCCGCCGAGGTCGAGAAGGCTCAGCGCATCGTCGATGCCATGAAGCAGGCCGCGAAGGAAGGTAAGGGTGCCGTGTCGCTCGACGGCCGTCTCATCGACATCGCCTCGATCCGCCAGGCCCAGGCTCTGCTGGACAAGGCCGCGCAGATCAAAGGCTAACGTCCGCGACAGCGCAAACAGACACGCGCTCAAGCAGGCCGAAGGCCGGTAGCGCAAATCAAAACGGCCGGAGTTCGCTCCGGCCGTTTTTTGTTGGCTTCGACAAAAGCTGCCGCGCGGCTCCTCGACTAGTCCGTAGAGGGCGCTTCGTCCGCGCCCTGGAGCAGCAACAGCAGCGGCCTCGCATCGACTTTGCCGGGCTCGTGATAGGGGTTGCTCATGGCGAAGATGATCGCGCCTGTGACACCCGTCGTGAAATAGAAGATGCAGGCGAAGGCGATGTTGATGGGTGTGAGCCGGAACACGCCGAACAGGAAGGCGAGGAAGGCAAAGCAGATCGCGAAGAACGCCCAAAAGGGCGTCGAGACCAGGGGTTCGCGCGAGCTGATCAGCTTCTTACCGCGCAAGTCGATGAGCTTGCTGCAGGACCGCTGATATTCGCTCTTGGCCCACGCGATGTCGGGGGCGTCATTCTCGGCCGGCAGCATGCCGCGGCAACTCTCGCCCAAATAGGTGTTGGTGAGGCGGCCTGCACTACCGACCCCTTCGCGCGCTTGAAACTCCTTGAGAGACCGTTCGGCAAAGGCGCGCAAGTTGCCCTGGATCTCCGCCTTGTTGGGAAGGTCCTGGGCATTGCGGACGAAAAATTGCAGCGTGCCGATCAGCCGCGCCTCCTCCTGCAGATCGCGTTTGGTCTCGATGAGGTAGGCAGCGGAGGCCGCAAAGATCAGGCCGCAGGCGATGCCGAATATGGCGGCCACGCGGAACCCGGCCACGCCGGCGACCTCCTTCGTATCCTCGTCGCCAAACCGCTTGAACAAGAAGTGGCCGATAAACTGGAGGGCGATCCCCGCAAGGGTCACGGCAATGCCCGAGATGAGGCCCACCAGGAGGAAGTTGTCTTGAATTCCCATGCGCCCGTGTCTAGCGGAAGAAATGCCGGAAAGGCAATCGGCCGTCGTGGCGATTCACGATGCCTGGGTGCGGCACAGTGGAGGACACGCCGGCCGACCGGCCGATATAAGAACGGCGGCCCCGGAGGACCGCCGTTCTCAAGCTCGAACATCCGCCGAGCGATTAGCGGAGACACCTAGTCGACGAAGATGGGGATGCGCAGAACCTGTCCCGGATAGATCTTGTCGGGATGGGAGAGCATCGGCTTGTTGGCTTCGAAGATGGTCATGTACTTGGAGCCGTCGCCGTACGACTTCTCGGCGATGGCCCAGAGCGTGTCGCCCTTGGCGACCGTGTGGAACTTGCCTTCCGGTTTGTCGTCGGCCGCCGTCAGGGATTCGTCGACCTTCGAGATGCCTTCCACATTACCGGCAGCCACGATGATCTTCTCGCGCGTCTCCTGATCGGGTACGTCGCCGGTGACCTTCACGGTTTCGCCGTCGACCTCGACCTTGATCTTGTCGGCGAGGCTCGGATCGCCGATTTCCTTGGCGATGGCCGCGGCGGGATCGGCCTCTGCGGCGTCCGCGCCCGATCCAAAGATGCTCTTGCCCGCGTTCTTCACGAAATCAAAAAAACCCATGTCGTTTCCTTTCCTCGAATGACAGGCCCTCAATCAAGTTCGAGGGCCGTTTGGAGCGGGCCGCTTGAGCGCCTCCGACAGGCGCACTCGTTGCGGTCTCTCCGGTTCTTTAAAGACGGACCGCCTAGGCCGCCGGTGCGCCGACCATCTGATGCAGCCGGGCGACGGCGTCGGGGTCGATGCCTGCTCCCTGGGCCAGACCTTTCAGGAAAGCTTTCTCTGCCGGCGTGTCGACGGAGATCGCCATCAGCGCCGCCGCATAGACCTGAATGCCGACTTCCGGGTTGGGAATGGCTTTCACCAGCCCAGCCAGATCCTGCGGCTTCGCCATCTCGGCCTGAACGAATTGCTTCTCGTCGTCGGTGATGCCGCCCTCTGCGAGCTTGCCCGTCAGCTTCTGGATCTCGTCCTGCGAGACTTGGCCGTCGGACTTGATGGCCTCGATCATGCCGCGCAGGCATAGCTCGGCCGTCTCGGGAGCTGAAATCTGTTTCACTTCGGTCTCGGTGAGGCCGAGAGCATTGACGTTGTCGCCGGCGGCCGACTGAGCCTGCCAGTTCTTGAGAGCCGACAGGGCCAGCGTGCCGAGAATGGCCATAGCGCTACCGCCAACCGCGCCCTTCGCGGAACTGCCGCCGCCGCCAAGGATCGCGCCCGCCAGAGCGCCGAGACCGCCGAGCTCGCCTTTGCTCATGCCGCCGACACCGCTCGGTGAGCCGAGCATGCCGCCGAGATTGCCGAGGATGTCGCCAAGCCCGCCTGAAGACTGCGTGCCGGAGGATTGCCCGCCGCCGAGGACGCTGCCGAGGATGTCGCCAAGACCGCCGGAGCCTTGTCCGCCACTCTGTCCACTCGATCCGCCGCTTTGGCCACCCAGTAGGCCGCCCAGGATATCGCCCAGGCCGCCTGCCGAGCTGCCGCCTCCAGCGCTGCTGCCGGACGACGAGTCGCCTAGAATGCTACCGAGAATGGCGCCGAGATCGGCCGAACCCGATCCGCCGCCAAGGCCGTCCGGGCCCGTGGCATGTTCGACCCGCTGCTGTGTCTGGGGCGACATGCCCTGACGGATCATTTCACCGACAATATCTCCGAAGTTCATGACAGCCTCCGCTTGCAGAAACGCTTCACGCACAATGCACTTATTGGTGTGGCAGATGACAAACTGGCGACATTGTCTCTCGGACCCCTCGCGTCGCCTCGACCCCTCCAGGCCCGCGGGCGCGGACCGTCCACCAGGGCGGTGGCCGCTGTCATGTAGGAACGGTCCCGCGGCATTACCAGGGTGATACACTGCCCCGTGCAACAATCGAACGAAGGATGGCGTGATATGACAAGGTTAGTCACAGCAGCGGCTCTGGCCGCCCTGACAGTTCTCGCAGTTCTTAGCGCTTCGGCACAGGCGCAAGTGTCGGACGCGGTCCGTAATGCTTGCGAGAGAAAAGCAAACAAGGTGACGCCGCCGCTTCGGGCCGGTGAACGCGAGGCGTATATCACCAACTGTATTGCCGACGCCGCGCCGACACCCGGAGCGACCAAAAAGAAGAAGTACTAGCGGCGGATCGGCGCGACGAAAGCAGACGGGGCTCTTGGTGCATCAGGGCCTTCGGCAGTAAGGCTCTCCCGCATTCTCGCGAAATGCGTGCCGCGCGGTTCGGAACGCCGCGGCTCGGGGGCCGATTCGCGGGGCCCAAGAAACCGCCCGAGAATCCGTAAGTGCTGTCAGGTACCCGGAAATATGGCGTTGCATGCGCTGTTGCGCCACGCCCACAAAACCCGCGTTTTTTTGAATTTCGCGTCACGATCCGGAAAGTGGGCTTGCGCTGCCGGGGCTGTTTGGTAGGTTGCGCTGCCGGGAACAAAGGGACTTTGAATCATGAAGAGTGTATTTTTTGGACTGTTGATCGCGGGCTTCACGGCTGTCTCTTTCGCCGGTGTGGCCAGCGCGGATGCTTACACGAAAGCCATTCGTGCGAGCTGCAAGCAGGACTATAAGCGGCACTGCAGCGACAAGACGATCGGCTCCAAGCAGCTGGAAGTTTGCATGCGGCAGAAGCGGAACAGCCTTTCCAAGACCTGCCAGTCCGCTCTGAAGGCAGCCGGCTACCGCTAGTCAGCGCTCTATAACAGACGACCAATCGCTGAATGTTGCAGCGACGCCGTGGAGCGTACCGTCGGCGTCGCGCAACTGCCACAAAACGCCCTCCTCGATACGGAAGCGGCGGCCGGATTTCGATATCCGGATGCCGGTGTAGCCGGTTGCAAAGCCGTCACGCGCTACCGCATCCAGGAGCCTTTGGCGTTCGGCCCGGTTGGGAGCCTCCGCGGAAAATCGCGAGGGCATACCGACCATTTCCTCCCACTCGTACTCGAATAGGGCCTGTGCTGCCTTATTGGCGTAGAGGAACAGAGGGTCGGCCGCCGTGTTATGTGCCAGAACGCAGTTGGGCGCACTGGCGTAGAGCCAGTCTGGGCCGTCGCCGCCACATCCTTCGAGAAAGGGCGGCGGGCACGCAAGCAACCGCTTGTAACTGTCGGCAAGAAGTCGGAAAAAGGCGGGGTCTGTGGCGGTTGTCATGGGTGGTGAGGTTTGAACGGGCGCTAGGGGCATGAGCCACGGTCCGTCTTTCGCGGGTAGCCAGCGATGCTGATTGTCGCCTTCGGTATGATGTTCACCGCTTTGCTGGTCTTCCTACTCTGGAACCTTTTCATCAAATGCCGCGCATTCTGGCGGGCACGCAAGTCCCGGCCCCGGCGCCGCACGGGCGCGGCATAGACATCCGGGCATTGCCGGCCGGTACGTCTTGTTTACCCTTCGGCGCTAACCTTCCTCAAGAGCGGTGAGCCGGGGCGCGAAGCGGGAATCGTCACGCTGTCGCGGAATTGCCCGTACCTCCCATTGAAACAGTCACAACAAGTCATCAGACTTGCAGCAACGTCGCCGCGAAATCGCCGTGGCGGCATCGTCTGATTGAAACTGCCTCTGCATGCCGCGCGTTGTTCAGCGGCGGATTGGGGTATTCCATGCGTAGAGCGGGGTTTTGCGATGACCAAGGATACGACGATCACGGCACATGATGGCAAGTCACGGACGAAACCACGTGCTGTGAAGCCAGTTGCCTCAAAGCCAGCTGTTTCCAAGCGGAAATCCAACAAGAGCACGGGCGGAGTTCCGGCAAAGGCCGTTGCGACGGCGTCCAGCAAAGCTGCGGTCAAGAAGGCCGCCAAGGCAGTTGCGAAGGTCTCCGACAAGACGAAGGCGTCCGCCGCGAAGCCGGCGTCCAAGCCACTCAAGGCCAAGTCACTCAAGGCAAAGCCAGTCAACAAGGCCAAGCCTGTCACCCGGACGAAGGCGACCGTGCCAGCGCCGTTGTTGGGCCGGTCTCTGCAGAGCGCCGTTCCGGCTGCCCTCGCGGTGAATACCAAGCTGGTGGATATCGCCCATTCCAACGTCAGCGCAGGGCTCGAACTCGCTCGCGATCTGGCGGGTGCAAAAACGCCGATGGAGGCCATGCGCCTCGGGGTCGCCTATTGGTTCAACCATATGGGGGCCGTTCAAACGCAGGCTCGCGAACTGCAAAGCCTGTCGGCCGCCTGGGTCAAGACGGCCAGCGAGCAAATTCGACCGCTCTAACGGTCCGCCGCCGACAATTGCGGCTCCCTAACGCCGCTGCCTGGCGTAGACTGACACACTCGCATCGTCGACGTGGGGAGGTGTCATGCTGCGCGAGGATTTGACGTTCGTCGGGACGTGCGACATTGCCGGCCTCGTTCGCGGCAAGGGGTTTCCCTCCACCGAGCTGCCGGCCCGGCGGAAGCTCGGCATCGGTTGGACGCACTCCAATCTCATGCAGACCTGCTTCGGGCCCATTCTCGATACGCCCTTCGGGACGGCGGGTGACCTCATGATCGTGCCGGATCCGACGGCGGAGGTGCATGTCGATTTCCGCGATGGATCCGCGCCCGAGCACTTCTTTCTCGGCGATATTCGCAACACGGACGGAAGTCCCTGGGAGTGCTGCGTCCGTGCGTTCCTGCGGCGGGCGATCGGCGCGCTGAATGACGCCTGCGGTCTCGAACTCCTCGCGGCGTTCGAACAGGAATTTGTCTATACCGGCGTCGAGGATGTGCCGGGTCATGCCTACAGCCTGAATGCCTTCCGGCGCCTGGGCGTCTTCGGCGAGATGGTGATGGCGGCCATTCGCGCCGCGAGCGTCCATCCGGATTCCTTCCTGGCCGAGTATGGTCCCCGGCAATTCGAGATGACGGTCGGGCCCGACGCCGCCCTCGCCGCGGCGGATGCAGGCGTGATCGCGCGCGAGATGACGCGCGGCGCCGCTTTCCGCTTGGAGAACCGCGCCATCTTCTCGCCGATGCCCGTGGCGGGTGGCGCCGGCAACGGCGTGCATATCCATTTCAGCCTCCATGACGCTTCGGGCGCGCCGGTGACAAGCGATCCGAACGGTCCCATGGGCCTGAGCACTGTCGCGGCGCACTTCGCCGCCGGCGTTCTACACCACCTTCCAGCTCTATGCGCGGTGACCGCGCCGTCGCCGGTGTCTTACCTGCGGCTCGTGCCCGACCGCTGGGCGCCGACCGTGGCCGACATTAAACTGCAGGATCGCGGGGCCGCGCTTCGAATCTGTCCCGTCTTCGACGCAGCGGGAGAGGAGCAGCGGCAGGCGCAGTTCAATCTCGAGTTCCGCGTCAGCGATGCGGCGGCCAGCCCCTACATGGCGCTCGGCGCGATGATCTTCGCCGGGGCCGACGGAATCGCGCGCCAGCTTTCGCTGCCGGAAACGGAGGCGCCATTGCCGGCTTCCTTGAGTGCCGCTTTGGATCTCATGGACGCGAGCGAAGCGATGAGGTCGTGGTTCGGTCCGGTCTTCTTCGAGGCCTATATGCGGCACAAGCGATCGGAAGTGGCCTATGTGGCGGACTTGCCCGAGGCGGAGCTTTGCGCGCGCTATGCCGAAGTTTATTGAGCCGGCTGGGGATAACGCTCCGTCAACGGTGTTTCCGAGCCGAGCCGGCCGCTAGGGATTTCCGTGATAGGGTGGAACGGGAGGACTACGATCATGTGGAAGCGGATTATCGCTTTTTCTTTTGCCGCGCTGGGCTGTCTTGCGCTCGCCGGATGTGACGAGGACTCGAAGGATAGCTTCGTTCTTTGCGAGAGTACGTATGCGTTGTGCACGACGGCGGCTTGTACGCCGGCCGACGGTAGCACCGAAACGGTCTCCTGCGCTTGCGATGTGAAGACGGGGTATTCCGCGGGCCAGAAGCCATGCACCGGCACCGTGGAGACCGACAAGGGCACAGAGATCAGCTCACGGTACTATCCCATCAAGAGCTACGCGGCTTGCAACAACGACCGTCCCTGGGCGTGGTGTCTCGACAAGCCCTGCATTGTCGACAAGGACGATCCGACGAAAGCGTCGTGTGCTTGTACGGTCGACAGAGATCAGGGGCCGTATCTCGTTGTGACCGATACCTATACCGACACGACCTGCACGACGAACCTATGGTCGTCGGCTACCGTGGACGGCGTGAATGAGATCACCGATTTCCTCAAGACCACCAAGGAACTGAAGCCCTACGACATCAAGGTCCTGAACACGCCGAGCCAGTAGCGCTCAACCGCCGGAGAGCATGCTCAGCACATCCTTCGTGCTGAGCATCCGGCAATAGCCGTGAAAGCAGGAGAGCGCCGCTTCGTGGCGCGCCTCCGTCTCTGCAACGCAGGCATCGTGGATGCATGTCATGTAGTAGCCGCGATCCGCGCCGTCCTTCACCGCATGGTCGATGCATTGATCCGTGAGACAGCCGACGACGAAGACGTCCTCGATGCCGATATTCCGCAACACATAGTCGAGCATCGTCGAGTTGAAGACGGACGACGACGATTTGGGGAGGACAAGCTCGTCCTCCTTGGGGGCGAGTTGCGGGATCACTTGCGCTTCGTGCGAGCCTTTTTGGAATCCCATGCCGGAGAGCTTGTAGTCGAGGCTTCTGTCACGGCCGTTAAACGTCAGGTTCTCGATGACCGTGAAGATCACCTCCATACGGGCGCGCCGGAAGGCATGGAGCAGGCTCTCGATATGGGGCACGACGCGGTCCGTTAGCGCCGCGCGAAACTCGGGACGGTCGTCGGCCTCCTCGGGCCCGCAGGTGCCGTTCTGCACGTCGATGATGAGCAGGGCGGCCTTGCCCCTAACGATCGGCCGGCCGCGGCTCAGGAAGTCTGAAGATGTCATGGCGTGGAGGGTCTGTTGTGCTAGTCCGTAGGTCGGGATGAAATAGCAAGTGTCACTCGGTACCGATCTGGACAGGAGCCTAGCATGATCAAATCACTCGCCGCACTTTTTACGTGTGTCTTTCTCATAGTGCCGGCGTTCGCGGACGACCGTCTCGCCGATGTCGAGGCGATCGACAATGCCGTGGGCCAGCTGGATGAGGCTTTCGCAACGAACGATCCGGACGCGCTCAAGGCGCTCATGACCGAGGATCACATCGCCGTTTTGCCTTTTCACAAGGGGCCGGAGACGGTCGAGCAGATGATTGCCGGATTGCCGAAGACCGATATCAAGCAGACCGACCTCAGCGAGCCCACCGTCGTCTTCCTGGGGCCCGATAGCGCCATGCGCACGCTGACCGCAAAATTCGAAGGGACCTATGAGGACAAGCCTGTCGACAGCACGGTCTTCATCACGTCGATCATGACGAAGAAAGACGGCAAATGGCTGGAGAGCTTCTACCAGGTGACGACGATTGCCCCTTGAGCGCGACGGCCGGGTGCTGTCGGGGGCGCTGAACGCCGGGCTCCCGACCCGTCCGCAAACCGAAGAACTCTTCGACGGGCTCTTCGAGGGGCCTGGCATTCGCATCGAGCGGATCGTCTCGACGGGTCAGACGACACCCGACGGCGAGTGGTACGATCAGAGCCGCGATGAGTTCGTGCTGCTCGTCTCGGGCGCCGCGCGCCTGCGCATCGACGGCGAAAGTCGCGACCGCGAACTCGCCCCCGGAGACTGGCTGCTGCTGCCCGCCCATTGCCGCCATCGTGTGACCTGGACACAGGCCGAACCGCCCACCATATGGTTGGCAGTCCACTTTGATGCGGCGCCGGCAGGCGCCGGCGATAAGGAGTAACTCCTATGGAAGCGACGTGGATGCCCCATACCGAGCACGGCGAGATTCACGACCGTGCCGAACTTCCCGAAAGCGTTTACGCCTTTCCCCGCCAGCGCAAAGAGCCGCTGACGGACGCGACGCATGTAAAGAATGCGCTGGCCCGTTTCGATCAAGTCGAGGGTGTCTCTGACGCCGACCGGGATCTTGCCTTCGCCAATATCAAGAAGGCCGCGGCGCATTACGGTGTCGACCTGCACGAGACCAATTGGCGGGAGCTCGGCGGCTAGGCGCGGCCCCCGTTTATCGGTGAAGAATCAGGAGCCCTATCAGGAGCGTGAGTGGGGTCAGGATGTCCCACCAGAAGATCGGCCCGGCATTGTTGATGGCGAAGTTCTTGCGCCGGATCATGTCGGCGATGTGGACCGATGCCGCGCTCCACAGGAAGCCTGCCGCCATGAACGTCATCGCCCACGCCGCTTCCGGGCCCAGGATGGATGCCGCGATAGCCCCGAGGCCGATGCCGAGATTTGCGCCGGCAATTTCCTTCTGAAAGGGGCTCGGGGCCCAGCCGATGGACTGGGCGACGTGATCGGAGAACACGGCATGGGAGAACGCGGCCCATAGACTGGGCACGCCAAGCCCGAGGGACAGCATCCATTGCAAGGTCGGCCCGAGGCTCTCGGCTCCAAACGGCTGAGGGACATCGAGAAAGCCCAGCGTGAGGGCGGCCGCATAGCAGAGAGCGGGAAGCGCGGCGATCAGTTGCTTCATGGGTCCGACGCTCCAAGAGGTTTGATGATGAAACGAACGACTGATTCGGAGGTCCCTTCGATGGCTGCAGGCTATCAGAAATCCTATTCGTTGCGCGCGCCGTTGCGGGTCGACCTGCAAAGCCGGGCGAGCAAGCAGGATCCTTATTCGTTCTTTGCGGGGCTTCGCGAGAAAGGCCCGGTCGTCCCGTTGAAGCTGCCTTTCGTCGGAAAGGTCTGGGCGACCACGACCTACGAGGCCACGGCCGCCATGCTGAAGGACAATGCCCTGTTCGTGCAGGAGGGCCGCCATGCGGGGAAGTCCGGTGTTGCGGGCCTGTCCTGGTGGATGCCACACGCCATCAAGGTTCTCAGTAACAACATGCTGCTCAAGGACGAGCCGGATCATCGGCGCTTGCGCAAGCTGGTGGACCAGGCCTTTCAGCGGCGGCTCGTCCGGGACATGCGCGCCGAGATCGAGGGGCTGGCCGACCGGATTCTCGACGACATCGACGGGCGTGATGAAATCGACCTTGTGGGTTCCTACGCGCGCAGGTTTCCGTTGGAAGTCATCTGCTGGCTTCTGGGCCTGCCGGAGGAGAACCGCGGCAAGTTCGAGGAATGGGCGGGACACATGACGTCCGCCTTGCGTGGGTTCGCCGCGATACGGGTCGTGTTCACCATGCCCGGCGTCGTGAATTACGTCCGTGAACAGATCGAAGAGTGCCGCCGAAACCCGCGCGAAGGGCTCATCAGCGAATTGGTTCGGGCGGAGCAGGACGGCGACAAGCTCAGCGAGGACGAGCTGCTGTCCATGGTCTTCCTGCTGCTGTTCGCAGGCTTCGAGACGACGACGCATCTCATCGCCGACAGCGTGATCGCGCTGGAGCAGAACCCGGCGCAGAAGGCGTTCCTGTTCGCCGACCCGGCAACGCGGATGGAGCGTGCGGTGGAGGAGCTCGGCCGCTACATGACGCCGGTGCAGAGCACCAAGCCGCGTTACGTGGCACGGGACTGCGAGTTCTTCGGCCAGAAACTTCAGCGCGGCGAGAACATTGTCGGGCTCCTGGCGGCCGCGAATTCAGACCCGGCTGCCTTCGACGGGCCGGACACGCTCAAGCTCGACCGCCTGCCCAATCCGCATCTCGTGTTCGGGACGGGCATCCACTTTTGCCTCGGCATGCAGCTTGCGCGCGTCGAGGCACAGTCGGCGCTGGCCCGGCTCTATGGCCGCTATCCCGACCTGGAGCTCGCGGCGCCGGACGATCTTCCCTGGATCGAACGCTTCGGACTGCGCGGCGTGTTCGCGCTGCCGGTGCGGTTGAATGCCAGTAGCCGCCGGAAGGCGGCGTAGCTGCTAGTCGTCGTAGTGGCAGCCTTCCTGAGCGTTCCACACTTGTCCGGCCGGACACCCGCGCGAGCCTTTGGAGGAACCCTGGTAGGCGCCTTGGACGCACTTGTCGCCTTCGACGCGATAACCCGGACCGCAGTAGCCAGCGGCCTCACTCTTTTTGATGCACCGTCCTTCGAGCAGGATGGAACGCGGGCCGCATCTCTTCTTGATGAGCACCAGCGGCGGGCCGGAGCGCATGGCTTCCAACGACTGGGGCAGTCCCGCGCCCACGTCGCCGGCGGGGAAGGCGCGGGCGGCCGACGCTGCAATCAACAGTGCAAGCGTCATTATAACGAGGCGTAGGGCCCTCATCGGCATTGGCATGTCCTTCCGATCGTTAGGTGGACTCGAATCGCTGCCGGCCGGCAGCGCATTATCCGTCATGTGCGAGCGTGGGCCGGGACGCGCCGGATTGCAACCGGCGTCGACGTCAACGCTCATCGAAGCGCGGTCCAGACAACAACCGCGCTCGCAATCAGATAGATCGACAGTGCCCAGATCGCCCAGCGGCGGTCCTGCGCCTTGGTCTCGGCTTCGCTGGCCTCGCCGCGCCAGGATGTGGCGACGACGCGTGCCAAGGCGACGATGATGAAGAGGTAGGCGAGCATGAAGATCTTGTCGATCATCATGAGGTAGTCGACATCCGGCAGCGACGATGTCGCCGTCAGCTGGATCGCCACCAGGGTCAGCAAGGCGGTGATGCCAAGACCGATCCGGCCCTCGACATAAACGGGGCGCACGAAATAGACGAGCAGGGCGCAGACCACGATCAGGGCAATGGGGATGAAGGTCTTGATCGACATGGCGACCATGGGACGCGTCACCGGGATTGAGAGGACGATGCGCGAGTAGGGCTCGGCATCGGACACGGACAGATCGCCGAAGTTCGTCGGATAGGTATTGGTCGTGATCTTCATCGTGGGCGTCCCCACGTGGAAGCCCGGCAGGGTGATCACAGGGTCGACGATGACGGGCGTCTTGCCGTCGGGCACGTAGACCTGCTCTCCGGTCCCTGCGAGCGTGTCCTCCATGATGACCGTCAGATACTGGGTGTCGAACGGGAAGGTCGCGAGCTGAAACTTCGTCGAGAAGAGTCCCTGATAGCGCAGGATCGAGTAATACCCGCCGTCGGGCATCCGTTCGGGTTCTTCGGTCAGCGCCTCGCGCAGATTATCGTCCGACGCGAACCGGTTCATGAACTCCATGCTTTTGGACGGGTCGATGTCCGGCGACGTCCAACGGAACCAGACATACAGATCGATGACGTAGTTGTTCGCCTTGAAGTCGAGTTGCTGAATGTCGTTGATATAGGCGCCGACGACGACTTCCTCCGGCCCGGGCGCCGGCGCGCCCTTGATCGCCTGCTGGACCGGTTTCGGGACGCTGGCCGGCGGTGTCTGGGCCATCGCCATTGGCAAGGTTGCTGCGGCCGCACAAATGAAGGCGACGAGGGGTGCCGCGATCACGGCAGCGGCGCGCGGCGCGGCGCGGCCCAAAGCGTGAAGCAAGGAAGCCAAGCGGTGGCTTTGCTCCGCTCGTCTAGGCGCCAGGGCCATCGAGTTGCTCCTTCAGCCAGGTGCTCATGCGCAGGCGCATGCTCTTGTACGCCACGCGCAGCATCCGGCCCATGTTCATGAAGCCGTGCACCGTGCCTTCATAGCACTCGTATTCGACCGGAACACCTGCGGCCGCAAGCCGTTGGGCGTATTCGAAGCCCTCGTCTCGGAAGGGGTCGAAGCCGGCGGTTATGATCAACGTGGGCGGCAGGCCGGAATCGTCCTCGTACAGCGCCGGAATCGCCCTTGGGTCCGCAATCGGCCAGGCCAGACCGAAATAGTGGTTGAAGAACCAGTAGAGCATGTCCTCGGGGATCGGGAACTGGTCGACGAGGTCTTTGCGCGACGGCTGTTTCGCGCGCAGGTCCAGGGCCGGGTAGATCAGGAGTTGGGCCGCCGCGGGCGCCACGAGCCGTCCCTTGGTCTCGTGCAGCGCGACGGCGGCCAGCGACCCGCCCGCACTGTCACCGGCAACGGCGATGCGCGCCGGGTCGATGGACAGCTCGGGCGCGGCTGCGGTCAGCCACTTGAGGGCCGCGACGCCGTCGTAGACTGCGGCCGGGAACGGGTGCTCGGGCGCGAGGCGGTAGTCGACGGAAAACACTGTTGCGCCCGTATCGAGGCAGAGGGCCCGGCAGAGCGTGTCATGGGTATCGATATCGCCGAGCACACCGCCGCCGCCATGGAAGAACAGGATGCCAGCGCCGCTGGGGACCGGGGCGATATACTCACGGATTGGAATGGCGCCCGCGGGCGTCTCGATCTCGAGGTCCCGCGTGGACCCGATCTCGATCGGGCCGACCTCGGTCTTGGAGATCGAGCGGCGGTATTCCGCCCGAGCGGTCTCATGGTCCATCTGCCACAGAGGCTTGGTCGTGGATGACGAAACCCAAAAGAGCAGCGCCTCGGTCTCGCGGTCTAGTTTCACCGGTGCCCGTCCTGATGGTGCAATACGATATTGAATGCCGCGCGCAGCAAGGAAGAAAAGCGACACCGTACCTAGCGGACTTGCGCCCCTCGGGTAAAGCTTTTCGGTGCTCTAAAGCCAGCCCAACCCCGACTAAAGCAGGTCTCTACATAAGCCCTTCTGACGAAGATTGAAGAGGCTTGGGGGGCGTTTCTCGCTACACCTTCTCAGGGACCGCCGAAACGTCCCGGATAGTTCGCGGCTCGTCCTGTTCAGCTTTGGGCCGGGGGCCACGCTGCATTCCGGCGCGCCGACCACGGATCAGTTGAGATAGCGGCTGTTCACCCAGCCGGCGGTGCCGTCCTTGGCGATCTTGAACCAGCGTCCGCGCTTGGCGATGACCTCGACGAAGCATGTGTGGTTCGTCAGCCGTCCAACAATTGCGTAGCTTGCGCTGGGGCCCGAGCGAACATTCAGCACGTCGTTCGAGGCGACGCCCACGACGCAGCGGAAAGCCGGGTCGTCGGCGTCTCCGCGCTGGCCTCCACCATGGTTGCCATCGCCGCCTTCGTCTTGCGCCCTCAGGTAGGCCGAATGGACGAAGCCGCCCCGGCCATAGTCGACCCAAATCCAGTTCCCCTCGCGGCGGCCGGTGACGACGCCGCATTCGCCGGGCCGGATAAAGCCCACAATGTTGTAGCTGGAGGCGGGGCCGGTGCGGATGTTGAGCACGTCGTTGCTGGCCACGCCCGAGACGCAGGCGGCGTGGGCGGGCGTGACGGCAGCGGGAGCCGAGACGGCAAAGAACGCCGCGCCGAGGGTGAGTGCGGCCAGCAGACGGCCGGAATTTTCGAACAGGGTTTTCATGGTCGTTGCCTCTCTCGATTTGGCTTCCGTCGCTACGGAAGAACCTTGGACGACCAAGTACTGGCCGATGAGTAGAAGCTAATCCGGCGCTGCGGCAGGCTCGATAGGGTGGATCCCCTATTCGATGATCAGTGATGGAGAGGGATGGATGGTGGTGGTGCCCCAGGCCGGACTCGAACCAGCACGCCCTTGCGGACAACAGATTTTGAGTCTGTCGCGTCTACCATTCCGCCACTGGGGCCAAAGTCCTTCAGACCAAAAGGCCATCGAGACCAAGGGGGCGGAACATGGGCCAAGGCCTGCGTCGGGTCAATATCTTCGCGGTGCTACATGGTGGCCCGGTCGTCCCACCGGCTTTGCAGGCCCCGACAGACCGCGACGACAAGGCTCGCGGCACCGGCCACGGGCATCAGCAAGGCTTCCGGCGACCCCATGGTGATGAGGGTGGCGCTGGTGACCGCGCACCATAACAGCGGTATCGGCAGGAGCTCCCAGCGTATGCGGTCGGCGGCTAGGAGCGCGCCGAGCGTGGCCAGAACCGTTGGATCGGGCGCGATGCCGGCGATCTCCGCCCCGGTCCAGGGGTGCCCCAACGCCGGGCCGATCAGAGGCTGGAGAAACAGCGCGAAAACCAGCAGCGCCACACCAAAGTGTTGCAGCCCTGTCCGGCGCTCCGTGTAGCCGAGCCGGCCAAACCCCACACCGCTGAGGAGGAGCAGCACAGCTTGGGTCGCGAAGGCCCAACAGTAATACGGCGCGGCAAGATTGATGGAGGCGTAGCGGGTGTGGAAATACCCGAAGGCGACGGCCGCCCACGCCACGGCCAGCAGCGCCGCGACGATCCGCCCGGCCGAGGGTGCGCGGCGGGCGATCAGTACGAGACCCGCAAGAAATGCCCCAACGGCCAGGATCTGGGCTGGCCAGAGGTCCGTATTTTGGAGTTCGAACAGGCGGTAATAGACGTCCGGCGAGAACATCAAGAGATCGCGGGGCTCGTAGGTCCACCACTCCGACATCAGACGGTTTCGATGTAGTCGGCCATGCGCTTTCGTAGCCTCGCATCCGGAAGCGGCCCGCTGGCCGAGGCGAGGTTCTCACGGACGTGGTCCACCCGTGTCGTGGCGGGTATGGCGCAGGTGATGGCCGGGTGGGAGATGACGAATTTGAGCAGGAACTGCGCCCAGCTGTCGGCGTCAATTTCGCTGGCCCAGGCCGGCAGGTCCTTTCCCTCGAACCGGTAGATCAGTTCCTTGCGGCGGAACGGCCGGTTGGCGATTACCGCGATACCCTTCTCCTTCGCGAGCGGGAGAATGCGTTCCTCAACGTCGCGGTCGGCCATGTTGTAGGTGGCTTGCACGAAGTCGAGATCGTGCTTCTGCATGATCTGTTCGAACTCGGGGTGCCGGCGGCCATGGGATGTGGTGATGCCGACATAGCGGAGTTTTCCCGCATCCTTCATCGCGAACAGCATGTCGAGATGCTCCTGCCAGGCGAGCAGGTTATGAACCTGCAAGAGGTCGAAATTGTCGACACCCCAGTGCGCACGCGATTCTTCGATCTGCGCCGGTCCGTCTCCGGGCTCGCTCGTCCACACCTTGTCGGCGGAGAAAAGCTGGTTCGGGTAGCCGAGCTTTTCGAGCGCATGGCCGATGACCGGCTGCGCCGAGCCATACATGGGTGAGGAGTCGATCATGCGCCCGCCGTCTTCGAAGAACGCGCGCATGATCTCGGTGCGCGCGTCGCGGGCTACGTCATCGTCTCCGACGTTGAAGGTGATCCAGCTTCCGAGCCCGACGATGGGGATGTCCTCGCCGGAGGAGGGAATGGGCTTCGTGAGCGGCGCCGTCTGCGCCCGTCCCAGCCCCGGCATCAGCGCGGCGGTGCATGCTGCGGCCATCGTTCCCAACATCTCGCGCCGAGTCAAAACCATGATCGATCCTCACGCTAGGGGTTGTCCGCGTCTGCCGCTCGCGGGTCTGCCGAGCCTCCAAGGGCCCGGAACCGCCGCGCGGTTAGAATAGACAGGCGATGCGCGCCCCGCTAAAGGAAGCGCCATGCTGAAGCGCGCTTACGACAAGATGATGGATCTCGCGGCGCACCGCAACGCGCCGTGGGCGCTTGCGGGGGTGTCCTTTATCGAGAGCTCCGTTTTCCCGCTCCCCCCGGACATCATGCTAATTCCGATGGTGCTGGCGGAGCGGCGCAAGGCCTGGCTCTTCGCCACCATCGCCACCATCGCCTCCGTCCTCGGGGGCATCTTCGGCTACATCATCGGCTATTTCCTGTTCGATACGATCGGCCAGCCGATCCTGAACTTCTACGGCTACGGGGAGAAGTTCGAAGACTTCGCCGCCCGCTACAACGATTATGGCGCCTGGATCGTGTTCATCGCCGGCGTGACGCCCTTTCCATACAAGGTCATCACGATCGCCAGCGGCGTGACGCAGTTGAACTTCTTCGTGTTCATGGTCGCCAGTGTCGCCGCGCGCGGCATTCGCTTCTTCGCGCTCGCAGGTCTGCTCTATTGGTTCGGCCCGCCGATCAAGAACTTCATCGACAAGTATTTCGGCATCCTGTCGGTCGTGTTCGTGGTGCTGTTGATCGGCGGCTTCGTGCTCATCAAATACGTGATGTGACCATGGACGATACGCGCGACACGCTGGCGGGGCGGATGATGGCGGCGAGCGCCGTTGTGTTCGGCGGCGCGCTGCTGATCATTCTCACGGCGCACGCCTTCGAGCACATCGGCGGCTATCCCCCGTGCCCGCTCTGCCTCCAGGAGCGCTACGCCTATTACTTCGGGGTGCCGGCCGCCGTGGTCGCGTTTCTCGCCGCCCGCAGCGAAACCTTCGGCTTCGCGCGCCTGGTGCTTGTGCTTATCGCGATCGGCTTTCTCCTCAACATGGGGCTTGGCGTCTACCACGCGGGGGCCGAGTGGAAGTTCTGGCCGGGGCCTGAGACCTGCGCCGGCGGATTCGATCTGCAATGGAGCCAGGAGGGCATTGTCGATACGCCGGTGATCCGCTGCGACGAGGCGTCCTGGCGGTTCCTCGGCCTGTCCTTCGCCGGCTGGAATGCGGTGGTTTCGCTGGGACTCGCCGGGATTGCCCTGTGGGGCGCGACGCGGCGCCGTTGACCGGCCTTTTCAGGCCCTGCTCACGACAATTTCAAACACCTTGATTGGCGGCCGGGCCGGGCCGGCTGGTACCAAGATGGGGAATTTATCCCTTCTTGGAGGTTGAAATGACCCAGATTCGCGCTCTGTTTGCCGGCCTTGTGGCCGTGTTTCTCGTGGCGGCGGTTCCTGCATCGGCCGCCGACGTTCAGCCCTACAGCCCCGAGGCGCTGGCCGAGGCTCAAAGTGCCGGCAAGCCGATCTTGGTGGATGTCTACGCTGCCTGGTGCCCCACCTGCCGGGCGCAGAAGCCGATCATCGAGGATCTGACGCAGCAGTCGAAATACAAGAACCTGCTGATCCTGAGGGCCGACTTCGACAAGGACAAGGACGTCCTCAAGGAGCTGAACGTGCGCTCCCAGAGCACGCTGATCGTGTTCAAAGGCAAGGACGAGCTGGTCCGGTCGGTCGGGTCGACGAGCCCGGTGGCCATCGAGGGCATGCTGGACCTGACGCTGTAAGCGTTCCGCGGGAGCCGCACCATGGTCGCAACACTCGGGCTCGCGCTTTTGGCCGGCATCCTGTCTGTGCTGTCGCCGTGCGTCCTGCCGCTCCTCCCCATCGTGTTCGGCACGGCGCAGAGCGAGCACAGGATGGGGCCGGCCGCCCTTGCTCTGGGCGTGGCGATTTCCTTCACCCTTATCGGCCTATTCGTGGCGACGATCGGCTTCGCGATCGGCTTGGATACGGATGTGTTCCGGCTCGTGGCAGCGGTGCTTCTCATTGCCGTGGGCGTCGTGCTGCTCGTGCCGCGCCTGCAAGCCCAAGTGGCCGTCGCGGCCGGCCCGGTCGGGAACTGGGTCGAGGATCGCTTCGGCGGGTTCTCCGGTACAAGTTTATGGGGCCAATTCGGCGTCGGCGTTCTTCTCGGCGCGGTCTGGGCTCCTTGCGTCGGCCCGACCTTGGGCGCGGCGTCCGTGCTCGCCGCCAAGGGTGAAAACCTGGGGCAAGTCGCGCTGACCATGCTTGCCTTCGGGGTCGGCGCGGCGCTGCCGCTGATGGCGTTGGGCTTCGCCTCACGCGAGGCCATGCTGCGCTGGCGCGGCAAGCTGGCCGAGGCCGGCAGAGGCGGCAAGATGCTGCTGGGGATCGTGCTCGTTGCTGTCGGGCTTCTGGTGGCGACCGGTGGGGACAAGGCGCTCGAGGCCTGGCTCGTCAACGCATCCCCGGACTGGCTCACCAGCCTGACCACGCGCTACTAGCGGCGGTCCGGGACCGGCGGCAGGCCTTACGGCTCCAGTTCCGTATCCCAGTACAGATAGTCGAGCCAGCTTTCGTGGAGATAGTTCGGCGGAAATAGCCGCCCGTTGCGGTGCAGCTCGAACACGGTCGGCCGATAGGGCGTTTGCGCCGGCCACATCTTGCCCCGGCTCGGCATGTCGCCGCCTTTGGCCAGATTGCACGGCGCACATGCCGTGACCACGTTGTCCCACCGCGTCAGGCCGCCTCTGTTCCGCGGAATGAGATGGTCGAAGGTGAGATCCTGACCGGTCCCGCAATATTGGCAGGTGAAGCGGTCGCGCAGGAACACGTTGAATCGGGTGAATGCCGGATAGAGCGCCGGGCGCACATAGCTTTTGAGCGAGACGACGCTCGGCAGCTTCATCTCGAACGAGGGCGAGTGCACCGCGTGATCGTATTCGGAGACGATGTTCACACGGTCCAGAAACACGGCCTTCACCGTGTCCTGCCAATTCCAAAGAGAGAGCGGGTAGTAGGAGAGGGGCCGGTAGTCAGCATTCAGCACAAGAGCGGGGTAAGTCCCCGGTGCGGCCGATGCTGTTGCGACGTTCAAGGCCCTCAAGTCCTCTTCGTTGCCCGTCGCACTCGGGCTCAACCTCAGTTGTCGCGGGAGATACTATAAGCACGTGTCACGAATGTGAAGGACCCTAGATGATGTGATTGTGACACCCTCAATCCGCTACCAGGGTCCCCGCAAACGCCTGCTTGAGGAATTCGCCGCCGAGGCGCAAGCCATCGCCGTCGATCCCGTGGCCGATGCCGCGGCTTACATGCCACTGCACGTTCAAACCCGCCTGACCCAAGGCTTCGCGGGCCATGGTCATTGCCTCGACGGGGATCACTTCGTCCATGTCGCCGTGTACGAGGAGGATCGCAGGTCCCTGTCCGGGGGCGGCAAACCCTCCATGGTCGCCAGCGCGCCGGAATAGCCGACAATCGCCGCGGGTCTCGCTTGCCGCGTCAATCCCACGGACAGCGCCATCATCGTGCCTTGGCTAAAGCCCACCAGGGCGAGCGATTCGGCAGTCAGCCCCTGACGTTCGAGTTCGGCATCCAGAAACGAATCGAGGGCGGGCGCCGCGCGTTTGACGCCGGCCGCGATGATCGACATGTCGCCAAGGGACAGATCGAACCATTGGCGCCCCATCGGGGCCATGCCGCAGGGCTCGGGCGCATGAGGCGACACGAAGGCCGCGTGCGGCAGGAGCGGCGCCCATTCACGTCCGAGGGCGATCAGGTCGTTTCCGTCCGCGCCATAGCCATGGAGGAAGACGACAAGCTGCTTGGGTGCCCCGCCGGCGGCTGGCGCCAGGCGGGGACCGTCAAGCTCGGAAGTGGTCATAGAACTGCCGGAACCTGCTTTATTGAGACCTAGTCGTCGCCGCCGTCCACGTCGTCGGCGGACTTGGCATTGAGCTGGCCGTAGTTCTGAGCGCCGATGTCGCTCAGGAGGCCGAGCTGGGTCTCAATATAATCGATATGGCCTTCTTCGTCCTTCAGAAGGTCCTCGAAAAGCAACATGCTGACATAGTCTTCTTCGTCGCGGCAGGCGGCGCGGGCTTCCATGTAGAGGGCGCGGGCGCTGTACTCGGCCTTGAGGTCGCACTCCAGGATCTCTTTGACGTTCTGCCCGATCATCAGCGGATCGAGCTTCTGCATGTTCGGGAAACCCTCGAGGAAGATGATGCGCGTTACGAGCTTGTCCGCGTGCTGCATCTCCTCGATCGACTCTTCGCGCTCCTTCGCGGCGAGCTTCTGATAGCCCCAGTCGTCGAGCAGGCGGTAGTGAAGCCAATACTGGTTCACCGCTGTCAGCTCATGCGTCAACGACTTGTTCAAATAGTCGATTACCCGTGGATTGCCCTTCATCGGAACCTCATCTCCATTATCAGTTTAGAATGGTTATAAGGTAATTTCCGGAGCGTGGCTAGTCTGCAGGTGGGGTGTCGTCGAAAGGAGATCGATGCGGAAACGAGGCCGCGGAGACGGGTCCTTCCTCATCGTAGCCGACGATGAGTTTCACCACCAAGGGCATGCAATCCCCGCATTTCGGCCGTTTGCCGAGCGTCCGGTAGATGAGCCCGGGCGTCAACACGACGAACGGGTCCTTCGTCCGCAATGCCGAGACGGCTTCGTGAATCTCCTCCGAGGTGAGGACGGTGCAAGAGCAGATAATCATCGTGTGTTTCTAGGTGCAGCGCGTGCCTTTGTTTCCGGTCCCGCGAGAAGTACGGCGGCCAGCCGGTCGCCATGAGCACGTCAGGCTTCGCTACGGCCACTTTCGCGCAAGGAAACTGCGGAGTTTCGGGTCTTTAAAGCGGGGGCTTAGGGAATCGTCAACCAAGACACTTAGCGGCCTTTTAAATCATCTCCCCGATGCTCGGGCTTACGAACATGCAAGCTGACTATCTGGTGGGGCAAAAATGCAGGCTAATGAAATTCGCGCCGACGATCTGTACGGACAGATCGAAGGCCTGGTCGCACAACTCGAGTCGGAACGGCAGGCGCGCGCGGCCGCGGAGGCGGCGAACGCCGGGACACTGGGGCTTCTCGACGTGGTCAGCAAGAAGTTGCGCCCGCCGATGGAATCCGTCACGGCGCTGACTGACCGGATCCTGGACGGACCGCTCAACCTTGCGCAGCGGCGCGATGCCGAAACCCTGGCCCATTCGATGCACCGCATCTTGAGCGCGCTGACCGAAGTGCTGGACTTCAGCACGCTCCAGTCCGGCGAAGCCGACTTTTCGGTGGAGCCGTTCGACTTTCACGCTCTCGTCCGGGAAACAGCCTCCGCCCTGCAGGCTTGCGCCGCGGCCAAGGGGCTGACCAGCAGCGTCGACATGGCGTCGAACTGCCCCCGCTATATCGTCGGCGATGCCATGCGCGTCCGCCAGGTGCTCATGGCGTTGATGGAAACATCCATCAAGGCCACGACCGAAGGGTCGATCCGTCTTTACGTCAGCGTCAACGACGCGGCGTCCCCGGTGACCGTTCGCTTCGACATCACCGACACCAGCCCCGGCATGACCCCGGAGCAACAGGCAGCGCTGTTCCAGCCTTCCACCGATACGTCGCGGTCCGACGGCGGTCTCGGCCTGCCGATCGCGCAGCGGCTGGCCGACGCAATGGGCGGCGAGGTTTCGTGCGATAGCGCCATGGGGCAGGGCGCGCTGTATTGGTTCACGTTCAAGGCGCTGGTCGCCGAGCAGCAGACCGAGAACCGTCCGGCGGAGTTCGCTCCGGTCGAGATGCTCGAACTCGACGAGGTGGACGTTGTCGAGATGGGCGTCGTTGAGGCGGAGGTCGTCGCGCTCGACGAGCCGATGACCGGCAGCCTCGAGGCTCAACGGGCCATGGCGGAGATGCTCGAGACACCGGCCCCGGAGCCCGAGCCGGATCCGATGCCGGAACCCGAGCCTGATGCGGCGCCCGCGCGCGCGGCGCGGCAAAAACCGGAGACGGTGGAGAAGCGAGACCATGCCGGATCGCTGGCGGGTCATGTGCTGATGATCGAAGACAATACGGTCAACCGGCTCCTGATCGGCGCCTATCTCGACGAGTTCGGGTTGACGTTCGATGTCGCCGAGACAGGCGCAGCCGCGTTGATGTGCCTGGCCCAGCGTCCCTACGACGTCGTGCTCATGGACACGGTCCTTCCCGACTATCGTGGGCTTCAGCTGGCGCAGCGCATCCGGTCGCAGGAATCGGTCTCGGCGCATGTGCCGATCGTCGCGCTCGCGACGCTATCGGATACCGAAGACGAGAAGACCTATGTCGAGGCTGGCGTGAACGCCTCGGTGGACAAGCCCATTCAGGGTCTCGAACTCTATGCGGCGCTCGTGCCGCTGGTGCCGGCGCAAAAGGAAGACGCCGAGGAAGAGGATTGGACCCCGGTCTACTAGGCTTGGTTGGCAGCCAAGTCGCTAGCCGGCTTTGGCCAAAGCGTCGACGTTCTGATCCACGAGATTGACAATTCCCGTCATGATCTCGTTGAGCTGGAAGTCCTTGGGCGTGTAGACGGCCGAAGCGCCGCACTGCTTCAGGATGTTGACGTCTTCCTGCGGAATGATGCCACCCACCACGACGGGGACATCGTTCATGCCTGCCTCGCGGAGCTTCTGCACGACATCGCGCACGAGCGAAACATGTGATCCCGACAGGATCGACAGCCCGACGACATGCGCCTTGGACTCCTTCGCTTGCGCGACGATCTCCGCGGGCGTCAGGCGAATGCCGTCATAGACGACCTTCATGCCCACGTCGTCGGCGCGTACGGCAATCTGCTCCGCGCCGTTCGAATGGCCATCGAGGCCGGGCTTGCCGACAACGAAGGTCAGTGTACGGCCTAGCTTGCCGGAAACTTCGCTCACGAGTTCGCGAATCTCCGCCATACGCATTTCGTCGACCGCATGTGCCGCGCCAATCCCGGTCGGCGCCCTGTACTCGCCGAAGACTTCGCGCAAGACCGCGCCCCACTCGCCGGTGGTGACGCCGGCCTTGGCCGCTTCGATCGACGGCGGCATGATGTTGCGGCCTTCGCTGGCAGCGGACTTCAATTCCGTCAGGGCCTGATTGACCGCGGCGTTGTCGCGGTTCTGGCGCCATGCCTGGAGCGCGGCGACCTGCTCGATCTCGACCGAGTCCGGCACCGTGAGAATACCTTCCATACCGGAATCGAGCGGCGAAGGCTCTGTCTCGGTGTAGCGATTGACGCCTACCAGAACCTGATCGCCCCGCTCGATGTCGGCCATTCGCGCGGCGTTCGAGGCAATCAGCGCTTCCTTCATATAATCGATGCAGGCCACGGCGCCGCCCATGGAGTCGAGCTTGGCGAGCTCAGCGCGGGCCTGTTCCTTCAACTCCTCGACCTTGCGGTCGATTACCTCGGAGCCGTCGAAGATATCCTGATACTCCAGAAGGTCGGTCTCGTAGGCGACGATCTGCTGCAACCGCAGCGACCATTGCTGATCCCATGGGCGCGGCAGGCCGAGCGCTTCGTTCCAGGCCGGAAGCTGCACGGCGCGGGCCCGGGCCTTCTTCGACAGCGTCACCGCCAGCATCGAAAGCAAAATGCGGTACACGTTGTTTTCGGGCTGCGGCTCGGTCAGGCCAAGCGAGTTGACCTGCACGCCGTAGCGGAAGCGGCGCAGCTTGGGTTCTTCGACGCCATAGCGATTGAGCGCAATTTCGTCCCACAGGTCCACGAAGGCCCGCATCTTCGAGATCTCGGTGATGAAGCGGACGCCCGCATTCACGAAGAAACTGATGGCCGCGACGACCTTGGGGAATCGCTCGTCGGGAACCTCGCCCGACTCCTTGACGCGGTCGAGCACGGCTTGTGCCGTGGCGAGCGCGAAGGCGAGCTCCTGGGCCGGCGTCGCGCCGGCCTCCTGCAAGTGATAGGAGCAGACATTGGTCGGATTCCACTTCGGGACGTCCTGGTTCGTGAAAACGATCACGTCCTTGATGAGCCGCAACGAAGGATCCGGCGGGAACACGTAGGTGCCGCGCGAGAGATATTCCTTGATGATGTCGTTCTGCGTGGTGCCGGTGAGCTTGGTCCGGTCCGTGCCTTGTTCGTCCGCAAGCGAGACATAGAGCGACAGCAGCCATGCCGCCGGCGCGTTGATCGTCATCGAGGTGTTCATCTCGCCGAGCGGAATTCCGTCGAGCAGCGTGCGCATATCGCCGAGATGGGAGACCGGCACGCCGACCTTGCCCACTTCGCCGCGCGCCAGCGGAGAATCGGAGTCGTAGCCGGTCTGGGTCGGTAGATCGAACGCGATGGAAAGGCCGGTTTGCCCCTTGGCCAGGTTCTTTCGATAGAGTTCGTTCGACGCTTTAGCCGTCGAATGGCCCGCATATGTGCGGAACATCCACGGTTTATCGCGCACCGGCTTGTCGCTGTCTGTGTTGCCGCTCATAGCTCTTGCTGAAATCGTCCCCTGTTCGTGTGCGGTGCATCGAAGCATGCCCGGGGCGTGCGGGCAATATGCCGTTAGAAGCGTTGTAAATCGCCCTGTCGGCCCTTTGAAAGTCCCAAAAGCAGGGGCCGACTGCCGCAGGCGGATGCCCCTCCGTGCGATTCTTCCTCTGGCAAGAGGCGATTCTTTTTGCTAACCCTCCTGACCGATTAAGGCAGCCCTGCCAAAATTTGGGCATTTCCATGTGAGCCCCGGCGCTTTCGGTGCGGGCAGGCCGACACAGTCTGCGGCCCGCAAAGATGTTGCAGTCGCGAGATGGATCGAAGACAATTCTCGCAAATGCAAAAAAGCGCCCCGACAAATAGAGGACTGGGGGGACAACCGGATGAATGAGATGTCGATAGGTGAAGTTTCAGCGGATGCGGCCGCCCCACGCGGCGAAATCAAAGATCTTTACGAGGTCGGCGAAATTCCGCCGCTGGGCCACGTGCCGAAGAACATGTATGCCTGGGCTATCCGCCAGGACCGCCACGGTGCACCGGACACGGCCATGCAGGTGGAAGTCGTTCCGACCTGGGAGCTGGACTCCCATGACGTGCTCGTCCTCGTGATGGCTGCGGGTGTCAACTACAACGGCGTTTGGGCCTCTCTCGGTGAGCCCATGTCCGTGTTCGATGTGCATAAGCAGCCCTACCACATCGCCGGTTCGGACGCCTCCGGCATTGTTTGGGCCGTCGGCTCCAAGGTGAAGCGCTGGAAGGTCGGCGACGAAGTCGTCATCCACTGCAACCAGGACGATGGCGACGACGAAGAGTGCAACGGCGGCGATCCGATGTTCTCCACCTCGCAGCGCATCTGGGGCTACGAGACGCCGGACGGTTCGTTTGCGCAGTTCGCGCGCGTGCAGGATCGTCAGCTTCTGCCGCGGCCGCAGCACCTCACCTGGGAAGAAGCGGCTTGTTACACGCTGACCCTCGCGACCTCTTACCGCATGCTGTTCGGCCATCGTCCGCACACGCTGAAGCCGGGACACAACGTCCTGGTCTGGGGCGCCTCGGGCGGCCTCGGCTCCATGGCCATCCAGCTCTGCGCGACGGCCGGCGCCAACGCCATCGGCGTTGTCTCCGAGGACGACAAGCGCGACTTCGTGATGTCGCTCGGCGCCAAGGGCGTCATCAACCGCAAGGACTTCAATTGCTGGGGGCAGCTGCCCAAAGTAAATACGCCGGAATACAACGCTTGGGCCAAGGAGTGCCGCCAGTTCGGCAAGGCCATCTGGGAGATCACCGGCAAGGGCGTGAACGTGGACTGCGTGTTCGAACACCCGGGCGAGGCGACGTTCCCGGTCTCGACCTTTGTCGTCAAGCGCGGCGGCATGGTCGTCTTCTGCGCCGGCACCACCGGTTTTAACCTGACCATGGATGCGCGCTATGTCTGGATGCATCAGAAGCGCGTTCAGGGTTCGCACTTCGCGCATCTGCAGCAGGCGAGCATGGCGAACAAGCTCGTGATCGAACGTCACATCGATCCGTGCATGTCCGAAGTCTTTCCTTGGGAGCAGATCCCCAAGGCCCATATGCGCATGTGGAACAACGAGCACCGTCCCGGCAACATGGCCGTGCTGGTGAGCGCGCCCGTCACGGGTCTTCGGACATTCGAAGACGTGATCGAGGCGAGCGAAGAGACACACGGCAAGGCGTAAAGCCCGGCCGGTTCTAGAATTCGGCTGCTTCGGCAGCCGCAGGCGCGCCTCGGGCATGAAGTCCGGGGCGCGTTGTACTTTCATGTCCCCCAAGCCGATTGGGGTTTGACTCACACTGCCGCGCGCGGTTCGGTGTGGAACAAACCCCGATCGCACGACCGGAGGAACCCGACGTTGACCGCCACCGAATCCATGACCGACCGTTTGATCCCGCTCCTCGATGCCGCCGCCGATGCGGCCGGAACCTTGGGCGCCGTGGCCACCGAGGCCGTGAAAGCCAAGCTCGCCCCTGACGGCAAAGTCGACAATGCCGCGCTGGAGCGCGAAGAGCATATCGCCCATGGCCTGGCCTGGATCGCCACCTATGTCGAGGGCATCCGGCAGATGGCTGACTATGCCAAGCGGACCACGGAAGAGGGACGCTTCGGTGAGTTCGAGGGTCTGCTCACCCAGATCGTGGTTGGCGAGTATCTGGCCCAACTCGCGGGCGGCGTCGTCATGAGCCAAGGCGAGATCGTCCGCCTGCATGAGCTCGGCGTGCCGGACTCCGCGAAAGAGGCGTTTCTGTCCGACAATGTCGTGGCCCTGATCCAGGGCGTGACGCCGGAGATGCGCGCGCGCGTTTCCACGTTGATCCAGGATGCCGAGGGTGCCGCGGCGGCCAATTTCGGTGATCCGGGTCTGGACGAGACCTATGAGGAGATCCGCAACGAGATGAGGCGTTTCTCCCAAGCCGAAGTGGTGCCACATGCGCAGGAGTGGCACCTCAAGGACGAGTATATCCCGCTCGAGCTGGTCAATCAGATGGCCGAACTCGGCGTGTTCTCGCTGACGCTGCCGGAAGAGCTCGGCGGCTTGGGTCTCGGCAAGGAAGCCATGTGCGTCGTCTCCGAGGAACTGTCCCGCGGCTATATCGGCGTGGGCTCGCTCGGCACGCGCTCGGAGATCGCCGAGGAGCTGATCCACAACGGCGGCACAGACGCCCAGAAGGAAGAGTGGCTGCCGAAGATCGCCAGCGGCGAAATCCTGCCCACGGCCGTCTTCACCGAGCCGAACACCGGCTCCGACCTCGCTTCGCTCTCGACGCGCGCCGTGAAGGACGGGGACGTCTACAAGATCACCGGCCAGAAGACCTGGATTACCCATGCCGCGCGCGCCGATCTCATGACCGTGCTGGCGCGGACCGATCCCAATGAGAAGGGCTATCGCGGCCTGTCGATGTTCCTGGCGCCGAAGCCGCGCGGCACGGACGACAAGCCGTTCCCGGCGGCCGGTATGTCCGGCGGCGAGATCGAGGTGCTTGGCTATCGCGGCATGAAGGAGTTCGACATCTCCTTCGACAATTTCGAAGTGCCTGCGGCGAATCTCCTCGGCGGTGTCGAGGGCCAAGGCTTCAAGCAGCTGATGCAGACCTTCGAGGCCGCGCGTATCCAGACGGCTGCTCGCGCCATCGGCGTGGCGCAGTCCGCGCTCGACATTGGCCTCCGCTACGGCATGGAGCGTGTCCAGTTCGGCAAGCCGATTATCAATTTCCCGCGCGTGTCGGACAAGCTGGCCATGATGGCGGCGGAAATCCTGTTCGCCCGTCAGCTCACCTATTTTTCGGCGCGCAAGAAGGACCATGGCGAGCGCTGTGACCTGGAAGCGGGCATGGCCAAGCTCCTTGCTGCGCGTGTGGCCTGGGCCGCCGCCGACAATGCGCTGCAGATCCATGGCGGCAACGGTTTCGCCCTCGAATACACGATCAGCCGGGTGCTGTGCGATGCGCGCATCCTGTCGATCTTCGAAGGCGCGGCCGAGATCCAGGCTCATGTGATCGCGCGGCGTCTGCTCGAGCAGTGAGTGCGAGCCATGAGTAGTGTGGCCGAGCCCATCACCTCCAAACGGTCGCTTGTAGGGCTCGGCGTTGCACTGCTGATCTGTTTTGCCGCATCGCTCGTCGGCAGCGCGTTCACCACGCCCAATCTCGGCTGGTACGCCACGCTGGAGAAGCCGGGCTTCACCCCGCCGAACAGTGTCTTCCCGATCGTGTGGACGATCCTGTTCGCCATGATGGCGGTGTCGGCGTGGCTCGTCTGGCGGCAGCCTGCGGACGAGGGCGAGAAGAAGACGGCCCTGACCTGGTTCGGCATCCAGCTCGCGCTGAACGTGCTCTGGTCTTTCGCCTTCTTCCAGATGCACAGCCCCATCGCCGGTCTTGCGGTGATCTTGTGGCTGCTGGTCGCGATCGTGCTGACCATGGTGTTTTTCGACCGGGTCAGCCGGGTCGCCGCGCTCCTTCTCATCCCCTATCTGCTCTGGGTGGGTTTCGCCGCCGGCCTGAACTTCGCGATCTGGGCGCTGAACGCCGGCGCGGCTTAAAGGAGGCGGCATGGCGCAGCGCTCCGTTCTCATCACAGGCTGCTCTTCCGGCATCGGGCTCGCGGCGGCCGCGACGATGAAAGACCGCGGCTGGCGCGTGTTCGCCACGGCCCGCAAGCCGGAAGACCTAGCGCGCCTCACAGACGAGGTAGGCGTCGAGAGCGTCTATCTCGACTACACCGAGCCCGATTCGATCGCGGCGGCCGCCGATCACGTTCTGACGGCAACGGACGGTACGCTGACCGCGCTCTTCAACAACGGCGCCTACGGGCAGCCCGGCGCCATCGAGGATCTCCCGACCGAGGCGCTGCGCGCGCAATTCGAAACCAACGTGTTCGGCTGGCACGATTTGACACGCCGGGTGATCGCGCCGATGCGGGCCCGCAATGAGGGACGCATCGTTCAGTGCTCCTCCGTTCTCGGCCTGCTTGCCGCACCCTACAGGGGCGCTTATTGCGCCTCGAAATTCGCCATCGAGGCGCTGACGGATACGCTCCGCATCGAGTTGAAGGACACGGCCATCCACGTGAGTTTGATCGAGCCGGGGCCTATCGCTACGCGCTTCGTCGAAACGGCGATCAAGCACTACAAGAAGAATATCGACATGGAGAACTCGGCCCATGCCGAGATCTACCGCGAACGGCTTGCGAAGATGGAAGACGGCGGCCAGATGGCGTTCAAGCTCGAGCCGGAGGCCGTTTGCCGGCGGCTTGTTCATGCGCTCGAGGCGAAGCGTCCCAAGACGCGCTATTACGTGACGGTTCCGACCTTCGTGGGCGCTTACCTGCGCCGGATTCTGCCGGCGCGCGCGCTCGATTTTGTGGCCGCGAAGAACTAGACTCATTTGCTTGGCGCGGATCGCGCCCAAACACAGCCCGTCAAACGGGGGCACTCGCACGGGCCACCTGGAGGCCACTTTGGAATACGTACTTCGCTGGATTCTGCCGTTCGCGGTATTGCTGGTCGTGATCGTCCTGGTCTTCGGCCTGTTCAACATGCTCCGGGGCAACAATCCGAATCTCAGCCAGAAATTGATGCGCGCGCGCGTCCTTTTGCAGCTCGCGGCCCTTATCGTGGCGATGGCAATTGCCTATCTTGCGGGGACGCGTCCCCACTAGGCAGGGTTGACCCCTCCCAGGGCAGGGCTACGCTGTTTCGGAATAGTAGGGTAGCGGTCGGCGCGCCCGGCCCTTCGGGTCATCGTTCCACGGGAGCGATGCCCTCTCCGGGCGATCGTTTGGGGCACTATGGTCAAGCTGAACAAGATCTACACGCGAACCGGCGACGACGGGACGACGGCGCTCGGCACGGGCGACCGCGTCGCCAAGTACGATTTGCGCGTGGAGGCCTACGGCACGGTCGATGAGACCAATGCAACGATCGGGCTCGCGCGGGTCCACACCGGCACGTCGGACCCCAAACTCGACGCGATGCTCATGCGCATCCAGAACGACCTCTTCGACCTCGGCGCCGACCTCTGTTTCCCGGAGGAAATGAAGAAGGGCGAGGCGGCACTCCGCGTCAGCGATGCCCAGATCGCGCGCCTCGAAGCGGAGATCGACGAGATGAACGGCGTGCTCGATCCGCTCCGCTCGTTTGTTCTGCCGGGCGGTTCTCCCGCTGCGGCCTATCTGCATCTGGCCCGCACGGTTTGCCGCCGGGCCGAGCGCTTGGTCGTTGCGCTTGCGGCGCGCCCCGACGAGCCCGTCAGCACGCAAGCGGTCGGTTACATAAACCGGCTCTCGGATTTCCTGTTCGTTGCGGGTCGCTACGCAAACGACAAGGGTGCGTCCGACGTGTTGTGGGTCCCCGGCCAGAACCGCTGAAGCGGGGTGATGCGCCCGTGTTCGTCCCCCTCCATGACACCAACCCGCTCAAGAAGATCAGCTTTCCCTATGTGACGGTGGGGCTCATCGCCCTCAATGTCGCGGTCTATGTAGTCCTGCAAACGGGCTGGGTGGTGCCGCTGGAGGACGAAGACCTGTCCGCGTTCGCGGTCGTCCCGGCTCAGTTTCTTGCGAACACCGCGGGCGACACGCCATTTCTTGCGTCGGGCGGCGTTCTGGTCCCCGAACGTCTCACCCTCGTCACTTACATGTTTCTGCATGGCGGCTGGGTTCACTTGATCGGAAACATGCTGTTCCTGTGGGTGTTCGGTGACAATATCGAGGACGCGATGGGGCATATGCGCTTCATCATGTTCTATGTGATGTGCGGAATCTTCGCCGCGCTCTCCCACACCTACATGCTGCCGCATTCGGACCTGCCGCTGATCGGCGCATCCGGCGCGGTGGCCGGGGTCATCGCGGCCTATTTGATCCTGCATCCGAAGGTGAAGGTCTGGGTGCTGGCGCTCTGGCGTATCCCGATCCGCATCACCGCCGCCTGGGCGCTGGGCATCTGGATCCTCGCCCAATTCGCCAATCTATTCTTTGCGAGCGAGGAAGCCGTCGCGTGGTGGGCGCATCTCGGCGGGCTCCTTTCCGGGGCCCTTTTGATCCTCTTCATGCGGCGGCGGGGAGTGGTACTTTTCGACCGTACGCGCGGTGGTGCCTAAGGCTTCACGCGCTGCAATTCGGGACCCCGTGCCACCATTGACTTGAGACATTTCGGGCTTTACGGTCGCCGCCATTTCGCACGTGCGAGATATTGGTTTTGGGGCAAGTCAAACGCTCTTGGGGACCAAAAAGACCATATGAAAATCTTAGTACCCATCAAACGTGTCATCGATTCCAACGTGAAAGTCCGGGTGAAGTCCGACGGAACGGGCGTCGACCTGGCCAACGTGAAAATGTCGATGAATCCGTTTTGCGAGATCGCCGTCGAGGAAGCCGTCCGCATGAAAGAGCGCGGCGAGGCGACCGAAGTCGTGGCCGTCTCGATCGGTACCGCAAAGGCCCAGGATACGCTGCGGACGGCGCTCGCCATGGGCGCGGATCGCGCCATTCTGGTGAAGACCGACGAGACCGTGGAGCCGCTGGCCGTGGCCAAGGTGCTGCAGGCCGTGGTCAAGAACGAGACGCCCGATCTCATTATTCTCGGCAAGCAGGCGATCGACGACGATTGCAATCAGACAGGGCAGATGCTGGCCGGCCTTCTGGATGTGCCGCAAGGCACGTTCGCCTCGAAGGTCGAGCTCGACGGCGACAAGGTGAAAGTGACCCGCGAGGTCGATGGCGGTCTTGAGACCGTGTCGCTCACCAAGCCGGCCGTGATCACCACGGACCTACGCCTGAACGAGCCGCGCTACGCGTCGCTGCCGAACATCATGAAGGCGAAGAAGAAGCCCATCGACGAGACCACCCCTGCGGACCTCGGTGTCGATATCGCGCCGCGCCTGAAAGTGGTGGCGGTCAATGAGCCCAAGGCGCGCGAGGCCGGTATCAAGGTCGACGACGTCGCGACCCTTGTCGACAAACTCAAGAATGAAGCGGGGGTTCTGTAGATGGCCGTCCTGCTGCTCGCAGAGCACGATAACAAGACGCTCGCACCGGCGACCGCCAAGGCGCTGACCGCCGCGAAGGCATTTGGAAGCGACGTGGATATTCTGGTCTCCGGCGAAGGCTGTCAGGCCGTGGCCGACGAGGCCGCCAAGCTCGACGGTGTCCGCAAGGTCCTGCTGGCCGACGCGCCGCAGCTGGCGCACCGTCTGGCCGAAGATACGACGGCGACGATCCTGCCGCTCATGTCGGATTACTCGGTGCTGCTGGCGCCTGCGACGACCATGGGCAAGAACGTCCTGCCGCGCGTGGCCGCGCTGCTCGACGTGGGACAGATCTCCGACATCATCGAAGTGAAGTCGCCCGACACGTTCGTGCGGCCGATCTATGCCGGCAACGCGCTGGAGACCGTGCAGACGTCCGACAAGACCATTGTCGCCACCGTGCGCACGACGGCTTTCGCGGCGACGGGCGAGGGCGGTTCGGCGAGCGTCGAGACGGTTGGCGCCGGTGACGAGGTGCCGTCCTCCAGTTTTGTCGGTGCCGAAATCACCGAGAGCGAGCGGCCCGAGTTGACGGCGGCCCGCGTGGTGATTTCCGGCGGCCGCGGCATGGAGTCCGGCGAGAATTTCGAGAAGCTCATCGCGCCTGTCGCCGACCGCCTCGGGGCGGCTATCGGTGCGTCGAGAGCAGCCGTAGACTCCGGTTTCATGCCGAACGATTATCAGGTCGGCCAGACCGGCAAGGTGGTTGCGCCGGAGCTTTATGTCGCCGTCGGTATTTCAGGCGCCATTCAGCATCTCGCGGGCATGAAGGATTCCAAGGTGATCGTCGCGATCAACAAGGATGCGGAAGCCCCGATCTTCCAGGTTGCGGACTACGGTCTCGTTGGCGATCTGTTCGAGGTCCTGCCTGAGCTCAATGACGAGCTGAAGAAGGCAGGCTACGGAGACTAGTCACGTGCGGACAACGCGCGGGACTGGCTGGGTAAGTCACGATGGACGGGCCGGGCGACGGCCCGGTTTCGGAGCAGGAGCGTAGAGTGGAGCCTATTCGTAAAGTGGGCGTCGTTGGCGCGGGCCAGATGGGACGCGGTATCGCGCATGTGGTCGCGCTCAGCGGCTACGATGTGGCCATCAACGATCTTTCCAAGGAAGCCTATGACTCGGCCGTCGGGTCGATCACCAAGAACCTCACGCGCCAAGCGTCCAAGGGGAAGATCTCCGAGGACGAAATGAACACGGCTCTGGCCCGGATTTCCTTTGCGGAGAACTACGAGGGCCTGTCGGACGCCGATCTCGTTATCGAGGCGGCGACCGAGGATGAAACGGTCAAGCGCAAGATTTTCGTCGCGGTGTGTCCGTTCCTGAAGCCGGATACGATCCTTGCGACGAACACGTCCTCCATTTCCATTACGCGTCTTGCCGCCACGACCGACCGGCCCGAGCGCTTCATCGGTATGCATTTCATGAACCCGGTTCCGGTCATGGAACTGGTGGAGATGATCCGCGGTATCGCAACCGACGATGCGACCTTCGTGCGCGCGAAGGAACTCGTGGGCTCGCTGGGTAAGACCATTGCGGTGTCCGAAGATTTTCCCGCCTTCATGGTCAACCGCATCCTGCTGCCGATGATCAACGAAGCGGTCTACACGCTTTACGAGGGCGTGGGCTCCGTGGACGCGATCGATACGGCCATGCGGCTTGGAGCAAACCACCCGATGGGGCCCTTGCAGCTTGCCGATTTCATCGGGCTGGATACCTGCCTTTCGATCATGCAGGTCCTTTATGAGGGGCTTGCGGATTCCAAGTACCGGCCGTGCCCGCTTCTCGTGAAATACGTTGAAGCCGGGTGGCTGGGACGCAAGAGCAATCGCGGTTTCTACGACTACCGCGGCGACGAGCCGATGCCCACGCGCTGAGGCGCCAGACTTCATTTGGCATTGCGCCGGCGCGCGAGCCTGCCCTGCGGTTCCGATGGGAGGAAAGCAATGAGCACTTCATTCTCGCGTTTCGCCGGCCTTGTGGTGGCGCTGACCGTGCTCGTTGCGGGTCATGGTGCGTTCGCCGCCTGCGATCCCGAAACCGCCCTGTACGAAGACGAATTCGATTTTCTCGATGTCTCGTGGGGCAGTGCGGATGACAGCATTCTCATCAATGACGATGCTCTCCAGATCCAAGGCTCGGGAGGGGTCGTCAATCTCGAGACGAAGACGAAGGCCGCCGACGTCTGCGTCGACGTGACGATCGAGGAAGCCGAGAAGGCTTCCGACAGTCCGGCAGGCGTCGTGTTCTGGTGGCAAGATTGGCAGAACTACTACGCGGTCTTCGTGTGGGCCGACGGCTGGGTCGAAGTCCGCCGCATGGAAGACGGTGAGTCGAAGACCCTGTTCACCCAGGAAGCCGACGCGGTCAACGCGGGCGCCGGCGCTGTCAACAACATCGAACTCGCGCTGCAGCCGAAAGATGCCACGTTGATCGTGAACGGGACGGAAGTCCGCCGTTTCAAGGCGAAGGGCCCCAAGGATGGCGGTGCGGTGGGTCTCTACGGCATCTCGCCGGATGGTGCGCCAGCTACTTTCAGCTTCGACAATCTCATCGTCAACGCGCGCTAGGCCCTAGCGGCCGAACAGCCAGTCCTCGAAAGTCGCGCGCGACTTTCTAAGATCCTCGGCGGCACTCATGCGCGGCGCGAGGTTCGGATCGCCGCGTTCGGGAGAGGGCGACGACGGCGCCCGCATGTCCCGTTCAGCCGACCGTGTCATAGCCTGGCGTGGCGCCCCGGGGTCCGTCGCATGCGGACTGACGGTCACGGTCGATCGCGCACCGGCCTGTAGGTCCGTATGGGCCAGCCGCGGGTTCGGTCCTGGCGCCGCGCCACGGGGCGACATTCGGATATTGGACAAAGAGTGCCGCCGGCTGCGCGCCTCGCGCTCTGCCCGTGTGGCCCGTACCTGATTGAGTTCCGCCGGGGCGAGCCGGGGAGCAGGAGAGGGCTGCATGCGGCTGGTGGTTTCTCCGGACGGGGTTTCCGCATGCGCGGCAGCAGCGCATACGACCAGCGAAACGGAGAGCGTTCTCGCGAGGAGCTTCAGCATGCCTGTTTCTTACGTCCGGCGGCCCGTTCCAGCAAGCCGTTCCGCTTGAAGCATCTTGCCCCCTCCAGGTTGCTGAGGAGGGCAGGGCTCTACGGCCTGTCCCTCAGGTCCCCTCCCGCTTGGCGTTCGAAAGCAGCGCGCCGGACAGGGTCTCGAGGCGCGCCTCGATCCGCGCAAGCCGCGCATCGATGGACGGGGCGGTGATGGGGTTTTCGCTCGCGATCATCTCCGGCGCATGTGCGTCGGGGTTCCCCTCCAGCTTTTCGTGTTCGGCCTGCAAGGTTTGGATGACGATGCCGATCATCATGTTGAGGAAGATGAAGGCCACCAGGAAGATGAAGCTGAGATAGAACAGCCAGCTCAGCGGATAGACCGCCATGGTCTCGTACATCACGTCGGTCCAATCCTCGAACGTCGCCACGCGGAAGAGCGTCAGCATGGCGATGGAGATGTTGCCCCACAGGGTCGGATTGATCTCCGCGAAGAAGATGCTGCCGGCGGCGCCGTAGATGTAGAAGATGATGAACATCAGAAGCGTCACGTAGCCCATGCGCGGGATCGCCTGGAGCAGCGCATTCAGCAGCACCTGCAGTTCCGGGATCATCGATACGAGCCGCAGCACCCTGAAGATGCGCAGTAGCCGTCCGAGAAGCGCCATCTCGCTCTCGTCGATGGGAATGAGGCTCGCGGTCACGATCACGAAGTCGAAGATGTTCCACCCTTTCGAGAAGAACCGCTTCAGATTGTGCTCCGCCGCCATGCGGATGAGCAGCTCGACCAGGAAGAAGATCGTGACGGCATAGTCGAGAGCCTTGAGCCCCGCGGTGAGCTTGGGCCCTAGGGGATAGGTGCCGATGCCGACCTTGAGTGCCGAAATCACGATGACCGTGATGACGAACAGCTCGAAAATCTTGTTGCTGCGGATATCGATGAAGAACTTTTTCAGACCGGGGGCCCGGTCCAGCACTGTCTTGTCGTTCATTCGTCTCTCGGTATCGGGTCCTTCGTGGCGCTCTGTTGATCGGCGATCCTAGCGAGGATTGTGGTTGAAAGGCGTATGACACCGCGCCGCTCTTTGCCAGCCATACGGGTCGCGCCGGTCCGGGCGTGGACAGGCGCAATTGGCTCCGGGGCGGCCGTCCAGCCGTCGCCTACGGTCGTCGTGTCGACGCGATCGGCTAGGAGGAGAGGCCGCGCTTGAGATCGTCGAAGGTCAGGGCCGGAACGATGTCGATGGCGGCATCCAGCGCGGCGAACATCATCTCGTTCAATTTCGGCAGGAGAGCCACGTCCTCCAGGTCGAAGAAGATGTAGCCTGTGCGCTCGCCGCCCTCGACCATGAAGTAGGCGGCCTCGGCCTGAGTTTCGGTGATCACGGCCTGGATGACCTGCCCCAAAGAGCCGTCCTCGAAGGCTTCGTTTCCACGCTCCACGGGAATTGAGAATCGCATCATCATTCGCATTGCAGGCGTCTCCTTGGTGTCGGGTCACCATAGCCAATCCGATATGCAGAAGAATGACTTAGGTAGTAATTTCTGTGGCTCGTCTTGTTGTAAATCTGTCATGAGAGAGCGCTACAGTCGGAACTTCCCTGACTATTATCTAGTCCTCAGAAAGCCCCGGGCGCCTCGTGCGGCCGGGGTTTTCTCTCTTCTTTGCCCGTTTGTTGCGGCGCTCAGGCCACTGGCGGGGCCGCCTCCGCCGTGAGCGGCGCGACGGCGATGATCCCGTCGGTCACGTAATGGTTGACCTTTCCGGCCGCCAGTTCCTCGCCCGCCTCGTACAGGTCGACGACACCGATCGTGCCGTGGCGGGAAAGCTCGGCCATGATGAAGTCCCGTTCGGCGTTGGTGTCCGAGTCGGTCGCATGGGTGATCTGGAAGGTGAGGCGCGTCAGGGAGAAGCCCGTATCCTTGGTGCCGGCGCCGACCCATAGGACGCGCTCGCGGGTGTCGGGCCGGTTGGTGCCATGCCAAAAAACATCGTCCACGGTCTGCGCCTCGGTCAGGCACTTCGCCCAGAACCGGACATGGTGGCGTTTGCGCGGGCTGTTGCCGATGGGCTTCTGGAAGCCGATGTCCTGGCCGCGCCCGAACAGGTAGAGCGTCGAGAACGGCGCCTTGGGATAGGACGTGTTAAGGACGAACGCCCGGACCATCCCCCAGGAGCTCGACAGCGTGAGCGGGTCGGCTTCGTGCCACCCCGCCTTGGCAAAGGCGGCGCGCAGTTCATCGAAGGTCCCCTCCAAAGCCAGGTTGACGGGATCGCCCGGCAGGCCGTCGCCGGTAATGGTGAAACTCGGCACGTGCTTGTGCCGGAGGACCATGAGGCCCATCCGCACGGTATAGGGAAGGATGACGTAGGCCCCGAGCGCATAGGTAGCCACGAGCGCGAGGACCGACGGCAGTTCCCCGTCGACCCACTGGAATACGTTGACGATCAGCCAGATACCAACGGCGCCCAGGGCGAGGACCGCCAGACGCTGCAGGATCAGAATCACGAGTCTCACGGCGCCCAATAGAGCACAGATTCGCGCCCGGCGCGCCGCTGAGAAAATGCTCCCCTGGGGCGGTTAACGGGCTGGTCCGTAGCCGGAACTGTCGGGATCCTAAGAGCTAGTGCGCTGTCCAGCCGCCGTCGGCCGAGATCGTGGTGCCGGTGATCGAGGTGGCGGCGTCGGAGGTGAGGAAGAGCGCGATGCCGCCCAGCTCTTCCACGGTCGCGAAGCGCTTGTTGGGCTGGCCGGCCAGGAGGACGTTGCGGATGACGTCTTCGCGGGGGATGCCGTGGGCGGCAGCCTGCTCGCCGATCTGCTTCTCCACGAGGGGCGTATAGACATAGCCCGGGCAGATGGCGTTGCAGGTGATGCCCTTTTCGGCGGCTTCCAGGGCCGTGACCTTGGTCAAGCCGACCATGCCGTGCTTGGCCGCCACATAGGCGGATTTGAACGGCGACGCGATCAGGCCATGAGCCGAGGCGACATTGATGATCCGCCCCCAACCCTTCTCCACCATGCCGGGCAGCGCGAGCCGGGTCGTGTGGAAGGCCGAGCTCAGGTTGATCGCGAGGATCGCGTCCCATTTGGCGACAGGGAAGGTCTCGAGCGGCTCGACATGCTGGATGCCCGCATTGTTGACCAGGACATCCACCGCGCCGAATTCGCCGAGGATGTACGTGAACATCTCTTCGATGTCCTCGGGCTTGGACATGTCCGCGCCGGAATAGGTCACGGGCACCCCGAATTCCTCGGCGATCGCGTTCTGCTCCGCGTCGATTGCGTCGGGATCGCCAAACCCGTTGAGGACCACGGCGGAACCGGCGGACGCGAGGGCGCGGGCGATGCCAAGACCGATGCCGCTGGTCGAGCCGGTGACGAGGGAGACTTTGTCTTTCAGGCTTTGGGGTGTGGCCGTGCCTTGCTCGGGGGTCATGAGGTCCATCGTCCTTGCGTCCTTCGCTGTCCAGTACCGGTCACGGCCGGGTCGGGCCGATGCGGGGCACAGGTTAGCGTGCGCAGGCTAGTGGAACTATGACGCAAGCCGTCACACGTGGATGGCCCGTTTGCGGCGCCTGAAGGGCTGCCGGATCAGCTGTCCGTGGGTTCGCCGCCGCCCTGCTGCTCGATCAGCATGCGGTCGCGCTGCATCTCCAGCCACATGGCGTTCACGACCGCGAACATCGCGGCCAAGGGCAGCCCGAGAAGCCAAGCAAAATACCACATTGTGTCGGGCTCCTTTCTTAGTAGACGGAGTCGGAGGAACCGGTCACCTCCGCCTCGGTCACCTTGCCCCACAGGACCTTGTAGACCCAGGCCGTGTAGGCGAGGACGATCGGCATGAAGATGACCGTCGCGATCAGCATGATGAACAGCGTGTTGTGGGACGACGAGGCGTCCCAGACGGTCAGCGAGGAATTCGGATCGAACGACGACGGCAGGATGAAGGGGAACATCGTCAGTCCGACGGACGAGATGGCGCCGAAGATGCCGAGCTGCGACCACAGCAGCGTGGAAACTTCGCGGTCCGAGCGCAGGTCCCGCACGGCCATGATCATGCCGGCGAAGCCCAGGATCGGCGCGATCACGATCCACGGCCGGTCGGCATAGGCCGTCAGCCATGTGCTGGAGCGCGTCACCTCGGAAAAGAGCGGGTTGGACGGTCCGTCGGTCACGACCTCGCCCACGATGGCGTAGCCCTGGAAGCCGAAGGCGAGCCACAGCCCGGCCAAGGCATAGCCGGCGATGGTCACCATGCCCGCCACCGATCCGATGGACCGCGCCCGTGCGGCCACGGGATCCTCGGCCTTCAGGGCGAGCCAGGCCGCGCCATGGGTCAGCAGCATGGCCACGGATACAATGCCCGTCAGAAGCGCGAAGGGGTTCAACAGGTCGAGGAATTTCCAAAGGTAGGAGCTGCCCTCGTAATAGGAGACCAGTTCCGGCGACAGCCTGAAGGGCACGCCTTCGAGGACGTTTCCGACCGCGACGCCGAAGATGAGGGCAGGGACCGCGCCGCCGACGAACAGGGCCCAGTCCCAGGTGCTGCGCCAGGCCTGTCCGTCGCGCTTGGAGCGATATTTGAACGCGACGGGCCTCAAGATGAGTGCCGCGAGCACGGCGAACATCGCGAGATAAAAACCGGAGAAGCTGACCGCGTAGACGAGCGGCCACGCCGCGAAGATCGCGCCGCCGCCAAGAATGAACCAGACTTGGTTGCCTTCCCAGACAGGGCCCACGGTGTTGATAGCGATGCGGCGCTCGACGTCGGTCTTCGCCACGAAAGGCAGGAGCGCGCCGACGCCCATGTCGAAGCCGTCCGTCATCGCGAACCCAATGAGGAGAACGCCCAGAAGCACCCACCAAATGACGCGAAGAACGTCGTATGTGATCAAGTCGGCAAGGATCATGACATTTACTCCGCGGGGGCCGGGGCGGCGAGAGCGCCCTCATCCATTGCACCCAGCCGGCGCTCATGCTGCGCCTGCCAGGCTTCGGTTTCCTCTACGTCCTGGAACGGCCCTTTCCGGATGTATTTGATCATCAGGGCCATCTCGATGATGAAGAGGATCGAGTAGAAGGTGACGAATCCGGCCAAGGTGATGAGGAGATCCTGCACCGAGAGCTGGCTTGCGGACAGCGCGGTGGGAAGGACCCCGTCGACAGTCCAAGGCTGGCGGCCGAACTCTGCGACGAACCAGCCCATCTCGGCTGCGATCCAAGGCGCGGGGATGAGGAACACCGCGAAGATCAAGGCCCAGCGCGGATAGCGCTCGCCGCCGAAGCTCGACTTCCAGAAGAAGTAGGCCATGAAGGCGATGAACAGGAAGCCGAGGCCGACCATGATGCGGAACGCCCAGAACAGCGGCGCGACCCCGGGGATCGTGTCGTTGGCGGCTTTTTCGATCTGCTCCGGCGTGGCTTTGGCCGGATCGTCCACGTAGCGTTTCAGCAGGAGCGCGAAACCGAGATTGTCGGAATTGTCCTCGAACGCCTTGCGAAGCTCCGGCGAGATCGTCACGGCGGAGGGGTCTCTATCCGGTCGAATACCGCTTGCCCGGGCCGCCTCCCGCTCGGCGCGGATTTGCATCAGCGCGTCGTAGGCCACGACGCCGCTTTCGATGCGCTTTTGCGCTTCGGCGACGAGTTCCTCGATGCCGGGGATGGGGTCGGTCAGGGAGCGCGTGCCGATAATGCCCATGACCCACGGAATGTGGACGGCGTAGTGCGTCTCGCGGGCTTCCTGATCCGGGAAGCCGATCAGCGTGAAGGAGGCCGGCGGCTTCTCCGTCTTCCACATGGCCTCGATCGCGGCGAGTTTCATCTTCTGGGTGTGGCTGGCCGTGTAGCCCGATTCATCGCCAAGCACCACGACCGACAGCGCCGAAGCCAAGCCAAAGGCGGCTGCGACCGAAATGGACCGGCGCGACAGCTCCACATGCCGGTCCTTGAGCAGGTACCAGGCCGAGACGCCAAGGACGAAGACCGAAGCGGTGACATAGCCGGCCGAAACGGTGTGTACGAACTTGGCCTGTGCGACGGGGTTGAACAGGACGTCGTAGAACGACGTCATTTCCATCCGCATCGTGTCCGGATTGAAGACGGAGCCGACGGGGTTCTGCATCCAGCCGTTGGCGATCAGGATCCACAGCGCGGACAGGTTCGAGCCGAGCGCCACGAGCCAGGTCACCGTGAGGTGGCCGACTTTCGAAAGCTTGTCCCAGCCGAAGAAGAAAAGGCCCACGAACGTCGCTTCGAGGAAGAAGGCCATCAGGCCCTCGACGGCGAGCGGCGCCCCGAAAATGTCGCCGACATAGTGGCTGTAGTAGCTCCAGTTCATGCCGAACTGGAATTCCATGGTGATGCCCGTCGCGACGCCCAAAACGAAGTTGATGCCGAACAGGGTGCCCCAGAACTTGGTCATCTGCCGCCAGATTGGCCGGCCGGTCATCACATAGACCGTCTCCATGATCGCGATGATGATCGACAGACCCAACGTCAGTGGGACGAAGAGAAAGTGATACATCGCGGTCATCGCGAATTGCAGTCGCGATAGTTCGACGACACCGAGTTCCATGACAAACGGTCTCCCAGCCTTTGGTGCGCACTTCTCAGCTCCGGGACCTTACAGCCACGGCGCGCGGGACGCTCCTAACACCCTGTCACAGAGACACTGTGACATACCTCAAATGCGGGGAGAAACCGTCAGGGCACACCGGTGCCCGAAGACGGGGTGCCCAGCCCCCCGATGAAGCGCCGCTACAATAGCAGCATCCGGCAGCGCCCGGCGAATGCCAATAAGTACGAGGTGTGAACTTTCATCGTCGAGCCCTTCGGTGGGCTCGTCGAGCAGCAGCAGGCGGGGGCGTTTCAGCAAGGCGCGCGCGAGACATAGTCTCCTGGCTTGCCCGCCGGAGAGACCGGCGCCGCCCTCGCCGAGTTGTGTATCCAGCCCACCGCGCGCGTCGAACGTGTGTTGGAGATCCGCTGCCGCCAAGGCCGCCCACATCTCGTCGTCGGTCGCGTCGGCGGCCAGGGCCAAATTCTCACGCACCGTGCCGCGCAGAAGCGCGCTGCGCTGGGGCACCATGGTGACGACTTCCCGGAACGCCGAATCTTCCCAGTCGCATGGGGGTTTTCCCAGAACGGCGATTTCCTGGCCGCCGTCCTGCGGGCCCGCCGCCAGGAGCCCGGCGATCTGCAGCAGGAGCGTCGTCTTACCGATGCCGCTTGCGCCCGTGAGAGCGGCGGTGTCGCCCGCGCGCAGGTCGAGGCTGAAATCGGGGCGCCAAATGGTGAGCACGGCCGGCTCATCTCCACGCGTGGGAGCCGGCGCTGGCTGGCTGGCGCTGCTTGTGGGAATCGCGGTGCGTAAAGGCTGGGCCGCATCGAAGCCGCCGATACGCTGCGCGGCGCCCGCCATGCGGCCGAGTTCGGCGAAGCCGCGCCGCAACGGCAGGACTGTCTCCGCGAGGGCTAGGGCCACGAACACGCCGATGGCGGCGACGGCCGGGCCGGTCCCGTTGTCCGTTACCAGCCAGACGCCGATCGCGAGCGCCGCCCCGGCGACGAGGGTGACGAGAACGCTCAAGCGGAACGCGGCCGCGCGCTCCGCCTCATCGAGTTGCCGGGCCGCCTGCCTCAGTCTTCCGTCGGTCTTCAACAGCACGTCTTCCCGTGCGCCAATGCGGCCGCGCAGGATCAGGGCTTCGCGGTCCCGGATCGTGTCGATCAGCCCACGCCGCAGGTCTTGCGCCTCGATCTCCGCGGTGTGCGATGGGTGTAGACCTTCGCGACCGAGGCGCCACAGGATCAGCGCCGCGAACGGCACGTAGCCGATGAGGATGGCCCAGGCCATGGGCCATCCAACGAGCCATCCCAGTACCCAGAACACAGCGAGATGAGCCAACAGTGCCGCCATGACCGGGAGCAGCAGGCGCAAGGCAAGCCCGTCCAGCGCGTCCACGTCGGCGACGATGCGCGTCAGAACGCCTTCGCTGCGCAGTTGCATGAGGCCGCGCGCGTCCCGCGTCGCCTCCTGTTCCAGGAGCCTGACGCGCAGCTTCGCCAGCGCGCGTAAGGTCGCGTCGTGGGTGAGGAGTCTTTCTCCATAGCGGGCCGCGGCGCGGCCGAGCGCCAGGAAACGGACGCCCGCCGAGGGACGAAAGAAATCGAAGGCGATGCCGATGCCGGCGATCCCGGCAAGGCCCGAGGCCGTGATGAACCAGCCCGACAGGCCAAGCAGGGCCGCGCCCATGAGCAGCACCGTGATCGAAAGCAGGGCGCCGCGGGCCATGGCCCAGGGCGCGGCGCTCAGCAGGAAGCGCAGGACATGGACGAGCGCCTTCATCGGCCCCCCTCGGAGGCGTGAAGTGCGTGCACGAGCGGCAAATGCACTTGGCGGTCCATGGCGGAAGCCAGCGCCGGGTCGTGGGTCGCCACGATAAGTGTACGTCCTTGCTCTTTCAGCCGGACGAGCGCCTCGATCACGCGTTTCGCGGTATCCGCGTCGAGGTCCGCCGTCGGTTCGTCGGCAAGAATCACGTCGCTATCGTCGAGAGCCGCGCGTGCGATCATCAGGCGGCGCGCCTCGCCACCCGATACGCCGCCGCCGGTCTCGCCAAGCGTCGTCGCAAGGCCGTGGGGCAATCGCTCGACGACGTCGCGCGCGCCGGCGATGTCGAGCGCGGGGGCAGGGTCGCGTCCCGTATCGTCCGGGTCGAGCCAGGCGGCAAGCGTCTCGTCGGGAAAATGCGGCCGCTGAGGGATCAGCGACAAGCGTGCGCGCCAGGCGTCCGCCGTCTCGGCCCCAAGCGCCCGCCCGCAGACCGTGATGGCGCCCGCATCCAGCGGCACGAGCCCGGCGATGCTTGCGAGCGCCGTCGTCTTGCCGGACCCGCTGGGACCGGTCAGCGCGACGGACTCTCCGGCTTTCAGCGCGAGGTCGGGGAGGGGGAGCGCGCGGCCGGGCAGGGCGGCTACTGCTTTCGACAGCGCGACGGACGCCGGTCCGTCGAGCGGCGCGGCGCGCATGCCCGTACCCACCAAAGCCACGCGTTCCGCTTCATCGAGCGCGTCGAGGTCGGCGACGACCGCGAAGCCTGCCGCTCGGTCATGCCAGGCGGCGGCAAGGTCGCGCATGGGCTGGAAGAATTCCGGCGCGATCAAGAGCAGGAATATGCCTTCCCGCAGCGTAAGCGGCGTGCCCCAAGTGCCGAAATTGAGTTCGCCGAGGAGGGAGAAGCCGACGAACACGGCCATCATCGCGACGCCGATGGCCGCGAACAGTTCGAGCACCGTCGAGGACAGGAAGGCGATGCGCAGCACCGCCATGCTCTTCTCGCGCAGGCTTTCGGCACGCGCCTCGAAATCGCGGGCGGCCCGTTGTGTGGCTCCGAGCAGGCGGATGTCGAGCATGGCAGAGAGCCGCTCCATCAGCATGTCGTTCATGGTGCCGATCTCGCGCATCTGCTGGCGCGAGGCGTCTTCCGCCGCCATGCCGACCAGCGCCATGAAGATCGGGATCAGCGGGCCGGAAATCAGAAGGAGCAGGCCCGCAGCCCAGGACACCGTGATGACGAGCGCTGCCAGCGCCAGCGGCAGGATCGCCGTGCGCATCATGGCGACGTGGTAGCGCGTCACCCATGCCTGAAGCAGCGGCAGTTTCTGCACGGCGAGGGCTGCGATCTCGGCCGAGCCCGCCTCGGACGGGTTGCGCGCCTCGCGCCGGATCAGGATCTCGCGCTCACGGGCGATGGTGCGGTCGGCGGCGTCGAAAAGAAGACGGCCCGAAAGCCGGTCGAGACCGGCCCGGATGACGCCCAACACAACAAAGCCCGCGATCGCGAGCAGTGTGTTGTCCGCCATACTCGCGTCCGAGCCCGAGCCCGCGACCCCGACCGAGATGATCCAGGCGATCAGTGCGGCTTGAAGCGGCCAGATGAGCCCCGCGGCCACGGCGAGCAAGGCGGCACGACGCAACGTATCGCGAACGGGCGCAATGATCCGGGCTTGTGCGCGCTGCCGGCTGTCGTCGTGCTCCGTGCTGTCTTCCATCACGCCTTTATTATGCCACTCAACGGACCGCCCGCCGTGCGTCCGGCAGGGAGACCGATCGCGGGAGAAGTTTTGACATAGCAGATTGATCTAGGGGGATCTGAACTGCTTTCCGGCTCCTGTTCGCATGCTAAGGTCGGCCTCCCTTTTTCGTCATGGAGCGACCAATGCTTGCCAGATTCCTGCTCACTCTTCTTCTGTTTGGGGCCGCTCCGGCCATGGCGCAGGCCCCCGAGGGCCCGTATCTCCCCGATCTGATGAATGAGCAGCCAGCCTACCTCACGGCCTGGAAAGAGATGGTCGCGAGCGAAAAGCTGCCGGCATGGGTCGACACCTTCACCAAAACTCAAGGCGCAGTCTCCACGCCGGTGACGACGGTTCCGGTGGCGGGGCAGTCCTATACCCTTGGCTGGATTTGCAAACCGCACGATTGCGGCGGCAACGAAGTCTATGTGCTGTTCGCGCCCGAAGCGCGGCAGGCGTGGGGCCTTCTGATCAGCGACGACAAGCGCAGCTGGCTCGGCAATCCGGACGCGGCCGTTCAAGCCGCGATCGAGAGCGGCGTCCAGTAGTTTAGGCTTCGCGCGCCGGATTGAGCCGGATCACGGCGGCTTCTTTTGCCGGGATCGACATCGTCACACAAAATTGCCGTTCCGCCGTCTTGAAGGACAGGTCGGCCGACCAAACGTCGACGATGTCCTTGACGATGGCGAGGCCAAGCCCCGTGCCGGGCACGGATGTATCGAGGCGTGCGCCCCGCGTCAGCATCCTGTCCCACTGCTCGGCAGGGATTCCGGGCCCGTCGTCGCTCACGACGATGCTGGTCGTGTCCGCGTCGCGCCGCGCGGCAATCGCGACCGTGGATTTGGCATGGCGCACGGCGTTCTCGGTCAGGTTTCCGATGGCTTCGGACAGATCGTCGGGGTCGATACGCGCGACGATCTCGGACGGAAGATCGAGCTTCCATTTGAGCCGTCGCCCTTCCGGGGTCCGCTGCATAACGCGCGCCACGCGCGCGGCGACCTCGCCGACATCCGCGGCGACGTTCGGATTGGGCGATGCGATGCGCGCCCGCGAGAGCTGATGGTCCGCGTGGCGCTGCAGCGCCTGGACGATCTCCTCGATCTCCGCGGCGACCTCGAACTCGCCCTTGCGCTTCAACTGATCCGCGTCGCTCAGAAGCACCTGTAGCGGCGTCTTGAGACCGTGCGCGAGATCGGCGGCGCGAAGTCGCGCCCGCTCGACCTGCTGGTCGCGGGCATCGAGCAGCGCGTCGACTTCCGACGCAAGCGGCTGGACTTCGTCCGGAAAGCCGCCGCCCAGGCGCCCGCGCTTGCCGGTTCGAATGGCGCCGAGTTTCTGCTGCATGGCGGCGAGGGGCCTCAAGCCGACGCGAACCTGGAACCAGGACGCGAGAACCAACAGGACGCCGATAAAAAGAAGAAACGGCGCGAGCACCGAGGCGAAGCGGTATACGGCCGCGGAGACCTCGGCCGCATCGACGGCGACGGCGGCCTGCGCCGTGGCCCCGCCGAGACGGTCGGAGAGCGCAACGCGGCGCTGCAGCAGATAGAGTTGGCTGCCGTCCGGTCCTGCCACACGGGAGTGATGGGCCGCGTCGTCGACGTCCCCGTCGGACGGCAGATCGATCTCGAAGTCCCAGAGCGACCGCGAACGCAGGACAGGTCCGTCCGGCACGACCACGATCTGCCAGTACCGGCCCGACAAGGGCTGTTCGAAGCGCGGATCCGCAGGGGGCGCGGTCACGGTGAATGTGCCGTCGGCATCTTTGTCGATACCGGCGATCACCTGGTCGAGATAGCCGTCGAGTTCGCCATCCACCCAGCGCTCGACGTGATCCCTGAAGAGAAATGTCAGGCCGCCGGCCGCGAGCGCCAGGGCTGCGAGGACAAAGCCAACGGCACCGAGGAGCAGCCGAAACCGCAAGGACGAGAAGCTCATGCGCTCTCTCCGTTGGCGATGGAATAGCCGAACCCGCGCCGGGTCTCGATGGCGCCCGCGCCGAGCTTCTTGCGCAGACGGGTGATGACGGCCTCCAAGGCGTTGGCGTCGCGCGAATCGTCGTCGCCGTAGAGATGCTCCAGGAGTTCGCCCGCCGGAACGACGCGGCCCTTGTGGTGCATCAGATACGCCATCAAGCGGTATTCGAGCGGGGACACCTGAACCTGGACGCCGTCCACGGCGAGGTGCATCTGCTTGGTGTCGAGCCGCATGTTCCCGGCTTCCAGTATAGGTGTTCCGTGGCCGGCAGCGCGCCGGATCAACGCGCGCACGCGCGCCACGAGTTCCTCCATGCGGAAGGGTTTGGCGAGGTAGTCGTCGGCGCCGGCGTCAATACCCTCGACGCGTTCGGGCCATGCGCCGCGGGCGGTCAGCACGAGAACGGGCACTTGGCGCCCTGCGGCGCGCCAGCGCTTCAGCACGACCAGCCCGTCCATCTTCGGCAAGCCCAGATCGAGGATGATGAGATCGTATGCCTCGGTTTCGCCCCGGAACCAGGCGTCCTCGCCGTCGGTGGCCAGGTCGCAGCCATAGCCGGCGGCCGAAAGGGTCCGCTCGATCTCCGAGCGGATGCGCGCGTCGTCCTCCACGATCAGTATTCGCATCAGTCGTCGTCCTCGATATCGAGGATCTTTCCGGTCGGCGCATCGACCTCGATTTCCCTCACCTTGCCGTCCGGCCCCAGGATCTTGAGCTCGTAGACATAGGCGCCGTCGTCGAGTTCGAGCTCGACTTCGAGCAGGTCGCCGGACGCCTTGTCGCCTGCGCGCTCGAGGATTTCGGCAAGCGGCAGGACACGACCTTCCTTCACGAGGCGCCGTGCCTCCTGGTGGCCGATATCGTCACCGCCATAGGCGGCTCCGGTGGCTATCGCCACAGCAAAAACCAGCGCCATTGCGGCAAGCCAGGCGCGGTGTTCGAAAATAGGTCCGGACATAAAAGTGAATGTGGGTGGGAATGGCTGACATTTCACTGACATGGCGGGTCAGGGCGCCGTCAGAGAGGTTCTGGCAGGTTCGGCGCAGGCAACAGAACACCGAAAAAACTGAGGAGCAAAACCATGAAGAAGTATGCCACCAACGCCGTGCTCGGTCTCTCGATGCTGATCGCCGTTCCCACCCTGGCCTTGGCCGATCGGGACGCCAATCGCTTGAATGTGCCCCGGGATCAGTGGCTGGCCCCGTCGGAGATTGCCGATCGTCTCTCTTCGAAGGGCTACAAGGTCACCGAGATCGAGGCGGACGACGGTGCCTACGAGGCCGACGTCGTCAAGAACGGCACGCGCATGGAGGTCCATGTGCATCCGGCCACCGGCGAGATCCTCGTGGGCTACGACCGCGACTAGTAGCGTAGGGATATCGCGCGGCGAAATCGGCCGATGTCTCGGTATCCCAAGTGCTGGCCGTGATTTTCATGGCCGCCCCGCTCCGAGCCCTTAGAGAGCTCGGGGCGGGCTTTTATTTGCCTCACTGGTCGGACGCGGACGCGGGCGAGAGCCTTCGCAAGAGTCCGCGTTCTGTTTTTCCTTGCGAGACGCTACCAATCGAGCTGGGCGCGCATGCCGACACCGGTGATCTCGGCGCCGTCGTTGACCCCACCTGAGATCTCCGACTGGTTCACGTTCAGCATCAGCCGCGCGTAGTCGTTGAGATACCAATTGAGACCGATCAGCCAGGTCTCCTGCTCGCCGCAGCCGGTACAACCCGGGATGAGCGCCGACTGGTCGGAAAGATCGATCACGTCGTAGCGCCCGGCGATCTGCCACGCGCCCCAGCCGCCGCTTCCGTCATAGACGGGGTTCTGCACCTTCACGCGTACGAATTGGCCTTTGGAATAGGGCCTCGATTCGCCCGTGAGGAACCAGCTCGCATCGACATACCAGCCGTTATAGGTCGGGTCGGCACTCCCAAGCGCCGTCGGGGCCTCGACCGTGTCTTGCGCGTATTCGCCCTGAACGGAGAACGGTCCGAGCACGACCGCGCCTTCCAAGGCCCATAGCGTATCGGAGTCGCCGAATTGCGGCGTGTATACAAAGCGATCGGCGAGATGCAGGTCCGCTCCCCGGGCGCGATAGCGGAACAAGGGATCGTCGCTGCCGTCGCGCGACTCGCCCGAGGCGTCGCGGTGGCGGACGCTGCCGCCCAGATGGACGACTTGGCGGTCCCGGTTGATGGGCGCCGCGGTGATCCGTGCCGAGAAGGTCGTGCCGTCATCGAAATACGCCGTCTGGTTCGCTTCCGCCGCCGTGCCGAAAATGCCGGCTTCAGCCGTCCAGTGCTTGTTCTCGTAGTAGGACACGCCGCCGCCGATCAGCCGTTCGATGCTGAAGGCATCGATGAACGACGCCTTCTCCATGAACGTGATGTAGTTGGCGCTCATGAGAGCTTCGAGCGAGTTGTACGTCTTGAAATGACCTGCTCTCAGATTGACGGGCAGTCCGGTGTATTCGATGTAGGCATCCTTGATGGCCGTATTGTCGCCGGCGAAATCGAGCTCGAACTTGTAGGTCCAGTCGTAGAACAGGACGCCCTCGACGCCGAGCCGCGCGCGGCGTAGCTCGACCGCGCTGACGTCTGGGTCGCCGGTGATCGCCGTGTCCTGATTGATGCCGTTGTAGTCGACATTGATCCGTCCACGTACTTTGAACTTGAACTTTCCGTCGTTGTTGGAAAGCTCCGGCGCGCCTTTCCATTTGACCTTCAAGTCGAGAGGCTCGGCGGCCGGGGTGCGGTTCGACGAACGCGCTGCTGCGGCTTGGGCCTTGGCCTCGTCGACTTGGCGTTTCAGTTCTTGCATCTGGGCCTCCATGGCCCGCATCTGCGCTTCGAGCTCGTCGACATTGGCAGCCTTGGCCACCGGTGCGTTCGCGATTGAGACAGCAAGCACAGCGATGCTTGCGAGCAGACACAGTCCGCCCTTGTGCAGTTTCCGATTCATTGAAAAAGCCCCCGCTTCTTTGCTAGACGCCGACGTTCGGTTTTCGGCGTGCCAAGACTTCCGTGTGTTCCTAGTCGTCCCTCATGTCGTGCCCGATGCGGGCGAACTCTTCTTGCATGGCTTGATTGGATCGCGCGTCCGCGCGCCGATACGCGTCGATGACCGCTCGGCCGAAGTCGGTGACTTGCGCGCCGCCTCCGCCTGAGCCGCCGGGCGACGTGCTTACGAGCATCTTGCCGAACATCTCGTTGAGTGCGCTGACGAGAAGCCATGCACGCCGGTAGGACATGCCGAGTTCGCGCCCTGCGGCAGAGATGGAGCCCACGCGCTCGATTGTTTCGAGCAGATCCACTTTTCCGGGCCCCAGCACGAGGCCCGGCCGCACCATGATGCGGAGCCGGGGAAAAGGACGCGGCTGAGCCATGTCCTGGACGGACGACGCCCGCGCACCAGTTGCCTCATCCTTCTTCGTCACCGGCCTCGGATTCATCGCGGTCGCCTTGCTCGACACTCATGAGAACTGCTGCATCCGCTATATCTGATCAGATATAGCGGAGTCCAGTGCTGTGTTTGGAGACTTGACGGGGAACCCGCAGATTGCGTGCGGCTCGCGCGCTCGTCGCTTGTGCAAATGCGCGCAGGACGGCGTGGCTGCACATACTTCGAGGTATGTAGCTGTGGAAGGTGTGTCTCGCGGTGACTGCTTCGTGCCGAAGACCGGCAGGAGGTCGGCAAGTTTCGTCACGATGCCTGCCATAAGACGGGAACGATTTTTACCAAGCTCTTCGGATGGACGGGCCTATCGCCCACAAACGGCCCAAGTTCGCACTGCATACCGTACGGACAAACCAAGAGGAGGCGCTGGATGACGTTCAAAGGTTCGAGATCGGCGATCGTGTTTTCCGTGCTCGCGTGTTTTGCGGGTGCGAGCCCATCGGTGGCATGGGCACAAGCCGGCAATATCTCCAAGGATATGGAGACGTATTGCGTCAACGACTACAAGAAATTCTGCGGCGATTACGGGCTGCAAACCTCGGCACTCAATCTTTGCATGAGGAAGGCTGGTCCGAGCCTGTCGCCGGCGTGCGTCAAAGCACTGGTCCGGGCTGGAAAGATTTCGCAAGCCGAGGTGGATCGCATCAAGGCACAGATGGGTCGTTAGAGGGTTTCAATGATGAACAAATTTGCTTGTTTCGCTATTACCGCCGCCCTTGGACTTGCCTGCAGCAATGCCTTTGCGGATGAGAGCTGCACCAAGATTACGGCCACGGGCCATCCGGCCTATCCTGTCATCGCGTTCAAGGACGGCGACAACATCGCCGGCGCAGCGCCCGAGCTCGTCGCGGCGATCGCCAAGACCCTCAAGGTGCCGCTCGAGTCGAAAGACATGGGCACCTGGGAAGAAGCGCAAGCTGCAACGCGCGACGGCAAGGCCGATCTCATCTTCGGCATCTACTACAACGATGAGCGTGCCGGTTATCTCGACTACGTCCAACCCGCGTTCATGTACGACGACGTGGCGGTCTTTGTGCTCAAGGGCAAGGAGTTCCCTTTCAAGGACAAGAACGATCTGGTCGGCAAGAAGGGCGTGACGAACAAGGGCGAGAGCTACGGCAACGAGTTCGATGCCTTCATGAAGGACAAGCTCGATGTCACGCGCACGAACGGCATCGGTGAAGCGTTCGAAGCGCTTACGTCGGGGAAGGCCGACTATCTGATCGCGGGCTACTATCCCGGCACCGCCGAGGCGGCAAAGGACGGGTTGAAGGACAAAGTCGTCCCGCTCGACCAGGCATTGCTGACCGCCGAGATGTTCGTTGCCTTCTCCAAGAAGTCGCCGTGCCGGTCTTTGGCCTCAGGCTTCGGCGAGGGCATCACGACCCTGACCACGGACGGCAGTTTCGACGGGATGATCAAGGACGCCACGTCCACCTGGGACAAGGCGCAGACGAAGAACTAGGCCGCAAGGCAAGGTGAGCTTGAAAGCGACGCCTTGCCTGTGCTCACGATCGGGTCGCAGCCCGAGACGTCTGTCTGACTTTGGCGCGGCGCCCGCTCTTTGACCCGGAGCGGGCGCAAGCGCGCCAGGACAACGATGGTGCCCAGCGATAGACCACGCGGGCATCTCGCTTCGCTCCAACACTTTGGAGTGCGCCGCTGCGTCATTTCTTCCGATCAACGACAACACACTCGTTGGATCAGAATACTCTGATCAGGGCCTGAACACCTATAGGCCGTCGAGAACGGAAGGACGCCGACGTTGATTAGAAGATTCTGGCATCGGGCCGCTCTCTTCAGCACGTTGTTTCTTCTCGCAAGCGGGGCTTGGGCCGATACGGCCAAGCCTCTTCTTGCGATCGACACGTCGAGCCCGCGGGCGACGATGCAAACGTTCCTCGACGTCACCCAGGCCCTCGAGTCCGCCGCGATCAAACTGCGTTCCGAACCCGGTCCTGCGGCCCAGGCCGAAGCGGAATCTTTGATGCGCAAGGCGCTCAGAACGCTCGATCTAAGCCAAGTGCGGCCTAGTGCACGGCGCGAAATAGGCGGCGACGCGGTCGTCTTCCTCGTCGATATCTTGCGCCGCATCGACCTTCCTCCTTTGGACTCGATCCCCGATGCCGCCGATTTTCCGGATGGTGACACACCTGCCAGCTGGACCATCCCCGGCACCGAGATCACCATCAGCCGGGTGATGGAGGGGCCGTCGAAAGGGCAATTCCTCTTCAGTCCTGACACAGTCACCAGGGCCGGTGAGTTCTACGACCTAACGAAGCAGCTTCCATTGAAGATGCCCTCTCAGGTGCCGAACTGGCGCGAGGCGCAACTTCAGTTCCACGGCTGGATGATTCCGCCGGATCTGACGCGCTCCTTGCCGCGCACGTTGAAACAGCCCGTTCTCGACACGCCTATATGGAAGATCATTGCCGCGATCGGCATCTTCGCTGTTTTGGCGGTTGCCTTGCTGCTGCTCAGACAGGTCACGAAGCCAAAGCCGAAGGCACGTGCGCTTGGGCGCTATCTGCGCCGCCTCTTGCTGCCCGTTGCCATGTTGATCGGGATCTTCGGCGCCGAGGTGCTGATCACCGAACAAGTCATGGTCCTCGGCACCTTCGCCGACATGGTCGATCTCTTTGTCGAGATCGCGTTCTACGTAGCGGCCGCGTGGGTCGCGTGGCTCTTCATCTCGATCCTCGTGGAATGGGTGATCACGTCGCCCCAGATTCCGGAAAAGAGCTTGGATGCCAATCTCCTCCGGCTGCTCGGCCGTGTCCTTGGGATTTTGGCGGTGGCAAGCATCGCGGCTTATGGCGCGCAACAGTTGGGTCTGCCGGTCCTGGGTGTTTTGGCCGGCCTTGGTGTCGGTGGTCTTGCCGTGGCGCTGGCCGCTCAGAACAGCCTGGAGAATCTGATCGGCGGGCTCAATCTCTACGCGGATCGCCCCATACGCGTCGGTGACTTTTGCGACTATGCCGGCATCAAGGGGACGGTCGAGTACATCGGGCTCCGGTCGACGCGGATACGGGGAGCCGACCGCACCGTAACGTCGGTCCCCAACTCGATGCTCGCCAAGACGCAGGTGACGAACTATGCGCTGCGCGATCACTTGCTGTTCCGGCACGTGCTGGACTTGCGGTACGAGACGACCACCGAACAGCTGCGCACGGTGTGCAACAGCATCCGCGAGCTTTTGTCGTCACATCCGAATGTGAGTCAGAGCCTCGCGCCGCCGCGGGCGCATGTGGTCTGCTTCGGCGAGTGGTCAATTCAGGTCGAAGTCCAGGCCTATCTCGATGTGGCGCCGGGCAAGTTCCTTGCAACACAGGAGGAACTGCTCTTGGCGATCGCCGAGATCATTGGTGAGACCGGCACTACCTTCGCCTTCCCGTCGCAGACCAACTACGTCGTCACAGAGACGGCCGGCGAGGACTCGTCGAGTCCACGGGCGTAGAAGGCGAATCCAATAATCCGGGTCGTGCTGGGATAAGGTCCCGGCATTGCTGACGAGACGTCAGCGGCTGTCTTGTTTGGTGACCCCGACAGGATTCGAACCTGTGACCCTCAGATTAGGAATCTGATGCTCTATCCTGCTGAGCTACGGGGCCATTGCCTTTAGTAGCTACACCGGGGTCTCGGTTTTCGCCACCCCGTATGCCGCGATCCTGGCTCCCGCACCCGACAACGTGACGCGGGTCTCGGGTCCGCTCTCCCTCTGGAATCATGCGGTTTGAGCGGGTAGGGTCTCGCATAGATCGTTGAAAACATTGGAAATATTCTAATGAAAAAGAGTCCGGAGATGGATCGCCGGTCGTTCCTGGCGCTGGCCGGGGCAGGCGCGGCTGGCCTTTGGCTCCCGGTTGGCGTCTCGGCGCTTGCCAAGTCCGCCGAGGCGACGCCATCGACATTTCGGATCCAGACCGCGCGCTACCGTCTGCGCGACGCGGTGACCGAGAATCTGGTCAGCGTGTTTCCCGACGCGCCGCCGCCGGTCTTGCGTATGACGCAAGGGGTGCCGTTCTCGATCGATGTGACGAACACGCTGGAGGAGGCCACGACGATCCATTGGCATGGCTTGCGCGTGCCGAACAAGATGGATGGCGTTCCGTATCTCACCCAGTTTCCGATCCAACAGGACGAAACCTGGCGCTACAGCTACACGCCTGACGATGCCGGGGTGTACTGGTATCACCCCCATTGCCGCACCATGGAGCAGATCGCGCGCGGGCTCACCGGGATCATCGTCGTCGCGGAAAGGGACGACCCCGGGTTCGACGGGGAGACGGTCCTGAACCTGCGCGACTTCCGCATAGGCAAGGACGATCAGTTCATGCAGCTCTATTCGGCGCGGGCGGCCGCGCGCGCCGGCACGTTCGGCACGGTGATGACGGCGAACTGGGAACAGAACCCGGTCTACGAGCATCCGGCCGGTTCGCTGGTGCGCCTGCGCCTCGGCGCGACCGACACCACGCGCTTTTATCCGCTCACCTTCGACGGCGGGGAGGGACGCATTATCGGCGCTGACGGCCATCCGTTGCGCGAGGAGTTGCCGTGGCCGACCGGGGAGGCGCCCATCCTGGTCGCGCCGGGACAGCGGCTCGACGTGGCGCTGCGGATGCCGGACACCGAAGGCGAGGAGATCGTGGTGACCTACCGGTCCCTCCAGAAGACGCGGAAGCTGGCGACGCTGCGTGCGACGGGATCAAGCCTCGGCCGCTCGCTCGATGAGTTGACGCCGCTACCGCCCAACGACGTCCCCGACTTCGATCCGAGGGGGCTGGAAGTGGTGGAGATGGTTTTCGGCTGGTCGCCAGACGGATTGAAGCCGAACAACGGCTTTTGCGGTTCGTTCGGCTATACGTTCTGGTCCATCGACCGCAAGCCTTGGCCCGGTGACGCGGCCAAGGGGATCGCGCCGGTCGCGGAGCTGAAGCTCGGCAAGGCCTATGTCCTGCGCTTACGCAATTCGAGCCCGAACCGGCACCCGATCCATCTCCACGGTCAGGTGTTTCGCCCCTTGCGTTCGAACAAGCGCGTGCTGCCGTCCAACTGGACCGACACGGTCGTCCTGGACAAGGAAGAGACCATCGACATCGGCTTCGTGGCCGACAACCCGGGCGATTGGGCCTTCCACTGCCACGTGATCGAGCACCAGAAATCCGGCCTCGCGGGTTTCATCCGCGTGAGCTGAGGCGGCGCGCGGCGTCCGCTTCTTCGTAGGCTCACTTAATAGATCTTTGGCACGTAGAGTTCGGGCGACAGTGTCTTGCGGTCATAGTCGGGGCTGAAGACACGGTCCGGCAGCTCGATCTTGTCGTAGGGCACGTCCTCATAGGGGATCTTGGACAGAAGGTGCTCGATGCAATTGAGCCGTTCGCGCTTCTTGTCGTTGCCTTCCACGATGTACCAAGGCGCTTCGGGGATGCTCGTGCGCGCGAACATCTCTTCCTTGGCCTTGGTGTACTGCTCCCAGCGGACGCGCGACTGCAGGTCCATCGGCGACAGCTTCCATTGCTTCATGGGATCGTGGATGCGGATCATGAACCGCAGCTGCTGTTCCTCGTCGGTGATCGAGAGCCAGTACTTCAACACGATGATGCCGTTACGCACGAGCATGCGTTCGAATTCCGGGACGTCCTGAAAGAACCGTTCGACCTGGTTCTCGCTCGCGAACCCCATGACGCGTTCGACGCCGGACCGGTTGTACCAGGAGCGGTCGAACAGAACGATCTCGCCGCCCGATGGAAGGTGCGGGACATAGCGCTGGAAGTACCACTGCGTCTGTTCGCGCTCGGACGGTTTCTGCAAAGCGACCACTCTGGCGGTGCGGGGATTGAGCCGCTGCGTGATGCGTTTGATGACGCCGCCTTTGCCGGCGGAGTCACGACCCTCGAAAATGATCAGAACCTTGGAACCGGTCGCCTCGACCCAGCTTTGCATCTTGATGAGCTCTGCCTGGAGACGGAGGAGATTCCTGAGATAGATGCGCCGGTCGAGAGCGTCGGGGTGGGCCTCTTTGTAGATCTCCCGCAGCTCCTCACTCAGCATCGGCTCGGAGAGTTCGGCTTCAAGGGTCTCGTCGAGAGTCTCTTCGAGTTCTGACTCAACCCAGTCCTTCATGTTCTTTCGGCCCGTCTCATTCGGATCGTCGGTCATCGGAGATCTCTCGTTGTTCGTCGTCTATGTGAGGTCGTCGGCTCAGCTGTAACTCTCGCCAGCGAGATTAAAACTTTTGTGTCAGCGGCAACACTTCTCCGAACAGGAACCCGACAAAGTCAACCGCGCGATGACATTGGGGGAACTTGAGGGTGCTTGCGTGCCCTGTTCGAGTGCTTGCGGCCTCCGTAGAATGCATGAATGCGCATCCGGGCTCTCCTGATCAGTGTCGGACTTGCTCCTGTCGTTGCTCTCGGCGCGCTCGCGTCCGAGGCGTTGGCCGGCGCGTGCGACCTGCCGGCGGGCGAAACGGTAGCGGTATCCTCTGTTATCGACGGAGAGACGCTGGAACTCGATGATGGCCGCGCGGTGCGGCTGCTGGGGGTGCTGGCGCCGTCACCGCCGGCGGATTGGGACGGGGTCGAGCCGTGGCCTTTCGCGGCGCAGGCGCAGGAGGCGCTCGCCGAGTTGGTGCAAGGCGCTTCGGTCAGCCTGCATTTCGATGCGCGGCAGGAGGACCGGTACGGGCGTCTGCTGGCGCAGGTCTTCCTTACCCGCGACGCCGAGCCGGTTTGGGTTCAAGAGGCGCTGGTCGCGAAAGGTCTCGCCCGCGTGGCGGCGCAGCCCGACATGAGCGCCTGCCTCGATCCGCTCCTCGCCGCGGAGGCTGAGGCGCGGGAAGGAAGGCGCGGGGTCTGGCGTTCTCTGACCTATCAGGTCCGCGATGCGCACGATCCCAAGTCGCTCGGCTACCGGCGTCACACCTACCAGCTCGTCGAGGGCAAGGTGCATGGCATCGGCGAGGGAAAGACACGCGTCTACGTCAATTTCGCAGAAGACTGGCGCGAGGATTTCACCGTGGTCATCAAGCGCAAGCGGCTCCCGGTTCTGGAGGCCGCGGGCCTCGACCTGATGAGCTTGCCGGGTCGGCGCGTGCGCGTGCGGGGCTGGGTGGAATGGTGGAACGGCCCGATGATCGAGATCTCACACCCGGAAGAAATCGAGATCCTGGAGACTTCGTCCGGCGCGGGGTGAGGCCCGCGTCAGCGTCAGGCACGAGTCTCCCGAAAATGAAAAGGCCGGGCGCGAGGCCCGGCCTTGTCTCATCGTGGCAATAGGAAGCTTACCTTAGGCGGCGGCTTTCCCGGCCTCGGCGGCCTCGGCGGCGGCCTTGATCGTGCGCGCCGACTTCGCGAGGATGTCGTCGATCTTGGCGACGGCGCTTTCCTCGTCCAGCTTCTCGACGGCGGCCAGTTCGCGCGCCATACGGTCGAGCGCAGCTTCATAGAGCTGACGCTCCGAGTAGGACTGCTCCGGCTGAGCCTCGGACCGGTACAGGTCGCGGACCACCTCGGCGATGGAAATCAGATCGCCGGAGTTGATCTTGGCTTCGTACTCCTGGGCGCGGCGCGACCACATGGTGCGCTTCACGCGGGCCTTGCCCTTCAGCGTGGTCAGGGCCTTCTTGACGATCTTGTCTTCGGAAAGCTTGCGCATGCCGACGCTCTCGAGCTTCGTGGTCGGCACCCGAAGGGTCATCTTGTCCTTGTCGAAGCTGATCACGAACAGCTCGAGCTTCGCGCCGGCGATCTCCTGCTCTTCGATGGACGTGATGCGGCCCACGCCATGGGCCGGGTACACGATGTATTCGTTCGTCCGAAAACCGTTCCGCTGCTGGGGTCTCTTCTTTTCCGCCATATGCTCGCCTCGCTGTTTGAAAGTCGTGGGGCGCGTCGGAACCAAGGCGCTTGAGCTTGTCTGCGTCGATTTCGGCCAGCGACGGGGTCGCTGGCGTCGCCCGGTGGGGGCGGTCTCGCTGACAATAAGGAAGCGTTCGATCAGGGGCCCTGATCGCTCAACTCCTTGGAAGCTCAGAAAAAAAGCGCGCCCAACCGGCTCGCCTCTCTTGGTGCCTCACGCGCCGACAGTTTGCGCCATTTCGAACACACCATATCACAAAAAACGCCAAATCGGAAGTCGCCCGCTCCGGCGGCATGGCCAATTTCAAGGCAGTGACTGTGGCATTTTGACCGAAAGGTTAACGCGAGACCGCATTTTGGGGCCGCGTTCAGGCAGGCGTTCGGGCCCTAATCGCCCTCGCCGGGCTCCGCGGAGAAGTACTTCTCGAATTTGCCCTGCTCGGACACCTTGTCGTCCGCGCCTTCCATGGCCGGCTTCTTCGTCGTCAGGTTCGGCCAGATCTCGGCGTACTCGCGGTTCACGTCGAGCCACTTCTCGAGATCGGGTTCGGTGTCCGGCTTGATGGCGTCCGCGGGGCATTCCGGCTCGCAAACGCCGCAGTCGATGCACTCGTCCGGATGAATGACGAGCATGTTTTCGCCCTCGTAGAAGCAGTCCACGGGGCACACCTCAACGCAGTCGGTGTACTTGCATACAATGCATAAATCCGTGACGACGTATGTCATCGATTCCACATGCCATGGGGCTGTCCCAGCCCGGTTGCTTAAGCCCAGTACGGGCTCTCAGCAAAGCCCGGGGAGAAGGAGCCCTGCCTATAGCAATAGTGTCGGCAGCACAAGGCGTGGAGCCTGCCGGGAAACCCCAATTTTTAGGATGGATTTGCGGCTTTCTGCCGCTCGTTGAGGCGGAATTTCTGCCGCCCGCGCCCGCGCGCACGCGGGAACCGTTTTCAGCTCCAAAACGACCGGAACGTGTCGATGCGCCGGCGGTCCTTCTTGGTGGGCCGCGCGCCTACGCGGGCCTCGCCGGCAGGCCCGCCTTCGGTCTCGTCGGCCGGCGGGGTCAGGTCCTCGTAGAGGGTCCGGGCCAGGGGCGCCGGGCCGCGCCGGTCGGCGGCATCGAGGATGCGCCAAACCACGAGCCGCCCGGGCGGTGTTGCCGTGATGACATCGCCGAGTTGCACGATCCGGCTGGGCTTCCGCACCCGCTCGCCGTTGATCCGGACCTTGCCGTCCGCGATGAGACGGGTCGCTGCCGAGCGGGTCTTCACGGCCCGCGCGCACCAGAGCCATTTGTCGAGGCGCTGGCCCGTCACGCGGCCGCGTCCTAGCTCCGGCCCGAGCGGCCGCGTGCCGCCAGGCTGTCGCGCAGATCCTTGAGGGCCGCGAACGGCGAGTTCTCCGCTGCCTGCTCCCGTTTGGGCGAGGCGCTCCATTCCTTGCTTTTGCCTTGGCCACCGAAGCGATCGCCCTTGCCGCCTTTGCGGGGCGGTTTTCCGTGTTGGCGGTTCTTCTTATTGGGCTTGCCCTGGTGGTCGCCCTGTTGGCCACGCTGACGGTGCGGACGCTCCGCGCCGTCGCTGGCCTGCTTGCCGTCGGCACGGCCCCCGTGGCGGCCCTTGCCGCGCTGGTGCTGGCCTTGCTGATGCCGGCGTTTCGCCGGGCGCCAGATCTCGTCGAAGACGGGCTCGGGCTCCGCTGGGGCAGCGGCTGCACCGGCATTCTCGTCTTGGGCCGGAGCGTCTTGGGCCGGGGCATCTTGGGCGGGAGGCTCTTGAACCGCGACTTCGCCGGTAGCGGCATCCGGTTCGGAAGCGGCCGGCGCGTCCTCGGACGGCGCTGCTTGTAGTTGCGGCTCGGCAGGGACGTCGATCTTCCGCCGTTCGAGACGGAAGCCAAGACCGCGCAGGATCGAGGCGAATTCCTCGCCGGAGCAACCGACCATGGACATGAGTTCCGGCACGACCCGGAAACCGCCGTCGCCGGTCGCGCCGGACGGCGGCGTGGGTGTCGCGGCGGCCTTTGCTGCCGGTGCGGCTTGCGGCGTTGGGGCGGCCTCGGCGGGCACGCTCTCCGTTTCGGTAGCCGACACCTCCGTTGGTGCCGCCCCGGTCTCCGAGGTCTCTGCCGTAGGTTCTGCTGCGGTTGCCGCCGCCGGCTCGGGCGTCTCGGTCTTCGGCGCGGGCCGCCAGGTGACGCGGGCGCGGATCAGGTCCGACAGCCGCTCGAGCATGTCGATCCGAACCGCACGGCTGCCGGCCACGTGAAAACCGGCCGCGCGCCAATAGGGCTCGGGCAAGGCGCCGTTCGCCGGCACGGAGGTGAGGCCCTGCTGGGGCCGCTCCGGCATGGCGTCGATATCGATGCCGTACTCGGCGCCGCCGTGGAGCGCCCAGAGCTGCAACAGCAGCTCCGCCGCCGCCGGCTTCAGAAGCGCGGGGAAATACAGATTGAAGGCTCCGAACCGGACGCCGTATTTGCGCAACTGTCCGCGATCGGACTGGTCCAGCGCCTTGATGTCGTCGGCTGCCCCTTCGCGGCGGAGCACGCCGAGATTCTCCGTGAGACGGAACGCGAGGCCGCGTGCGAGACCCGTGAGATCCTCTGCGCGGTTGAGATCCATCAGCGGCTTGAGCTTTGCGTCGAGATGCGCCGTGAGCCAGGCATCCAGACGCGCGGCGACCCGTTCCCGGTCCGGCGCGCTCAAATTCTCGTCGGCGAACACTTCGATGCGCGGCTTCAGGGCCGTATCGCCCGCCACCAGACGGCCGATCTCGCAGCCCTGCCACAGGATGCGGCCATTGCCCGACAGGGTGATCGCCTCGTCGGCCGCCGAGCCAAGTGCATCGGCGCGCTGCGCAAGCTCGCTCGCCAGGATCTGCGTGGCGGCGTTGCGCGCGGCCTTGCCGTGAATACCCTCGCCCGCCGCATCAGGGGTGAAGCGGAAGCCGTCGAGCCGGCCCACGAAATGGTTCTCGACCAGGATCTGTCCGTCGTCGCCGATCTCGGCCATCATCTCCTCCTTGTCGCGCAGCCGCCGCATGAGCACGCTGGTTCGCCGGTCGACGAAACGTTGTGTCAGGCGTTCATGAAGCGCGTCGGACAATTTGTCCTCAATCGATCGGGTGCGCTCTTGCCAGTGCTCCGGATCGTGCAGCCATTGAGCGCGGTGGGACACAAATGTCCAGGTGCGAATTTGCGCAAGGCGATTGGAAAGTGTGTCTATGTCGCCTTCCGTCCGGTCCGCCTGCGCCACCTGGCGGGCGAACCAGTCCTCGGGGATTTTGCCTTCGTCGCTCATGACGAAGCCGAACAGCGCCCCGACCAGGTCCGCATGGTCCGCCGGTGAGACGCGCTGATAGTCCGGAATCTGGCACATGTCCCAGAGCAGGCCGACCGCCGCCGGCGACTTGGCCATGTCGCACACGGCCTCGTCGCGCGTGACATTCTCGAGCGCAATCACGTCGTCCACCATCCGGGACCGGGTGAGGCGCGGGTGAATGGGCGTTTCCCGCAGGCTCTCTTTCAGGGCCTCGATGGAGGCCATGTCCAGCGTGCGGCTGCGCCATTGCAGGACGCCCACCTGGTCGAAGCTGTGGGTTTCCAGGCGCTCGATCAATTCGGCGTCGAACGGCCCGGCCTGACCCGTGACCCCGAACGTGCCGTCATTCATATGGCGACCGGCGCGGCCGGCGATCTGTCCGATCTCGGACGGGGTCAGGTTGCGATGGGTATGGCCGTCGAACTTCCGCACGCCCGCGAAGGCCACGTGATCGAGATCGAGATTGAGCCCCATGCCGATGGCGTCGGTCGCCACCAGATAGTCGACGTCGCCGTTCTGATAGAGCGCGACCTGCGCATTGCGGGTGCGCGGGGAGAGGGCGCCGAGTACGACGGCCGCACCGCCGCGCTGGCGGCGCACGAGTTCGGCGATGGCGTACACATCGTTTGCCGAGAAGGCGACGATGGCGGAGCGGCGGGGCAGGCGCGTGATCTTCTTCTCGCCCGCATAAGACAGGCTCGACAGGCGCGGCCGGGAGACGAGATTGGCGCCGGGCAGCAGCTCGCGGATGGCATCGCGCATGGTCGCCGCGCCGAGCAGCAAGGTCTCGGACGTGCCGCGCGCATGGAACAGGCGATTGGTGAAGACGTGCCCACGCTCGCCGTCGGCGGCGAGCTGGATCTCGTCGATGGCGACGAAGTCGGCCTCCAGCTCGCGCGGCATGGCTTCCACGGTGCAGACATAGAAGCGCGCGCGGGGCGGCTTGATCTTCTCTTCGCCGGTGATGAGGGCGACCTGGCCGGCGCCCGCCTTGGCGACGACCTTCTCGTAGACCTCGCGGGCGAGCAGGCGCAGCGGCAAGCCGATGACCCCGACCTCGTGGGCGAGCATCCGCTCGATGGCGAGATGGGTCTTGCCGGTGTTGGTCGGACCGAGCACGGCGGTCACGCCACGCCCGCGATTGGGCGGACCGTGAGCCCCTGTCGTCGGCGCACCCGTGGCCGGGCGGCCTGTGGATTGTGTGGATAAGGCTTTGGACATACGGAGAAATTCTTAAGGCGATCCGGTGTCAGCCGCGAACGGGGGGAGAACGAATCCCGTCCGAATCGCTGACTCCAGCGTATTCGACTTATGTTCCGTTCCAAACTGGAACAACGACGCAGGTGTGGAGCGCCTCGCTCACATGTAAGCGGCCTTGGGCCCGTGCGCTATATGTAGTTTTCTTTTCTCTCACGGGTTTGCCCACGCCGGGTCGCAACGGGAACAGAGCAGGGGCGAATCAGGGGATCGTAAATTTTCGCGCACCGTTCCCTACGACATGTTGTGGTTTTGGGGGGCCGCGTTAACGAAGCCCGGTGGCGCGCCTCTCTTCGTCACCCCCGGGCTTGTAGGGTCCACTAGGGCGGTCCGACCATAGTCGTCGCTTCTAGGAGGCGGTGGACAGCCCCTTGTCCGCTTTGGTGCCTGTCACTCCTTGTCCACCACCCACGACCACTCTTGCTTGGTGGAATTGCAGTTTTCGTCCAGTGTGATGGTGAAGCGCATAGCTGGCTTCAAATGATGCACTAGCTGCCCGGGTGGGCCATACGCAATGTCGGTCGAGAAGGTCCCCAGTACCTTGTCACAAGGGACACCGCCCAGTTCAACCTTTGGCCCTTCATAGGTAATAACTTGCCCTGGCTGCATGACCGGACCTTTGCTGGGGTACTCCGTCTTTTTCTCGGGTACCTTCTCTAGAACTCTGAGATCAAAATTGTTGATCGCGTACTGAATGTCCGATTGCGCGTCGTTGCGGATCACGATGGAAATCTGAACACGCTCAAGAGTCTTTTTGCCACCTTCTTCTCGGATATCTCTTCTGAAGAGGGGGTCCACGAATTTGAGCTGACTCTTGATTGCCAGTATGTCGGGGGAGACTTTGCCTTGCGCGCTCCAGTCTTCCCGGAGCATCACAATGCCCAAGGCCAGAATAGCCGTCCCAATGGCTATCAATGCCACTGCGAGTAGCATCCTTGTTCTCCTGGTGAGAGGCCCGACCACTGTCTCTACAAGGGGCCAGAGTGAGTATCTAAATGGCCTGACGACGAACCACGCAAAATAGGCAAACAGGCCGGCCAAACCTCCCCAGAACATTATCTGTCCGAGCCAGAACGGCAGTTGGGGGAACGCTTGCGAAGCGCCCATCACAACGATGTCCGCAAGCAAAAAGAGCACATGCATCAAGCTGACCCCCGCGTAGGTTGCGCCCTCAGCGTAGCACGCCCCAAGGGCTGGTATTCGCCAACGGGATGTATGCCTCGATGTCCGTCCGGATCACGATGTGGACTAGATATTGTCGCCACACGGTCGCGAGGCGGCGCTTTCGCAGGTTCACACCGTGAACAGACCGGCGACGAATCAGGGGTTCGTAAATCTTCGGGCCCTGTTCCCTACGACATGTTGTGGTTTTGGGGTCGCGCGTTAACCACGCCGTCCCGACCGGGCCACGAAGTGGCTCAGCGGGCTTTGGCTCAGCGCGCCTCGGCGCGGCCGGCGCGGCCCACGCGCATGGACGTGGCCACTGCCACGGCGGTGTAGCCGCCGAAGGCAGGGATCGTGATTTGGTAGGGCACATACATGCCCGTGCCCCGCAAGGGGACGAGCCAGGCTTCGATGCCGCCCGCTTGGCGCAGCTCCTCGATCCCCGGGTCGCCGCGCGGATAGCCGGAGATCGGCACGAACTTCACTTGGCACACGGCGGCGGGCCCGGAGTAGTTGCCCTTGCCCCGGTTCTGCACCATCACGCGCTTCTTCGGCTTGAGGACAAGATCGTAACGGGAGCGCCCGTCGAACACGGGAATCACCTGGTTGCAGACGCTGAGATTGGCGCGGGTGTCGTTGGAGCGCGCCGTCAGAAACGCGCCGGAGAGCGGGTCCACCACGCGCTGAACCTGTTCCTTCGTGACCTTGATCTCTCCGGGATAGGGGCGGGGCTTCGGCCAGATCTTCACCGACTGCACATAGCCGTCTCCGAAGTCGATGCTGAGGCGCTCCTGGTATTTGCCGTCGCTCTGGCTGAACGAGTAGGAGCGGGGGTTCGCGCCGTCTGTGGTGGCCTCGCCCGAGCCGTGGAGGCGGCCCTGCCAGTTGAACACCCAGCCCTTCAGCACGGAGAAGGTGCCGTTGCCGCGCAAGGAATATTGGCCGTTCTGCACCGTGCCCGAGATGCTGAAATTGCCGAGGTTGAAGCGGCCGAGGCTGACATTGTAGACGGCCTGGAAGCGCGCCGAGGTGTCGACCGGGCCGGCCCGTTGTTCAGGTTCTACGGGGGCGGGCTCCAGGTTCGGTTCCGCGAACTCGCTGTCGTCCTCGTCCCCCGGCTTGTTCTTGTCGTTGTAGAGGCCTTCGATGGGGAAGGGTTCGGTCTCGTCCAGGATTGAGCCGCGGGCGCCAAAGTTGGCGTCAGCGTCCGGCGCCGGGCCGTCGGGGCCGGTTTCGGCCCGCGCGATGCCATGGGGGGATGCGTCCAGCGCGACCAACGCCAAAACGGCGATGCCAAGCGCTAGCCCGGCCACCGCGGCGACTTTGGCCGCAATACTCAAGACGTGTCGTGCGACCCGCATCTATCGCAGTCCCTCCAGGGCCCCCCGGCCACCTTATCTCTTGACTGGCCAGTGAGCAGGATTAGTCGGATTCGTCAATTCGGCCAACACAGGCGGGAAACCCTCTGAATGGCTGAAAAGCGTATGGCACCTTGACCGAAAACGGTCATCCCCGTATATGTCCCGGCCTTGAGCCTCGCGCTGGTGAAACGTCACGAGCTGCGACAGGTATTCACAAGATTTTCGTTAGAAGGACAAGGACCATGGCCCGTCGCTGCGAGCTGTCCGGCAAAGCCGTGCTCACCGGCAACAATGTGAGCCATGCAAAGCGCCGCACGCGGCGCCGCTTCCTGCCGAATCTGAGCAATGTCACGCTTCAGAGCGACACTCTGAAGAAGGCTGTCCGCCTCACCGTCTCCGCCAGCGCCCTGCGCTCGGTCGAGCACCGTGGCGGTCTGGACGCCTATCTGCTCAAGGCCGGCGACGACGAACTCTCGCTGAAGGCACGCCGCCTGAAGCGCGAGATCGCCAAGGCGAGCGAGAAGGCGACCGAGGCGCAGGCGGCCTCTTAAGGCTTTCGCCGCGCCGCGACCTCGCCGCGTCGCCCTACGGCAGCGTAAACTGCATGATCAGCGAGCGCTGAAAAGCGCTGAAGTTATCGTCCGACATGAGCGTCAGGACGGTGGTGCCGTCTTGCGCGCGGTGAACCGCGATCGCTTCCATATTGTCGATATTCAAAAGATCGTCGGTCTCGAGCAGCGTCTCGCCGGTGATCAGCTTGCCGGGCTTGAGGTCCGCAGGCGAAATCCGCCGGATACGCATCTTGACGCCTTCGCTATAACGGAAGCGCCGCTCCAAGAGCAGCAATCCGCCATCGGGCAATCCGGCGGCGTCCGTGATGTCGAACCCCCCGAGCCTGCGTATCGTGATCGCACCGGGCGAAGGCCCGCCGATCAGCCAGCCGATCAGATTGCCGGCCCGGTCTCGCAGATACTCCGGCAGCGCCACCACCGTTCCTTCCATGCGCCCCGACCGGATCGTGGCGACCGCCTCCAGCCCTTGGTTGGCGTTCATGGCGCGTGCCGCCTTGGGCAGCGGAATGGTCCCGTTCGGCGGGCCGAAGCGGTCCGGCGTGAAGGGATAGCGCATGATGCGGTGATCCCGCTCGAACGAGACGAGGGCGCTGCCGCTGTTCGTGTTGCTTGAAAGAAGGGCCATGCCTTCGGCGTCTTGCTCCGCCTCGGAGCGCAAGGGGCTGCCGTCCTTGTCGAGGATGGGTCCGAGCATGACGTTCGACAGGCTCGCAAGACGGCTCCCATCGTATTCGAGGGTCGCGCGCATCCAGGAGCCCGCGTCGGACAGGGCCAGGAGCGTGGTGCCGGTCGGATCGAGCGCCATGGCCGAATAGCCGCCGAAATGCACCGAGCGGGCGAACAGGTTGAGCCCGCCGCGATAGATCAGCTTGCCGAACCGCGTCTTCGTGGGGTCGTCGCGATCGAAAGTGATCGGGACCACGGAGACGCGCGTCTCCGTCGGACCCGACAGGGGCGTGGAGGGCTTCGCCACCAATGCGGATGCGCTGAGATATAAGACGGCGATGGCGGCGAGCCCTGCTGCCAGAGCCGCCGTGGTCTTGGCCGGGATCAGCCGCACCTAGTGCAGCACCTTCCGTTTCGCGCGGGCGGCGCTCGGGTTGGCGCGTTGCAGCGCGCGCAGGGCCGCGTCTTCGTCGAAGAGTTCGGCGAGTTTGTCGGTCATCGCGCCGGCGAGTTCCTCCGCGTCCGTGATGGTGACAGCGCGGCGGTAATAGCGGGTCACGTCGTGACCGATGCCGATGGCCAGTAGTTCGATGGGGGAGCGGGTCTCGATCTCATGGATCACTTGGCGCAGGTGCTTTTCGAGATAGGCGCCCGAATTGACCGACAGCGTGGAATCGTCGACCGGCGCGCCGTCCGAGATCATCATCAGGATGCGACGCTGTTCGGGCCGCGCCAACAAGCGCTTGTGCGCCCAAGCCAGCGCTTCGCCGTCGATATTCTCCTTGAGCAGTCCTTCGCGCATCATCAGGCCGAGATTGCGCCGCGCCCGGCGCCAGGGCGTGTCCGCCGCCTTGTAGACGATGTGCCGCAGATCGTTCAGGCGTCCCGGGAAGGGAGGCTTCATGGCGTTGAGCCAGGCTTCGCGCGCATGGCCGCCTTTCCAAGCGCGCGTGGTGAAGCCCAAAATCTCCACCTTCACGCCGCAGCGCTCCAGGGTGCGCGCCAGAATGTCGGCGCAGCAGGCCGCGACCATGATCGGTCGCCCACGCATGGAGCCTGAATTGTCGAGCAGCAAGGTCACGACCGTGTCGCGGAATTCGGTGTCGCGTTCCTGCTTGAAGGTCAGCGGGTGCATGGGATCGATGATGATCCGCGTGAGGCGCCCCGCATCGAGCGTGCCTTCTTCGAGGTCGAAGTCCCAGCCGCGATCCTGCTGAGCCAGCAACCGGCGTTGCAGCCTGTTGGCGAGCCGCGCCACCGCGCCTTGGAGCGAGACGAGCTGCTTGTCCAGGAACGACCGAAGCCGGTCGAGTTCGTCGGGGTCGCACAGATCCTCGGCGGTGACGATCTCGTCGAACGCCTCCGTGAAAATTTTGTAGCCGAACGCAGACGGGTCATCGAGAACCGAGAAATTGGGCCGCCAGGGATCGGAGCGGCGCGGCAGATCGGCCGAGTCCGCGTCGTCGTCCAGCTCGTCGGTCGGTCCGTCTTCCTGGTCCTCGAGCGTGTCTTCGGCGGTGTCGTCGGGTTCGGCTTCGGACTCTTGTGCGAGTTCAGTGCCGTCCTGCGCCTCGGCCGCGTCCCCTTGGTCCTCGGTCTGATCCGGCTCGGACTCGCCGTCCTCGGAGGACTCTTCATTCTCTTCGCCCTGATCGAGCTGGTCGGCCATGTTCAGCGCCGTCAGGAGGTCGCGCGCGAGCTGACCGAAGGCTTCCTGATCGAGCACGGTGCCCTGCATCCGGTCGAGCTGCGTCTTGGCGCGCTCCTCGACCCACGGACGCCACAGATTGACCAGCGGCCGCGCCCGGGCCGGCGGCGCCTCGCCTGTCAGCCGTTCCCGAACCATGAGGGCAAGGGCGTCGGGCAGGGGCGCTTCGGAGCGTTCGGTCTCCTCGGTGATGCGGCTGCGCGCGTAACGCTGCTCCGTGCGGGCGGCGAGATTCTGGGAGACCCCTTCCATCCGCGTCGCGCCGATCGCCTCGACACGGGCTTGCTCGAGGGCTTCGAATACGGCCCGGGCTTCGCCGCCCGAGGGTGCCAGGCGCCGGTGCAGCGCTTCGTCCCGGCAGGAGACCGTGAGCGCCGCGGCATCCGCGTGGCCGCGAATGGCCGCCAACTCCTCACGCGTGGGTACGCGGGGCGGTTCGGGGATCCGCGCCGTTTTGCCGGAAAGTCCGGGCGGTTCGTTCGAGAACACGACTTCCACGCCGCTATCGGCGGCGATCGCTCGCGTCGCCAGCGTTACCGCGCGCTTGAACGGATCGAGGGGCGCCTCTTTCCGTTTCGGTCCAGCCATGACGTGTTCCTGGATGTCCTGCGGGCTTAATTGTCCGAGGGGCTTGGCCTTAGCTCAACGCCACATTGGCGGTTGAGTCCGGCAAGTCCTCGCCGAAGCAGCGCTGATAGAACTCGGCGATCAGACCGCGCTCCAACTCGTCGCACTTGTTGAGGAACGACAGCGCGAACGCGGTGCCGACGTCGCCGAAGATCTCCGCGTTCTCGGCCCAGGTGATCACCGTGCGCGGGCTCATCACCGTGGACAGGTCGCCGTTCATGAAGGCGTTGCGGGTCAGCTCGGCCACGCGGACCATGTTCGACACGACCTTGCGGCCTTCTTCGTTGCCGTACGATTTCACCTTCGCCATGACGATCTCGACCTCGTCGTCGTGGGGCAGGTAGTTGAGCGTGGCGACGATCGACCAGCGGTCCATCTGGCCTTGGTTGATCTGCTGCGTGCCGTGATACAGGCCGCTCGTGTCGCCGAGGCCGATCGTGTTGGTGGTCGCGAACAGGCGGAAGGCCGGATGCGGCCGGATGACCTTCGACTGGTCGAGCAGCGTCAGCTTGCCCGACACTTCCAGCACGCGCTGGATCACGAACATGACGTCGGGGCGGCCCGCATCGTATTCGTCGAAGCAGAGCGCCGTGTTGGTCTGCAGCGCGTAGGGCAGGATGCCCTCGCGGAACTCGGTGACCTGCTGACCGTCCTTGATGACGATCGCGTCCTTACCCACGAGATCGATCCGGCTCACATGGCTGTCGAGGTTGACGCGGATGCAGGGCCAGTTAAGCCGCGCGGCCACCTGCTCGATATGCGTCGATTTGCCCGTGCCGTGATAGCCCTGAATCATCACGCGCCGGTTGTGTTTGAACCCGGCGAGAATGGCCAGCGTCACGTCGCGGTTGAAAAGATAATCCGTGTCGACGTCCGGGACGTGCTCGTCCGGCTGGGAGTAGGCCGGCACCTCGAGATCGCTATCGATGCCGAAAACTTGTCGTACGGAGACGGACATATCCGGGAGACCGGCGTCGTTCGTCGCTGTTTCAAGAGTCATGGTCGATGATGAACCTTTATCGGTGATGGGCGCGCATCGCGTCACAGGGACGGCGCCGAGACCCCTGCAAAAAGGCGATTTCGCGGGAGTGTGGCGGCGCAGGCTATGCGAGCCCCGCTTGCCTTAGATAGTTATAGGCTTGGATGACTTCACGCAACTTGTCCTCGGAGGACCGGTCGCCGTTGTTGTGGTCCGGGTGAAGCCGTTTCACGAGCTCCTTGAAGCGCGTTTTGATGTCTTGCTTGGTGGCGTCGTCTTCCAGATTGAGCTGGCGGAGCGCCTTGCGCTCGAGGCGTTTCAGCGGACGCTTGACCTTGCCCGGGGCTTCGCCCGCGGGGCCTCTCTCGCCGAAGAGCCCAAAGGGGTCCTTGGTCTCGAAACGGTAGCCGTAGCCGCCGCGGGCACCTCGGCCGCGTCCCTTGCTCTTGCCGTACGCGTTGACGCCGACGAACCAGGTGGGCCGGTCGCCGATCTGGTCGGCTTTTTGCTGCGCCACCACTTCCTCGTCGGGCACGCCGGAGAAATAGTTGTAGCCCTTGTTGTATTCGCGCACGTGATCGAGACAGAAGCGATGGTACTTCCCCTCCATCCCGCGCCCCTTGGGCGCCGGATAGAGTCCGGGATTGTTGCACCCCTCCCACTCGCATTTGGGCGAGGAGTCGCGCAGCAAGCGATCCTCGTCGGGCTTGACCCTCAGGTGGTCGAATATTTTTGAATCGAGTTTCATGTGACCGGCATTATGGGAATCGTTATTGGGCACAACAAGGATGGCTCGACGATGACAATGGCGGTACTCTGGCCGATTAAGCTGATGCGTTTGCCGCATGGCGGCGAGCCGCGTGTCCCCGTCCTCCGGAGCAATCCTCCCATGGGATTGCTTCCGTGCGATTAAGAGTGCCGAGCCGAATGAGTGTCGAACAAACCATCAAAGAAAAACTGACCGCGGCCTTCTCGCCCGAAGCGCTGCAGGTCGTCAATGACTCCCACCACCATGCGCACCATGCCGGCTCGCCCGGAACGGGCGAGAGCCATTTCTCGGTTCTTGTGGTCTCGCCAGCCTTCGCGGGCAAGTCGCGGCTGGAGCGCCACCGCATGGTCAACGAGGTTCTGGCCGATGAGCTGTCGGGAAAAATCCACGCGCTGGCCGTGACGGCGCTGACGCCCGAGGATGCGGCGAAGCAGCCGGCCTAAAGTCCCCTAAGACGCGGAGTTCGCGGACGGCTTGGCGTCCTTCGCCTCCGCCTCGTCGGCGTCCTCGTCCGGCGGCACCACGCGCAGGCGTGTGATGCGGTTGCGGTGCCGGCGGAGCACCTCGAAACGGAAACCGTGGAAGTTGAATGTCTGTCCGGGGTTGGGGATGGCCTGCGCCTCGTGGATGACGAGGCCGGCCACGGTGGTCGCTTCCTCGTCCGGCAGGTCCCAATCCATGAGCCGGTTCACGTCGCGGATCGGCACCAGGCCCTCGACGATGAGCGAACCGTCGGCTTGCGGCTGTGCGTCCGTGGCGGCCACATCGGTCTCGTCGGTGATGTCGCCGACGATCTCCTCGATGATGTCTTCCAGCGTGAGCAGGCCCATCACCTCGCCGTACTCGTCCACGACGATCGCGAAATGAGCCTTCCGTTTCAGGAAGGCCGCCAGCTGGGCTTTCAGCGTCGTCGTGTCGGGCACGAACCAGGGCGGGGTCGCCAGCGCCATCACGTCGATCTTGCTGCTGTCGCCGTCGACGTCGCGCAAAGCCTTGAACAGGACTCGCGCATGCAGAATGCCGACGATCTCCTCGCGCTCGCCTTTCCACAGCGGCAGGCGCGTATGCGAGCTCTGCAGCGCGCGATCGATGATCTCTTCGGACGGCAGATCCGCGTCGATGGCTTCCATCTTGGTCCGGTGGATCATGATGTCGGACACGTCGAGGTCCCGTAGATCCAGCACGCCGCCCAACATGTCACGGTCGCCCTTCACCACGCCGCCTTCCTTGTGGTGCAGCTCGATCGCACCGCGGATCTCTTCATGCGCCGACAGGACTTCCGTGTCGTCGTCGATATTCGTCCCGAACAGGCGCAGCGTGTGCCGCACGAGGAACTGGAGTGCGGCCGTCACCGGCGCGAGCAGGGCGACGAGAACCTTGAGGGCCGGCGCGACGGCCAGGGCCATCTTGTCCGCGTTCAAGATGGCGTAGGTCTTCGGCAAGACCTCGGCGAAGACCACCACGAGCGCCGTCATGACGAGCGTGGCATAGGCGACGCCGGCCTCTCCGAACACGGACAGGAAGAGGCTCGTGGTCAGTGCGGAAGCGGCGATGTTGACGAGATTGTTCCCGAGCAGCAGCGCCCCGATCAGGCGCTCGCGCGAGTCGAGCAGGCGGTTCACGAGGCCTGCCCGGGCGCTTCCGTCTTCCTCCAGCGCATGCATGCGGGCCCGGCTCGCCGCCGTCAGGGCCGTTTCCGAGCCGGAAAAGAAGGCCGAGACGATCAGAAGGCCGACAATTGCGCCAAGCGTCAGTCCCAGAGCCAGCGTCATTGGGGCGCGCACTCCCGCTTAAGGAAGTCCGTCAACTCCGCCATGGAAACGTCGTCCTCGACGAACGCTTCACCGATGCCGCGCGTCAGTACGAGGACCATCTTGCCGCCCTTGACCTTCTTGTCTTGGGCCATGAGGCGCAGCATCTCACCGGGCGTCGGCTTGTCGCCGGGAATGGCGGACACTTCCGTCGGCAGGCCGACGGCCTTGAAATGGGCTTCTGCGCGGGCCGCATCGTCGGCGGCGCACAGGCCGCGCTCGACCGAGTACGAGAAGGCCTGCCGCATGCCGATGGAAATGGCCTCGCCGTGCAGCAGGCGATCCGAATAGCCGGCGAAGGCCTCCAACGCGTGACCGAAGGTGTGGCCGAGATTGAGAAGGGCGCGCTTGCCGCTCGTCTCGAGCTCGTCTTCCATGACGATGGCGGCCTTGGCGCGGGCGCTCGTCTCCACCGCATGGCGGCGCTTGGCCGTGTCGCCGGCGAAAATCTCCCGCCAGTTCTCTTCGAGCCAGGCGAAGAAGGGCGCATCGCCGAGAAGGCCGTATTTGGCGACTTCGGCATACCCCGCGCGGAACTCCCGTTCGCTCAAGGTCGAGAGCACGGAGATGTCCGACAGGACGAGGCTCGGCTGGTGAAACGTGCCGATCAGGTTCTTGCCCTGTTTCGTGTCGATGCCCGTCTTGCCGCCGATCGCGGAATCGACCTGGGCCAACAGCGTTGTCGGCATCTGCACGACGCGGACGCCGCGCCGCAGGACCGAAGCGGCAAAGCCGGCGAGGTCGCCAACGACGCCACCGCCCAGCGCGACGACGCAATCGCCCCGTTCGACGCCGAGTTCGAGAAGCGTCTCGCTCAGCTTGGCGAGCACGGGGAAACTCTTGCTGGATTCGCCGGGGGCGACGACCGCCGAGCCGAGGAACAGGCCCTCCTCTTCGAGGCCGGCTTTGAGCGGGCCAAGATGCAACGCAGCCACGTTGGCATCGCTCACCACGGCAAAGCGCGCGCCCGGAAGCAACGCCTTCAGGCGCTGACCGGCGCCGGCGGTCAGGTTCTCGCCGATGACGATCGGGTAGCCGCGCGCGGTCAGCGCGACCTGGATCTCGGTCTCGCCGTTGTTCGTTCCGTGGGCTGTCTGCGTCTGCACCAAAATACTTCCGTTCCTCTTTGCGCCTTATTGCGCCTTCGCCGGATCGCCGGTCTCTTGAGCGAGCCGGGCCGAAAGCGCGTCGATAATACTGCCCACCATGACGTCGTGGGGGGCTTCCTTGCTCTCCACGGTGATGTCCGCCTGCGCGTAGACCGGGTTCCGCTCGGCCATCAGTCTTTTCATCACGGTCTCGGGATTGTCCACCTGCAGCAAGGGTCTGTTGTCGCGGCGTCCGACACGTTTCATCAGGACGCGCAGGTTTGCTTTGAGCCAGATCGAAATCCCGTGCTCCTTGATCGCGGTTCGGGTGTCGGGATCCATATAGGCACCGCCGCCGGTCGCCAGTACCTGGGGACCGTTTTCCAGGAGCCGCGCAATTACCTTTCGCTCGCCGGTCCGGAAATAGGCCTCGCCGTGCTCGGCGAAAATCTCGGCAATGCTCTGACCCGCGGCGGCCTCGATCTCGCTGTCGGCGTCCGTGAAGGGCAGGCTCAGCGACGCCGCCAAGCGCCGGCCCACGGCGCTCTTGCCGGCCCCCATGAGCCCGATCAGGACGAGGGAGTTCTGGCCCAAGGAGCGGCGGATTTCCGCGAGTTGCCGGTCGCGGTCGCTGTTTTGTTCGGCAGTACGGTGAGGCATAAGACTAAGTCATAAGACATTGGAGTCGACGGACGTTTAAGTCGGGAGCGGAAGCCGCTAAAAAGGGGCCATGCTGACAGGGCGCCGCCGAATCGTCCATGATGGGATTCGCGAGGGGTTAAGGTGCTGCGGCGTTTTGAGTCATAATGCGGCCCTGTTCGAAACTGGACGATAATTAGGAAAACGAGCGCCCCGATGCCAACATTGTTTCGTTTCCTCGCGGTCTTAGGGACGATTGCCGGTGTCGTCGCTGGAAGCCTTTATGTGCTCGCTGAGTATTTTCAGCCAGAGCCGAAAGAAATCACCAAGGCCGTGCGGGGCCTCAAGGCCGAGCCGCGGCCGGTCTCGCCCACGGCCGCTACGGCGCAGGAGCCCTCCCTTGCCCTGCCGCCAAGCCATCGCGCCCAGTAGGCGCTCCCGGCCGATCCTCCGCCGAAACGTGGCGGGGGCATGAAAATGGCCCGGTCGAGCCCTTCTTTGCCATCAACGTCGTCCTCGGAACTGGCTCTGTTCGTGGAAATGCTCATGGCCGAGCGCGGGGCGGCGTCCCATACGGTCTCGGCCTATTCACGCGACCTCTCCGGTTTCCTCGCGTTTCTCGCCGCCAATAAGACGGATGCGGCCGCAGCCAGCGCCGATCACGTGCGGGCCTATCTCGAGGTCTTGGCCGCCGACGGGCTGGCGCCGACGTCGCGGGCCCGCAAACTCTCGGCGATCCGGCAGTTTTTCCGGTTCCTGCTAGCTGAGGGGGTGCGGAAAGACGATCCGACGTCCGCGATCGACAGTCCCCGCCGGGGACGGCCCTTGCCCAAGGTCCTGTCGCTTGCCGAGGTGGAAACCTTGATCGGAACGGCCAAGGAAGCCTGCCAGACCGCCGCCGAGGGCGCGCCGCGCCGCCGGGCCTACCGGCTCAACGCCCTCCTGGAAACGCTTTACGCCTCGGGATTGCGGGTTTCGGAGCTTGTGGCCTTGCCACGCAACGTCCTTGCGGTCGACGACCGCGTCATGACCATCAAGGGCAAGGGCGGGCGTGAGCGCCTGGTCCCGCTGAACGATGCGGCACGGGACGCGCTCGCGGCCTATCTCGCCGTCCTGGCGCAGGAGCCGGCGCTCAAGGCATCGCCCTTCCTGTTCCCGACCGGCGACGGGGGGCAGCACATGACCCGCCAGCGTTTCGGCCAGGAACTCAAGGCCCTAGCCCTGGCGGCGGGTCTCGATCCTGCGCGGGTCTCGCCCCACGTGTTGCGCCATGCCTTTGCCAGTCACTTGCTGGAACGGGGCGCCGACTTGCGGACGGTCCAGCAGCTCCTGGGGCATGCGGATATCTCCACGACGCAGATCTACACCCACGTGATCGAGGAACGTCTGCGGCGCCTGGTCGAGGAGCACCATCCGCTGGCCAAGGCGCAGTTAACGAAGCCGCGCTAGACTTGTTGCGGCCGGGCAGCCAATGGGTCCCAGTTGACAGGGCCTCGCGTCGAGGCCACTTAGAGCCGAATTTTGGTTGTTTTCTCTTTTGTCTTACGGATGCCCGCCTTGTGTCTTAAGGATGACCTGTATTTGGACAGGTTTGGGCGTCCAACGGGTTTAGCCGGGCTGCATGCGTACTTATCTCGATTTCGAAAAACCGATCGCGGAGCTTGAAAGCAAGGTCGCCGAGTTGAAGGCTCTTGCGACCGATGGCGATTCCGTACCGATCAACGACGAGCTGACGCGGCTCGAAACAAAGGCGCGCGAAGCCCTTGTGGAAACCTACGCCGCGCTCACGCCCTGGCAGAAGACGCAGGTGGCGCGCCATCCGGAGCGGCCCCATTTCACCGACTACGTCCGGGATCTCGTGCGCGATTTCACGCCCATGGCGGGCGACCGCTATTTTGCCGAGGATGAGGCGATTATCGGCGGTATCGGCCGGCTTGCGGGCCGGTCCGTCATGGTCATCGGCCACGAAAAGGGCTCCGACACAGAGGGACGCATCAAGCATAATTTCGGCATGGCCCGCCCGGAAGGCTACCGCAAGGCTGTCCGGCTGATGGAAATGGCCGACAAGTTTTCGCTGCCGGTGGTGAGCCTCGTGGACACGGCCGGCGCCTATCCCGGTATCGGCGCGGAAGAGCGCGGCCAGGCCGAGGCGATCGCCCGGAGCACCGAGTGCTGCATGCGTCTTGGCGTGCCCATCGTTTCGCTGATCATCGGCGAGGGGGGGTCCGGCGGTGCCGTGGCCCTCGCCACCGCGAACCGGATCTTCATGCTCGAGCACTCGATCTACACGGTGGCCTCGCCCGAAGCCGCTGCGTCGATCCTGTGGCGGGATTCCGCGCGGGCCCAGGACGCGGCCACCAACATGAAGATCACCGCTCAGGACCTGAAGAATTTCGGCATTGTCGACGGGATCATCCCGGAACCCGTGGGTGGAGCGCATCGGGACCCGGAGGCCGTCCTGCGGGCCGCCGGCGATGTCATCGTGAACGCCATCGCCTGGTTCGACGACTACACGCCCGACCAGATCAGAAAAGAGCGGCGCGAAAAATTCATGGCTATGGGGCGCGAAGCTTAGGGGACGCGAGTCCTAAGGGCCGCGACGCACAAAGAGCGCGAAGCCGCGTCTGCGAAGGTGCATCTGACCCTCCAAGTCTCTTTTTGGTCCAACTGCCGCGCGAAAATCCTATAGTCTAGAAGCGATTGGGCTGTGGGGACGGCCTGATCGCGCCGAGGGTCGTGCCTCGCTAGCCAATCCGAATTGAACTCTGCCGGGGGTGCAAAAGGGCTCGCCGCATGCGTCGTTTCACGATCTTAGGGGCCATTCTTTGGGCCTGTGCGGTCGTCTCGGTGGCCGTCCTGGCAGGCTGCACGGACTACTACCCCCCGCATATGCGGCCCATGTCGAGCAAGATGCGCGCGCTGATGGCCGAAAAGGGCATGACCCCTTCGCAGCCCATCCTCATCCGTCTCTTCAAGTCCGAAGCCGAGCTCGAGGTTTGGAAGCAGAAAGACGACGGGCACTACTACCTCCTGAAGACCTACCCGATCTGTAAATACTCCGGCGGGCTGGGGCCGAAGCAAAAGCAGGGCGACCTGCAGGCGCCGGAAGGGTTCTATGTGGTCGACAGGAAGCGGCTCAATCCGAAGAGCCACTACCACCTGTCCTTCAATATCGGCTACCCGAACGCGTTCGACCGGTCGCTGAATCGGACGGGCGCCAATCTCATGGTTCATGGCGAGTGCAAGTCGCGCGGCTGCTACGCCATGACGGACCCGGTCATCGAAGAGATCTATGCGCTTGTCGCCGAGGCCTTTGCCGGCGGGCAGGAGAAGTTTCAGGTCCATGCCTTTCCGTTTCGCATGACCACGGCCAACCTGGCGGCGCAGACCAGCAGCAAGTGGTTCGACTTCTGGGTCAACCTCAAGGAAGGCTACGACTACTTCGAAGCCACCCGGCTTGAGCCCCCGATTGCGGTATGCGGCAAACACTACGTGTTCAATGCCGCCTTTCCGGGTGGGAGGTATCCCGACCCCAGGCGTGCCTGCCCGCGCTACCAGAAGCTTCCCATGATCGCGTTCAAGCCCAAGCGGGAACAACGCGCAGTGGCCCAGTCTTCGCTCGCAGAACCGCTCGGCAAAGACATCAAGCTGCGTGTGGGCGAGGCGGCCCCCGTCTACAACGTGATGACGCTGGGGCCGGCGACACCCGATCCGGAGGTGCAGGGCAAGGTGAAGGCCGGCGACAAGGATAAGGTCGCGCAGCGAGGCGCCTACCAGAACTGACGGGAGGCGCGTTCCCGGTTTCGGGGATCATCCTCTGGCCCTCTTTCTCAGGCTGATTTGCACCCCTAGCATGGGGGTCCAACAACCGCGCTTGTCCGAGAGGGCTGACGATGCTGCGCTTACTCTTCGTCTCTGTACTGGTGGCCGTGCTCGCAGGTGGTGCGTATTACCTGTTCACGCCCGAGGGGCGGCAGCTCATCGATCGCGTGACGATCAACTGGGACCGCCAGGAAAATCGCGGGCACTTCCGGGCCGGCTGGCCCTTGCCGGGGACGCCGGACCTGACCCGTTTCTCCGCGCGAATGAACGAAGCCGGCGTGAAGCCCGGCATGCCGGTCTACATCCGCATCTACAAGCTCGAATCCGAGATCGAACTCTGGGTCCAGAAGAACGGCCGCTTCGAGCGCTTCGCCACCTATCCGATCTGCATGTGGTCCGGGCGCCTCGGGCCGAAGCTGAAGGAGGGCGACCGGCAGGCGCCCGAGGGCTTCTATACGGTGACGAAGGACGCGCTCAATCCCAACAGCGTCGAGCACCTGTCGTTCAATCTCGGCTTCCCGAACGCCTATGACCGCGGCAAGGGCCGCACCGGCTCGTTTCTGATGGTGCATGGCGGCTGCGCGTCGATCGGTTGCTTTGCCGTGACCGATGGGGTCGTGGACGAACTCTGGGCCTTCGTCACTGCGGCGCTCGACAACGGCCAGGCGCGTATCCCCGTCCACGCCTTTCCCTTTCGGATGACCGAGAAGAATCTCAGCCTCCGCTCGGGAGACAAATGGGCGCCGTTTTGGGCCAATCTGAAAACGGGACACGATCTGTTTGCCGAGGACCGCGTGCCACCCAAGGTGAGTGTTTGCGACGGGGCCTACGTGTTCGAACGGGGCAGCGCCGCCACGGTGGACAGCGTGGTCGAGGAGCATTGCCCCGAGACGGTGGCGGGGCACGGTCAGCGCGAACGCGCCGGCACTACAGAGGCCAGAAATACAGAATGAGCGGCGTGCCCGCGAGCAGCACGATGACGGAGAGCGGCAGGCCCAGCCGCCAGTAGTCGCCGAAGCGGTAGCCGCCGGGGCCCATCACCAGCGTGTTGCACTGATGGCCGATGGGCGTCAGGAAATCGCAGGCCGCGCCGATCGCGACCCCCATCAGGAACGCGTCGGGGTTGTAGCCTAGATTGCCGGCGAAGCTCGCGGCGATGGGCGCCATGACGAGCACCGTGGCCGCATTGTTGAGGAAGGGCGTCACGGCCATGGCCGCGGCCATGAGCAGGAGCAGCGCCCCGTAGGCCGGCAGATAAGACGCGGTCTCAGACAGCCATCCGGCGATGAGATCTGTGCCGCCCGTGGTGCGCAGCGCGTCACTGACGGGGATGAGCGCGCCGAGCATGACGAGGATGGGCCATTCCACCACGTCATAGGCTTCGCGCAGAGATAGCGAGCGGAGGAGCAGCAGCACGACGGCGGCGCCAAAGAAGGCGATGGCCACCGGCACGATACTGAAGGCGACAAGCCCCATGGCGACGGTCAGGACGGCAAGGGGCAGGAGGCTGCCCCGGCGCCCGATCCGCAAGTCGCGCTCGGCCAGCGGCAGAAGATGCAGTGCGCCGAGCGTCTCCGGCATGGTGGTCAGATTGCCCTGGAGCACGACCACGTCGCCGGCGCGGAGCTTCACCGCGCGCAACCGGTTGGCGATGCGGCGTCCGGTCCGGCTCACGGCGAGGAGGTCCATGCCGTGCCGGTCGGCGAGTTTCAACTGGCCGACCGAATAGCCGATCAGCTCGGAATCCGGTGTGATGACCGCTTCCATGATGCCGATCTCGTCGCTGGGCGTGTCGCGCCCGTTGCCCTCTGCATGAGGCACCAGTGTCAGCTTCTCCAGCGCGACAAGCCGTTCCAGGGCGGAGGGTTCGCCGCGCAGGATCAACACGTCGCCGGCCCGGATGATGTTGTTTCCCGCCGGGTCGAAGCGGCGCACCGTTCCCCGGATCAGCGAGATGACTTCGACGTCGCCCTCGCTGAGATCCTCGAGCGCCTTGACGGTGATGTTGGCGGCAGGGGAGTCTTCGGGAACGGCGACCTCGGTCGTGTAGCCTTCCAAGGTGAAGGCCGCATCCATGGAGACGATCCCTTTGCGGTCGTTTGGCAAGAGGCGCCAGCCGACCAGCAGAAACAGGAAGCCGATGAGCGAGAGGCAGGCGCCGACAGGCGCGAAGTCGAACATCTCGAAGGGCTGCCCGAGGGTCTGTTCGCGGACCCGGCTCACGATGATGTTCGGCGAGGTCCCAATGAGGGTGACGGTGCCGCCGAGGAGCGCGCCGAACGACATCGGCATCAGGAGAGACGACGGCGACGTTCCGCTGCGGCGAGAGACCTGGAACGCGACCGGCATCAGCATCGCCAGCGCGCCGATATTCTTCACGAACCCGGACATGACGGTGACCGAGCCTACGAGGGCGGCAATCTGCCGATACACTGTCGTGAGATAGGGGCCGAACCGGCGCACCAGCCGTTCGATTACGCCTGACCGGCCGACCGCGGCGCTGACGATGAGGGCGCTGCCGACGATGATGACAATGTCGTCGCTGAATCCGGAGAAGGCCTTCTCGGGCGGCACGATGCCCGCGGCGATCGCGGCCAGGAGCGATAGCAGCGCGACGACGTCGTAGCGCAGGCGTCCCCAGATGAAGAGCGCCATCATGCCGACGACGATGGCGAAGGCGAGCGCTTGGTCGACCGTCATGGCGTTCGCGGGGTCCCCCTTTAGGCTTTCGCCCTACCGCGCCACCGGTGCGTTGGCTTCAAGCAGATAGTTGTCGCTAAAACGCCCCGTGGCAGTGCTTGTATTTCTTGCCTGACCCGCACGGGCAGGGCGCATTGCGCTGGACCTTGCCCCAGGTCGAGGGATCGGATGGGTCGAGCGCCACGGCGGGCGCCTTGCGGGTGCGCATCGGCGCAGCCGCGCCGGATGCGGGCGCGGTTTCCGCACCCTCCAACGCAAACTCGTCCTCGCCCGTGGTGGGATCGATGTGGTGGGCTTCCATGGGCGGCAGGTCGGTGATGTCCAGGGACGGCGCGTCGGATTCCTGCGCGATCTCCGCGTGCATGATCTGCCCCGTCACAGCTTCGCGCAGGCGCGCGAGCATCTGCTCGAACAAGGTGAAGCTTTCGCTCTTGAACTCGTTCAGCGGATCGCGCTGGCCATAACCGCGCAGACCGATGACCTGACGCAAATGCTCGAGGGTCACGAGGTGCTCGCGCCACAGGCCGTCCAGGGTCTGGAGCAGAACCGCGCGCTCGAGCTGCCGCATGGTTTCCGAGCCGAACCTTGCGGCCTTGCGGGCGGCGGCCTCGTCGGTCGCCTTGATCAGCCGCTCGTGAATTTCGGCTTCGGCGATGCCTTCCTCGTCCGCCCAATCGGCGATGGGCAGGTCGAGAGCGAAGACGGTGCTGATCTTCTCCTTGAGCCCCTCCAGGTCCCATTGTTCGGGATATGACTTTTCGGGGATCGCCTCGGCAACCAAGTCGTCCACGACCTGACGGCGCATTTCCGCGACCGTCTCGGCGAGGTCCTCGTCCGCCAGGAGTTCGCGACGCTGCTCGAAGATCGCCTTGCGTTGATCGTTCATCACGTTGTCGAACTTCACGACGTTCTTGCGGATGTCGAAGTTGCGCGCTTCGACCTTGCCTTGCGCTTTCTCCAGAGCCTTGTTGATCCAGGGATGGACGATCGCCTCGCCGTCCTTGAGGCCGAGCGCCTGCAACATGCCGTCCATGCGCTCGGATCCGAAGATGCGCATCAGATCGTCCTCGAGGGACAGGAAGAAGCGGGAGGCGCCGGGATCGCCCTGACGGCCCGAACGGCCGCGGAGCTGGTTGTCGATACGGCGGCTTTCATGGCGTTCGGTGCCGACGACGTAGAGACCGCCGGCCTCGAGAGCCTGTTTCTTCTTGGCCTGGATGTCCGCGTCGATCTCGGCGCGCTTCGCTTCGACTTCCTCGGGGCTGGGCTCCTTGCCTTTTTCGGCCTGTTCGGCGAGCCAGTCCTCGAGCCGCATTTCCAGATTGCCGCCGAGCTGAATGTCCGTGCCTCGGCCGGCCATGTTCGTGGCGATGGTGATCGCGCCCGGCACGCCGGCCTGCGCAACGATGTGCGCTTCCTGCTCGTGGTAGCGCGCGTTGAGCACGTTGTGCGGGACTTTGCGCTTCTTCAGGAGCTCCGAGAGGATTTCCGATTTCTCGATCGAGGTGGTGCCGACGAGCATCGGCTGGCCGCGCTCCTGCGCGTCCCGGATCAGCTCGATGATGGCGTCGTACTTCTCTTTCGCCGTCCGGTAGACCTCGTCGTCCTCGTCTGCGCGCGCCATGGGCCTGTTGGTCGGCACCTCGACGACATCGAGACCGTAAATGTCCATGAACTCGTCGGCTTCGGTCAGCGCCGTGCCAGTCATCCCGCCGAGCTTGTTGTAGAGGCGGAAATAGTTCTGGAACGTGATCGTCGCGAAGGTCTGGTTCTCGGGCTGGATCTCGACGTGTTCCTTGGCCTCGAGCGCCTGGTGCAGGCCCTCGGAGAACCGGCGGCCGGACATCATGCGGCCCGTGAACTCGTCGATCAGGACGACTTCGCCGTTCTTCACGATGTAGTCGCGGTCGCGCTGGAACACTTTGTGGGCGCGCAGCGCCTGCTGCACGTGGTGCACCACGCTGACATTCTCGACGTCGTAGAGGGAATCGCCCTTGAGGAGGTCGGCTTCGATGAGGAGCTGTTCGATATGCTCGTTGCCCTCCTCGGTGAGCGAGACCTGGCGGGTCTTTTCGTCGAGCTCGAAGTCTTCGTCGTTGAGCTTGGGGATGAACACGTCGATCGTGTTGTAGAAATCGGAGCGGTCGTCGAGGGGACCGGAAATAATGAGCGGGGTCCGCGCCTCGTCGATCAGAATGGAGTCCACCTCGTCGACGATGGCGAAGGGATGTCCGCGCTGGACCATCTCGCTTTCGAGATACTTCATGTTGTCGCGCAGATAGTCGAAGCCGTACTCGTTGTTCGTGCCGTAGGTCACGTCGCACGCGTACTGCGCCTTGCGCTGCTCGTCGTTCAGATCGTGCTCGATCGTGCCGACGGTGAGGCCCAGGAAGGAGTAGATCTGCCCCATCCAGGCGGCGTCGCGCTTGGCCAGATAGTCGTTCACCGTCACGACATGCACGCCCTTGCCCGTCAGCGCGTTCAGATAGACGGGGAGCGTGGCGACGAGCGTCTTGCCTTCACCGGTCTTCATCTCGGCGATGCGGCCTTCGTGCAGGACCATGCCGCCAATGAGCTGCACGTCGAAATGGCGCTGGCCCAGCGTGCGCTTGGCGGCCTCGCGAACCGTGGCGAAGGCCTCCGGCAGGAGATCGTCGAGCGTTTCGCCCTTGGCAAGGCGTTCGCGGAATTCGTCGGTGCGGGCGCGTAGCGCCTCGTCGGAAAGGGTGGAAACCTCCGGCTCGAGGGCGTTGATCGCCGCGACGACCGGATCGTACTTCTTCAGTTTGCGGTCGTTGGATGAGCCGAAGACTTTATTGGCAATGGCGCCGAGGGAAAGCATCGAACCGTTAGCCTCTCAATGGCGTAAGCCGGGCCGCGCGGGGCTCTTCCTAGAGCCCTGGAGGTCCTTGGCGAATGGAGTATGAGACCCCCGGCGGTTGTTCGCCGGTCCCTAGAAAAAACGGCGAGAAATGCCGGGGGTCAACGCCGGAGACATAAGTGGCGGCCTCTGCCTTGTCAACGCGAGCGGCGGGGCACTCGTGGCACCGTCAGGCAGGCTCTTTGGTGGCCGCAGCGCCCTGTTTGCCGATTTCGTCGAGCTGTTTCTGCAGCGAGAGCTTGCTCAGGCTTGCGAACGGCAGGTTGACGAAGATCGTGATGCGCTGAAACAGCATGCGGTAGGTGTCGTCGAAGGCGAGCGCACGCACCGCGTCGGTGCCGTCGACCGCCGCCGGGTCCGGGAGGCCCCAATGGGCCGACATCGGCTGACCGGGCCAGATCGGACAGACTTCCTTGGCCGCGTTGTCGCAGACGGTGAAGACGAAATCGAGTTTGGGAGCCTCGGGGCCGCTGAATTCCTCCCAGGACTTCGAGCGCAAGCCGGACACGTCGTAGTTCAGCTTCCGCAACAGGTTGAGGGCATAGGGATTGACCTGGCCGGCCGGCATGCTGCCCGCGCTGTAAGCCTTGAATTTTCCGAGGCCTTCGCGGTTCATGATGCATTCGGCCATGATGGAACGGGCGGAATTGCCCGTGCATAGGAAAAGCACGTTCAGGGGATCGTTAGCGTCGCCGGGTTTCATGTCGGTTTCCTCCGTTCACTCCGAACAGCACGTCGCAAGCGTCGTCTCGATCAATGGGCCGCAAACCGACGGGTCTCCCTGACAGCAATCCTCCACGAGGAAGGAGAGCAGCGTCCGGGTGCCTTCGAGATCCACGGCGTAGATCATGGACCGGCCTTCTTTGCGGGCCTGGACGAGGTTGGCGCGCGCAAGGATAGCCAGGTGGGATGACAGTGTGTTCTTCGGGATGCCGACCGCCTCGGCGATATCGCCCGCCGCCATCCCGTTGAAGCCCGCCCGGACCAGCAACCTGAAAACCTTGAGACGGCTTTCCTGTGCCAGCCCGCCCAGCGCGTCGACAGCCTCTATAATATCCATAGTTCTAGAACTATTGAATAATTAGAATCCTGTCAATTCCTGCGGGTTGGCAAGTCCCGAGGCCAACGCTAAGAAGGCATCTGGGGAAGCACCCAAACCCGCTCCGCCACCAGTCGATGTGATTAGGCCGGAGCCGAAGACGAGGATTAATCCAGTGAAATTGTGGTCAGCCTTGCTGCTCCTTGCAGCGTCGATGTTCCTTGTGCCGCCAGCAATCGCCGCCGACGCTGTCGTCGCGCGCGTGAACGGGGTGGAGATCAAACAGTCCGATCTAGACTTTGCCGCCTCCGAAGTCGGCCCGCGGCTCGGAACTGTCCGTCCCGACGACCGCAAGCGTATCCTCATGCAGTTCGTGATCGAGAACGAACTTCTGGCCGGCGCCGGCGAAAAGGAAAAGCTGGACGAGGCCGATACGTTTGCAGCACGCGAGGCCTATCACCGGCGGCGCGCGCTGCGGGATGCGTACTTTGACAAGAACGTCACGGGCGGTGTTTCCGAAGACGAAGCGAAGAAGGTCTTCGAGGAGAACATCGCCAAGGTGAAGCCGGAGCAGGAGATCAAGGCCCGGCACATTCTCGTCGATACAGAAGATCAGGCGAAGGCGATCAAGGCGGAGCTCGATGGCGGCGCCGATTTTGCCAAGCTCGCTTCTGAAAAGTCGAAAGACAAGAACGCCGAGGGCGGCGATCTCGGTTTCTTCACGCGCGGTCAGATGTTGAAGCCGTTCGAGGATGCGGCCTTCGCGCTCGACGTGGGTCAGATTTCCGATCCCGTGAAGACGAGCTTCGGCTGGCACATCATCCAGGTCGAGGAGAAACGCGATCAGAAGCTCCCGACGTTCGATGACGTCAAAGACCCCATCATGAGCCAGCTGGTCGTGCGCAAAGCCCAAACGGTCGTGAGCGACCTTCGGTCCAATGCCGACATTGAGATCCTCGATCCGGATATCAAGCGGTCCATGGACGATGCGGCCATGCGGGGCGAAGCGCCGCCGCTGCCCGACGAAGAGTTCAACGAGGACCACTAGGGTCGCCGGCGTTTCGGCCATGAATCCGGACATGGACAAAGTCTCGCCGTTTGCCCCGGTGCACGTGCCGGTCTTGCCGCCGATCGAGGGGGTTCGCCTCGCGGCGTGCGAGGCCGGGATTCGCTATGCCGGCCGCACCGACTTGCTCTTGGCGCTGTTCGAGCCATCGACCGCCGTGGCGGGCGTGTTCACCACGTCCAAAACGGCGTCGGCGGCGGTCGAATGGTGCCGCGAGCATGTGCGGCACGGCATGGCTCGGGCGCTCGTCGTTAACTCGGGCAACGCGAATGCCTTCACGGGCATGCGCGGGCGCGAGGCGGTCGCAGAAACGGTGCGGGCCACGGCACGCATCGCCGATTGTCTCGATGCGGATGTGTATGTCGCCTCGACCGGCGTGATCGGCGAGCCGCTCGATCCCTCGAAATTCGTGGGCTTCCTCGCGGGGCTGGCGGACGAGGCGGAGGGCGACGCTTATGAGATGGCGGCCCGCGCCATCATGACGACCGACACGTTCCCGAAGCTCGCCACGCGTACGTGCGAGATCGACGGCGTGACCGTCACGCTCAACGGCATCGCCAAGGGCGCGGGCATGATCGCCCCCGACATGGCGACCATGCTTTCCTTCCTGTTCACGGACGCGCCGATCGAGCCCGCCGCGCTTCAGTCGGTTCTGTCGCCGCTGGTCGAAGACAGTTTCAACGCGATCACGATCGACAGCGACACGTCCACGAGCGACACGGTGCTCCTGTTCGCGACAGGCGCGGCGGAGCGGCGTTCGTGCCCACGCATTGCGGACGGCAACGACGAGCGGCTCGGCGGTTTCCGTGCGGCTCTGTTCGATCTCATGCGTGACCTTGCCCATCAGATCGTGAAGGACGGCGAGGGGCTGACCAAGTTCGTCTCTGTTACGGTCAAGGGAGCGGAGTCCAAGGCGGCGGCGCGCACCATTGCGAAGGCGATCTGCAATTCGCCGCTCGTGAAAACGGCGCTGGCGGGCGAGGATCCGAACTGGGGCCGTATCGTCATGGCCGTGGGCAAGGCCGGAGAGGCGGCCGACCGCGACCGGTTGGCGATCTGGTTCGGCGACATCGAGGTCGCGAAAGACGGCGAGGTGGCGCCCGCCTACAAAGAGGCGGATGGGGCTACCTATATGAAGCGTCCCGAGATCGACATCACCGTGGATGTGGGCATTGGTGAGGGCACGGATACGATGTGGACCTGCGATCTCACTAAGGAATACATCGCCATCAACGCCGATTACCGGTCGTGACGGAATCTGCGGGCGCGAAGCCGCTTGTGCTGGTCGCCGCGTGTGCGCTCGTAGATGGAAGCGGTCGCGTGCTCATTACCCAGCGTCCCGAAGGCAAGCCGCTCGCGGGGCTGTGGGAGTTTCCCGGCGGCAAGCTGGAGGACGGGGAGACGCCGGAACACGGCCTCGTCCGCGAGCTCGACGAGGAACTCGGAATCGCGATCCAGCCATCGGCGCTCATCCCACTGACGTTCTCGAGTTTCTCCTACCCGGACTTCGATCTGCTGATGCCGCTCTTCGCGTGCTGGCAGTGGTCGGGAAATGTCACAGCCAAAGAAGGGCAGGCGCTGGCCTGGGCCGATCCGGCTGCCTTGCACGACTATGCGATGCCGCCTGCCGACGAGCCGCTCAAGGACCTGCTGCCCGGCTTGCTCGATTGCGTGCGCAACGCCTCGACTGACGGCTGAGGGAAACGGTCCGGCGCTTATTTAGCTCTTCGTATCTGGCTCATCATCGGCGTTGGGATCGGTTTGGGGGAACGATGCCTTCGCGCCGCCCGGCTGCTCCGTCGTATTGAGCGCATCCGCCAGGCGGCTTTGCGCCGAGCCCGGCTTCAGGGGCTTCTGCTGGCTCGGGTCCGGGGCCCAGCCGCTCATGAAAACGAACTGGAATGTCGCGGCGATCTTGCCGTCCGGTGTGCCGTAGCGCGACCGGTACAGGTCTTCGGCGCGCATCAGCACCCGCCGTGACAAGGGTTTCTTGCTGCGGGCCACGAGCACATTGCCGCCGCCGAGCGCGCGGATTTCCTGCATCAACGCTCGAGGCGAGGGGTAGATCACCTCGAGCTCTTCGGTGTCCGTGACGGGCAGGGCGAAGCCGGCGCGTTGCAGAAGTGCGCCATAGGATCGTACGTCCGCGAAGGGGGCGACGCGCGGAGACACCCCGCCCTCGATCTCCTCTTCCGCCTCGAGCAGGCATTCCCGCAATTCGCCGAGCGCATTGGCGCCGAGTGCCGCGGCCATGAAGAGCCCGTCGGGAGCAAGCGCCCGGTGAATCTGGATGAGGCTGCCGGGCAGATCGTTGACGCGATGAAGGGCAAGGCCCGACACGACGAGGTTGAAGGCGCCGTCCTTGAACGGCAGCAAGTCTTCATCGCAGACAACGGCAGGCGGCGGGCAGCGCCGCGCATAGGCGAGCACGCTCTCCGCATAGAACACCTCTTCTACGGACGGCAGTTCGGCGATGGTCCGCCCTAGAAGGCCGTGATAGGCGCCAAGATCGAGCGCCCGGGGAAAAGCGCGCAACATGATCGCTACCCGATCCGCTAGCTCGCCGGCGACGTGGCCGATCAGGACTTCGCGCTCTTCGATCTCTGCGGCAAAGCGGGCTCTGCGCTCGCGCAAGAGGCGCCGGTCGAAGAGAAGCGGGCCCTCGCTCATTGCGGCTCCTCATTCAATCGCTGACAACTTATAATTGTCGTGATGTCCATTGAAGCAACAAAGGTAGAGACCGCTTCCGCGTGGCGCACGGTGCTGCGCGCGGCGACTGATCTGGTGCTGCCGCCCGTATGCGTGGTCTGCCGCACCCCAATCGGGTCCCACGGGCTCCTGTGCGGTCCGTGTTTCGCCGGCATCGATTTCATCGCGCCTCCTTTGTGTACGCGTCTCGGCGTGCCGCTTCCTTACGATACGGGGGAACCGTATCTGTCGGCAGCGGCGATCGCTGCGCCGCCGGTCTACGACAGGGCCCGGGCCGTGGCGCGCTATTCGCAGACCATGCGCGATCTGATCCAGAGCTTCAAATACCGTGACCGGCAGGACGGCTTGCGCCTGTTCGCCCGCTGGCTCGTTCGGGCCGGGTCCGAGCTCCTGGCTGATGCGGATCTGCTCGTGCCGGTTCCGCTGTATCGGTCGCGGCTGTGGTCGCGGCGCTTCAATCAATCGGCGTTGCTGGCGCGGGGGATCGAAAGTCACACGGGTGTGCCCGCCGATTGTTTCGTTTTGCGGCGGACGCGCCGCACGGCCAGTCAGGTGGGCTTGTCGGCGGCGCAGCGGAGGCGCAATGTCGCCGGAGCCTTTAAGGTGTCGCCGTCGCGCGCGCATGCGATCGTCGGCAAATCCGTCGTGCTGGTGGACGATGTGATTACCACCGGCGCCACGATCGAGGCTTGCGCCCGCGTTCTGAAACGGGCGGGCGCGGCGCGTGTGGACGTGCTGGCCTTGGCCCGGGCCGTTGAACCGGCGGCGTTCGTGCTTTAGGTAGCGCGGTCTGCCGCAGGACGGCTTACATCTCTGCTGGCACACTACTGGACTGGTCCGGAGAGGACCAACGATCGAGACTTGAGAATGGGTTCTGACACTGCCAATCGTTTTCGCGCCGCGGTCGTGCAATTGCGCGCCGGGCGGGTGATCGCGGACAATTTGATCGCGGCCGAGGCCTTGATCCGCGAAGCGGCCAAAGGCGGCGCGCACTATATTCAGACCCCTGAGAATAGCGCGCTGATGGAACTCGAGCCCGAGCTCGTCCGGAGCCAGGTGCAGCCGGAAGGGGAAAGCCGTCCGCTGGCCGTGTTCCGCGCTCTGGCGGCCGAGCTCGGCGTGTGGCTGCATATCGGATCGCTCGGCGTCAAAGCGGACGACGGGCGTATCGCCAACCGCTCGTATCTCATGGCGCCTGATGGCACGGTCGCCGCCCGCTACGACAAGCTGCATATGTTCGACGTCGATCTTCCGAATGGCGAGTCCTATCGGGAGTCCGACAACTACACGCCGGGCAGCAAGGCGGTCCTCGCGGATTTGACGCCCGGCGGCGTGCCCGCGCGGCTCGGCATGACCATTTGCTACGATTTGCGCTTTGCCGCGCTGTATCGGGCGCTCGCCATCGCCGGCGCCAATATGATCGCCATTCCCGCGGCCTTCACCAAGCACACGGGCGAAGCGCATTGGCATGTGCTGCTGCGCGCACGCGCGATCGAGACCGGCGCGTATGTCTTCGCGGCGACGCAGGGCGGCCTTCACGAGAACGGCCGCTGGACGTTCGGGCACTCGATGATCATCTCGCCCTGGGGCGAGATCCTGGCCGAAGCGGGGGCCGACCCGTGCGTCGTCTTCGCCGACATCGACCTTGCCCTCGTCGAGGAGGTCCGGGCCCGGATCCCCGCGCTCACCCATGGACGGCCGTTCGAGATCGAGATTGCGACCCCTGACGGCGAGCCCATGAAGCGGCAAGCGTCATGATCCGTTATTCCCTCAAATGCGGGACCGGGCACCAGTTCGACGCGTGGTTCTCGTCCAGCGACTCCTATGACGAGCAATGCGAGGCTGAAGTGATCCGTTGCCCGGAATGCGGCAGCGCGAACGTCCAGAAGGCGCCCATGGCGCCTGCGGTGCTGCGCGGCCAACGGCGTGCGCCGGCACGGGACGAGGCGACGCCGACGACCGATGGGCCGCTGACGGGCCCCCAAGATTCGGAGCAAGGCCAAAGTTACGCCTTTCTCAAGGGCCTGAGAGAGCATCTGAAGGCCAATGCCGACGATGTCGGTGACAAATTCGCCGAGGAAGCGCGGAAAATGCACCACGGCGAAGCCGAAGAACGGGATATCTACGGCGAGGCGACGGTCGATGAGGCTAAGTCGTTGTATGAAGAGGGAATTCCGGCGCTGCCGTTGCCCAAGCTGCCCGACGAGCACAACTAGCCGGACCGGGTTCGCCGGGCCGTGTTACCCACGGGGTAACCTCTTGTTTGGGGCTGTCACGTATACCTGAACAATAATTCGCGAAGTGCCGTGGAAATGTCGGGATGCCTCTGCAATGATGAGGGTGCCGGACGGTTGGATCGCGCATAACCAGGGAACGAATCATGCGCCTCACTTTTCAACAGCAACCACGGCCTTGGACCCTTCTATCGGCGTTCCGGCCGCTGGTGGCCGTATGCTTCGCGGCCCTTCTGCTTGCCCATCCGGCTGCCGCAGAGACGAACAAGCACGCGACCTCGCCGGATCTCGATCTCAGCATGCCGAAGGGGCTCGATGCCCAACCACAGCCCGTCTATCCGGACGATCGATTCGGCTCGACCGACACATCGGCGACGGACGCGGACTCTGACGAGGCTGACGCGGACGAGCCGGCCAGAAGCGCATCGCGCTCGCCGGCAGAGGAGCCGGAATCGTCTCTGACCAGCGATCCGGACATCGAGACGCTGAAGAGCGACGACCTGGCCGACGTTGAGGCCCCGGTCGAGCCGAAGACCCCAATCATTGTCGCCACTGTCGACAAGACGGCGCAGGAAATGACGGTGTTTGTCGATGGCGTCGAGGAATATCGCTGGCCGGTATCCACGGGTCTGCCGGGCTATGCCACGCCGGGCGGCACCTTCACGGCTAGCTCGATGAACGAGATTTGGTACAGCAAGCAGTTCGACAATGCGCCCATGCCTCATGCGGTGTTCTTCACCAAGAAGGGCCATGCGATCCACGCGACCAAAGAGGTGAAGAAGCTGGGGCGGCCCGCGTCACACGGCTGCGTCCGCCTGTCGCCGAAGAACGCGGAGACCTTTTTCAATCTCGTGAAAGAGACGGGTCTCGACCGTACGGAAGTCGTTCTGACCGGGGCGACACCGGGCGGCGACTACAAGATCGCCCATCCCGACCGCCGTTACGATCCGTACCAGGACTATGGCCGGCCGGTTTATCCGCGCTATGCCCCGAACCGGAATTACCAGCGCTACGGTTACAATGAAATCGAGCCGCGGGCGGAGCGCCGCCGCCGCGTGTTCGTGCCGCGCAATCAGCAGCGCCAGTACCGCCGCGCCCCGCGCCGTGGCAACTGGTTCCGCGCACCGGGGTACTAGGTACCGAGGTGCTGGGCCACGGCCTTTGAGGCCGTGGCGTGGTGTTTGTCGCTAGGGCCGTGCGCCGGACTTAGGCCGCCAGCAAGCGTTCGATCGGGATGTCCAACGCCTCGTCGCGCGGGCGGGTAAGGTAGAGTTCAGCCAGGAGATAGCCTTCCGTCTCCTTGCCCGAAGGGTCGATGCCCCGCTCGGTCAGTTGCTCTACGACTTTGTCTTGCTCGTCCCTGGATGCGAATCTCCGCTGGACGAACAGCCGCTGGCTGAGCTTCTCCGTCACGAAGCCCGCTCTGCCGAGGGTCTCCGCAATCGCGTCGAACGGAAACATGCGCAGTACGAAGTTGGCGAACCAGGGGCGCCTGCCCTTGGTGACCGCCGGTAGGAGTTCCTCGAAGCTCTTCTCCGTCACGTAGCCGACACATCCAGTCGACGTCACCAAGTCGACTGGAGCGAGATCTGGCCAGACATCCTGCGGGAGAGACTCGGTCTCGAGATCCATTGCGAGCCCTTGATCCAGGAGACCCGCTCTCTCGCCATACGCGACCGCATTCCCGGCAACGTCGAGGCCGATCACCTCGATGTCTTCGACCTGTTCCAGCTGGGCAAAGAAGTCGGAGTCTTGCTCGACGATCTCTTGGGCGGTGGTGCCGGCTTGCTCCAAGCGAGTCCATCGATCGTAGAGGTCTTGAATGGAGAGGTCGTGTTTCAGCAGCGCTGCATTGATGCCGTAGGAGCAACCGATGTCGAGGACGTGGACCGTCTCATCGGTCTTCTCGTGCCGCAACCCGATCAACTGTTGGAGGATTGGCTTGGCTGTTCCAGGGATTTTGTACCCAACACTTTCAAGCTCGCGAAAATAGGCGCGCGGATCGGCGTGATCGTAGATATGATCCATCGTCGCTTTGGCGTCGTTGATCTCGTCGAATTGGTGTTCATCTAGCATTCGTCCTCCCGGGTTAAGTGCCCCCCCCGTTAGAATGAGCACGCGAAATTGCACGCGCCCGCATTCCGTCTCTGAAACGGCATGCGGGGCGTCATGGCGACGCGCCGAAGCGGTCCCGTAGGGAGGTGTCGTTGTTTTGGCTTAGGTTCGCGAAGCTAACATGACCGCCTCACGGTTCTCAACCGAGCGGCCGACGTTTCTCAAGGAATCGCGAGAATCATACGGAAAATAGGATTTCCGTTGAGGGTTTTGCGGTGATCCGCGTTTTTCATTCGCATGACGTGTGATGCCGGCGTGCCCTAGACAGGCGCTGCGGGCGTCGCCGTCACGAAGTAGTTGACGTCCGTATCGCGTGACAGCCGCCAATCGTCCGCCAACGGATCGTAGGTCATGCCGGTAAGGTCAGTGGATTGCAGCCCGGCGTCGGCGAGAGCCGCCTTCAATTCCTCGGGCGTTACGAACCGGTCCCATTGATGCGTGCCCGCAGGGACCCAACGCAGGACGTATTCCGCGCCGACAATGGCGAGCGCGTAGGACTTGAGTGTCCGGTTCAGCGTCGAGAGGATCATGACGCCGCCATCGGCCACGAGAGGCGCGAGCCGGGCGAGGAACGCCGGCACATCGGGGACGTGCTCCACCACTTCGAGTAGAAGGACGACGTCGAACCGGCGGCCTTGTTCCGCAACGGCCTCCGCCGTCGTCGCCTCGTAGCCGATCGCGAGGCCGGTGCCGTCCGCATGAGCCTTGGCGGCGGCGATGGTCTCGGGCCCGGGATCGATGCCGGTCACCGTCGCCCCGAGGCGGGCTAGGGGCTCGGACACGAGCCCGCCCCCGCAGCCGATATCGAGCACGCTGAGACCTTCGAGGCACGGCGGGTCCTTGGGGTCCCGTCCGAACTGCGCGCAGATGCGGTCACGAATATAGGTGAGCCGCGCCGGGTTGAGCCGGTGCAGCGGGCGGAACGGCCCGCTTTCGTCCCACCATTCGTCGGCGAGTTTCGCGAATTGCGCCACTTCGCCGGAGTCGAGCGTGGAAGGGGCCGCCGGCGCGGCGGTATCCTGGGATGCGGTCATGGCCGCATTGGCGGCGCCGCGCCGCGCCCTGTCAAGGCCATGCCTCGCCCCGTCAAAGCAATGGCCGAAGTCCCGCGTGCCTGTTGCAGCCTGCAACCCTTATCAGTAGAAAGACCCGAAAGTTCCGGCCGGTCCCGATCCCAAGGGCCGGCCCTCTTCTTGTGAGCCGGTATGTCTCTGCTTGTATTGAAATTTGGTGGCACCTCGGTCGCGGATATCGATCGGATCCGCAGCGTGGCCGCGCATGTGAAGCGCGAGCACGATGCCGGGAACGCCTGCGCCGTCGTGGTCTCGGCCATGGCCGGCCAGACCAACAGGCTTGTCGCCTGGGTCGAAGAGGCTTGGGGCTACAAGGCCGACGGCAACGGAGGGGCGGACGTGTCGGCGCTCTACGATTGCCGTGAGTACGACGCGGTTGTCTCGTCGGGCGAGCAGGTGACGTCGGGGCTCCTGGCCCTGGTGCTGCAGTCCATGGGCGTGAGCGCGCGCTCGTGGCAGGGCTGGCAGATCCCCGTGCATACGGACGATGCGCATCAGAAGGCCCGCATCACCGGCATCGACGTGGACAACATCAAGGCGGCGATGCTCGGCGGCGAAGTCGCCGTTTGTGCCGGCTTCCAAGGCATCGCTCCGAACAACCGGATCGCGACGCTCGGCCGGGGTGGGTCCGATACGAGTGCCGTGGCGCTCGCCGCCGCGCTTCAGGCCGATCGCTGTGATATCTACACCGACGTGGACGGGGTCTACACGACCGACCCGCGCGTCGTCAGCAAGGCCCACCGGCTGGATCGCATCTCCTACGAGGAAATGCTGGAGATGGCGTCGCAAGGAGCCAAGGTCCTGCAGACCCGCTCGGTGGAAATGGCCATGCAATGGAGCGTGCCCGTGCTCGTGCGCTCCAGCTTCGATGCGCCGGATATACCCGGCAACCCCGACACGGGCGAGGGGATTGGTACACTCGTTTGCCATGAGGATGAGATCATGGAGCAGAATGTCGTCAGTGGAATTGCTTACGCACGGGACGAAGCCAAGGTGACGCTGCTGAAGGTGGCCGACAAACCGGGCGTGGCTGCGCGCGTGTTCGGCCCCCTATCGGACGCTCATATAAATGTCGACATGATCGTTCAGAACGTGTCCGAAGATGGAAAGTCGACGGATCTGACCTTTACCGTCCAGAGCGCGGATCTCGATCGGGCGCTCGAGGTGCTGAAATCGGCCAAGGACGAGATCGGCTACCTGGATCTGCGCGGAGCAACGGATATCGCCAAGGTCTCGGCCATTGGCGTCGGGATGCGGAGCCACGCGGGTGTTGCAGCCCAAATGTTCAGCGCGCTTGCCGAAAAGGGCATCAATATCGAGGCGATATCCACGTCCGAGATCAAGATTAGCGTATTGATCGACGCCGCCTATGCCGAGCTTGCGGTGCGAACCTTGCATACCCTTTTTGGGTTGGACGGCGCTTAGACGCGAAAAATTAGGCTACTCTAGCCGTTCACAGTGGGGAAGCTCGAGATCCGCCGACCAGGCGGATGGTCCGGGACTTATCGTTATGGCTGCATCCGTTGGTGCTCCAAGGCAGATGCTCCGCCGCCTCCGTGAGGTCATGGCGGAACACGAGAGTGCGCAGGCACGCCTCGACAAGGTGGTGATGCTGATCGCCTCCAACATCGTGGCCGAGGTGTGCTCGCTCTACCTGCGCCGCCGTGACGGCTCGCTCGAACTCGTGGCCACCGAGGGCCTCAATGTGAGCGCGGTCCACAACACGCATTTGAAGCCCGGCGAAGGTCTCGTGGGGCTTGTCGCCGAGCAGGCCGAGCCGAAGCAATTCGCGGACGCCCAGCACCATCCGGCCTTCTCCTTCCGCCCCGAGACCGGCGAGGAGATCTACCATTCCTTTGTCGGCGTGCCGATCCTGCGTGGCGGGCACACGATCGGCGTTCTCACGGTGCAGAACCGCACCATGCGCCAGTACAGCGACGAAGAAGTCGAGGCGCTGCAGACCACGGCAATGGTCATCGCCGATACGCTGGCGTCGGGCGGGATCCTCTCCGAGGAGGTGACGGCGGAGAAGGGGCGCGATCAAAGCGTCCGTTTCGTCGGTCAGCCAATCTCCGAGAGCGTGGCGCTGGGGCACATCGTGTTGCACGAACCCCGGATCGTGATCACCAAGCTGATCGCCGAGGACGCGGAGCACGAGCGGAGCCGGTTGCAGCAGGCTATCGAGGAACTGACCGGCCAGATTGACGAGATGATGGAGCGCGGCGATCTCGCGCGCGCCGGTGAGCATCATGAAGTGCTCGAAGCGTTCCGCATGTTCGCCCACGACCATGGCTGGCGCCGGCGCCTTGACGAGGCGCTCGCGACGGGTCTGACCGCCGAAGCGGCTGTGCAGCGCGTTCGCAATGATACGCGTGCACGGATGATGCGCATGCCGGACCCGCGTTTCCGCGACCGGCTGCATGACATCGAAGACCTGTCCAACCGGCTATTGCGCTTCCTTTCGGGGGAGACGGCGACGGCCTCCACCGGCGCGCTCCCGGAGGATGCGATCGTGGTCGCGCGGACGATGGGGCCGGCAGAGCTCTTGGATTACGACCGCCACCGGCTGCGCGGCCTCGTTCTGGAAGAGGGCGGCGCGAACAGCCACGTGGCGATCGTTGCCCGCGCGCTCGGGATCGCCGCGATCACCCAGTGCAAGGGCGTGGTCGAGATGGTCGAGCCCGGCGACGCGGTGATCCTCGACGGCCAGGGCGGGGAGCTGCATGTGCGGCCGACTCAGGAAGTGGTCCACGCCTATTCCGACAAGGTCCGCTTCCAGGCCCGCAAGCAGGCCCAATATGCCGCGTTGCGCGAGGTGCCGGCGGTCACGCTCGACGATCAGCGCGTCAATCTGCAGATCAATGCAGGCCTGTTGTTCGACCTGCCGCACTTGAAGCAATCCGGCGCGGACGGGATCGGGCTGTTCCGGACCGAGCTTCAGTTCATGATCTCCGAGACGTTTCCTCGGCTCGAGCAGCAGACGAAGCTCTACAAGTCGATCCTCGACCAAGCGGCCGGACGTCCCGTGGTGTTCCGCTCCCTGGATGTCGGCGGCGACAAGGTCATTCCCTATTTCCGCGGCGGGGCGGAGGAAAACCCGGCCCTCGGCTGGCGCGCGATCCGTATGGCCCTCGACCGGCCCGCGGTGTTCCGCACCCAGATCCGCGCCTTGCTGCGCGCCGCGCACGGGCGCGAAATGCGCATCCTCCTGCCGATGATTTCCGATGTGTCGGAGTTCGAGGCCGCCCGCACGCTGATCGACCACGAACTGACCCTGCTGAAGACCCACGGCCGGCCGGAGCCGTCCAAGCTGATGGTGGGCGCCATGGTCGAGGTGCCGGCGCTGTTGTGGCAACTCGACCACCTTCTGCCTCTGACGGATTTCGTCTCCGTAGGGTCGAACGATCTGTTGCAGTTCCTGTTTGCGGCGGACCGGAGCAATGAGCGCGTGTCGAGCCGGTTCGATTCGCTCAGCCCGACGTCACTGCGCGCGCTGCGGCATATCGTTCGCGAGGCCGAGCGGTTCAACACGCCCCTCACGCTGTGCGGCGAGATGGCGGGGAAGGCCCTCGAAGCCATGGCGCTGATCGGTCTCGGATTCCGCACGATTTCCATGGCGCCAGCCTCGGTGGGGCCGGTCAAGGCCATGGTGTTGTCGCTCGATGCGTCCAGCCTGCAGGCGCGGCTGGATGAGTTGCTTGATGTCAAGTCGACGTCCTTGCGCGAAGAATTGAAGCGTTTTGCGGCCGAAACAGGGGTACAGATCTAGACGGAACTGCATCTCGGAGTCGTGCGACGATTTTTGAGAATCCGCTCCGCGCGCCAAAGGCTTGCAAACTCTCAGCCATTGGGCTTGTGTTAATCTGCTATAGGGGGACTTTCCGGTTGCGCGGATTTGCGCCCGGATCGGATGCTATTGGGTAGGCTCTTCGGCCGCACGGCCAGGAGAGTCGCGGCGTTGCACTCACGGGATTGGAAGTAATGTCTGCCGGCTATGACGCGGAAGTGGCCGATCTTTTTCGGGACCTCAGAGCCGCGAGCAATCTGACGGAGGCGGATCTGGCGTCGCGCATCGCGGCGCCCGTCGAAGTCGTGCAGGCGCTGGAGCAGGGTGCCATCTTTGCCCTGCCGCCATGGCCGGAGACGTGCCGCGTGGTCAGCGCCTACGGCACGCTTCTCAATCTCGACACGCGTCCCTTGCTCCGCCGCATTTACGCCCAGCTTGAAGCCGGCGTCGTCGAACTGGGGCCGAAGCCCGTCCAGGACGTTCCGGTCATGGTTCCGCCGGCGGGCGGCCATCCGGCTACGCCACAGGGCCAGCCGGCGCAGCAGGCGGGACAGCTGCCGCAAGGTTGGGCCAATGGAACGCCGCAGCCTCAGCAGCAGCCGGCGCCGCAACAACCCAGGCCGCAGCCACAGCAGGCGGCCCCGCAGCAAACACCGGCCTGGCCGAGTGCGCCGGCGGGAGCGCCGCAGGCCGCCCAGCCTCAGGCGACGCAACCATCGCAGCCGCAAGCCCGTCCCCCCCAAGCGCCGCAGCCACAGGCTCCGCAGGTTCAGTCGCCGCGGCCGCTTCAACCGCAACCAACGCCGCCGCAACCACGCGCCGCACCACAGCCGCAGGGCGGGCCGCAGGCACCCTGGCCGGGCGCTGCGCCCCAGCCCGGCGCTGCGCCGCAGGCGCCGCAAGGGGCTCCCGGCCAGCTCGATACGGCTTGGCCCGGCGCCGACGGTCCCGCCCATCAGCTGGGGCAGCCGCCGCAGCCTCAACCGGCAGCACCGCAGCCACAGGCAGACGCGAGTTTTCCGGATGTTGGTTTCCCCGGCGAGCCGCAGCCTTATCCTCAGCAGCCCGGTTATGCGCCCGATCCCAACACCGTGCCGGACCCGGCGCTGGGCGGCGATTATCCTCAGGCGGACGACGCCAGCTTTCCGGGCGAACCCGAACTCGAACTCGTGGATGAGGAAGAGGAGGAACCCAAGTCCTCCAGGTCACCCCTTCTGAAATGGGGGATCATCGGTCTGCTTGCAGTCATCCTGCTGCTTGGCCTATGGATGGTGCTCGGCGGATCCTCGGGCGACGGCGGCCTTTCGTCGGGTTTCAATACGTCGGATCCGGTTCTCGATCCCGACGACCCGCGCAGCCGCAAAGCCGACCGGCTGCCGAACAATTTCTAAGCCTCATTTCCTTGAACCATGACCACGATTCCCGCTGAGAAGCTCGATAAGCTCGTTGCCCGTTGGGAGGCCATACAAGGCAGCCTCGCCTCCGGCGCCGATCAGGACAGCTATGTCGAGTTGTCCCGCGAATTCGCGGAGCTCGATCCTATTGTCGGTACGATCAACGCGTTGCGCGAAGCCCAAACCGAAAAGCAAGGGCTGCAGGAGATTCTCGACGACCGTTCCGACGCGGACATGACCGCCCTCGCCGAGGAGGAAATCGGGCCTCTCTCCGAGAAGATCGAGACGCTCGAGCATGAGCTCAAAGTGCAGCTCCTGCCTAAGGACGCGGCCGACGAGAAGAGTGCGATTCTTGAAGTGCGCGCCGGCACGGGTGGCGACGAGGCGGCGTTGTTCGCAGGCGACCTCTACCGCATGTACCAGCGCTTCGCCGACCGGCATGGCTGGAAGGTCAATGTCCTGTCCGCCAGCGAGGGCGCGACGGGCGGCTACAAGGAAATCATCGCCAATGTCACGGGCAAGGGCGTGTTCGCGCGGATGAAATACGAATCCGGCGTGCATCGCGTTCAACGCGTGCCGCAGACCGAGGCCCAAGGGCGCATTCACACGTCCGCGGCCACGGTTGCCGTGCTGCCGGAGGCCGAGGACGTGGACATCCAGATCGACGAAAAAGATCTGCGTATCGACGTGTTCCGAGCCAGCGGTCCGGGCGGGCAGTCGGTGAACACTACAGACAGCGCCGTGCGCATTACCCACTTGCCCACGGGTCTCGTGGTCATCCAGCAAGACGAGAAGTCTCAGCACAAGAACCGGGCCAAGGCCATGAAGGTCTTGAGTGCGCGGCTGTACGATCTGGAGCGTCAGAAGCTCGACGCCGAGCGGGCCCAGGACCGGCGCAGCCAGATCGGATCGGGTGACAGATCGCAACGCATCCGCACCTATAATTTTCCGCAAGGGCGGGTCACCGATCACCGCATCGGTCTCACCTCGCACCAGCTGCAGATGGTTCTGGAAGGCGAGCAGGCGCTCGACGAAATCGTCGAGGCCCTGACAACCGAGGATCAGGCCAGTCAGCTCGCGGCCATGGAGGAGAGCGAGGCGTGAGCCTGAGCCTCCAATCGGCCCAGGCCCGCGCCACCCAGGTTCTGCGGGAAGGCGGGATCGCTACGGCCGCGCTCGATGCGCGCGCCCTTCTGAAAGTGGCGACCGGGTTGTCGCTCGAAGCGTTGATCGTGAATGGCCGCGCACCGTTGAGCGCGCCATGCGAAACGCGCTTTGACGATTATGTTGCGCGCCGCCTCGCAGGCGAGCCGGTTTCCCGTATCCGCGGGACACGCGAGTTCTACGGCCGGGACTTCAAGATCGATGCGCACACGCTGGATCCCCGTCCCGATACGGAAACATTGGTCACAGCCGTCCTGGATCAGGCGGGAAGCGACGGGTTCCGCGGGCGGCCGTTGCGCCTTCTCGATCTCGGAACGGGGTCGGGGTGCATCCTCGTGACGCTCCTTGCCGAGTTGCCTGAAGCGGTCGGCACCGGCACCGACATCAATCCCGGCGCTCTGGAACTGGCCCGTGACAACGCGGCGGCACTCGGTGTTGCGGATCGTGTGCAGTTCGCGACCGCCGATTGGTTCGAGGGTCTGGCCGGGCGCTACGATATCATCGTTTCGAACCCGCCCTATATCGCCAGCGCGGAGATCGAGGGGCTCGCACCGGAGGTCGCCCGCCACGATCCCCTGGCTGCACTCGATGGCGGCATCGATGGGCTAGACGCGTATCGGCGAATCGCCGCCGGCGCGCCGCGTTTTCTTGCCCCGGGCGGTGCCTTGCTGGCGGAGATCGGGTGCACTCAGGCTGGGAGCGTTGTGGACATCTTTCGGGCAGGGGGGCTGATCGTCGCAGACGATGGAGTTCGGTCCGATCTTGCGGGTCTTCCCCGTTGTGTTTGTGCCAAGTTGTCGTGACCACGCGCAGGTCGGAGCCTGCGATGAGCCAAAAATATGCTTGGAAAATCTGGATGTTCAGGCTAGGTTCTACCCAAGAAATCAGACTATATGGCGAGCCGCAGCAGGGATTAGGCTTCGCCGGTTGCGTGGCAACACCGCGGATATCCTTTCAGAACCTCGATTGACAGGCGCCCCGCGCCTCTCGAGACGTTCAGGAGCCGTCGTATCGCAAAACAAATTTGCCGTACCGACGCTAGCACCAGAGGCATTTCGCTTCGCGTCGGACACCGACTGAGACAAGGCAGCAAGAACAAGAACCGCTGAAAAAACTAGCAAGGCCAAGCCGGCTTTCCGGGCGCTTAGCATGCTCGGTTGGTCTTGGCCGATGATCACAGACCAGGGAGTGATGAGTGCGGCGTATGCGCCGCCAATCAGGTGAATAGGGCTTATGAGGCAAGGACAACAGAATCGCAGGGGTCGCGGCCGTAGCCGGAAGCCCCAGAACCCACTGGCGCGGAATTACGAATCAAACGGACCGGATGTAAAAATCCGGGGGACCGCGTCCCATGTCGCCGAGAAGTACATGTCGCTCGCGCGTGATGCGCTGGCGTCGGGCGATATGGTCACGGCCGAGAGCTACCTTCAGCATGCCGAGCACTACAACCGCATCATCATGGCGGCTCACTCGCAGGCCGCCAGCGCGGCGCCGCAGGCCGGAGATCAGCCGCAAGGGCAGCAGTCCAATGGCAGCGGCGGCCGGAACCGGCAGGATGGCGACGACGGTGCTGAGAGTGGTGCGGGCGAGGGAGCCGAGTCCGACGTCAAGGAGGCCGGCGGTGCGTCGGCCGAGGGTCGTAGCCGCGCACGGGGCCGGCAGCGGCGGAACGGGTCTCAAGCAGCCGCAGAGGGGCAATCCAGCCCGCAAGCTCAGCCTGCCGCGGAAGCTAGTCCTGCCGCCGAGGCGATCGGCGCCACGGAAGGGAATGGTTCCGATCAGCCTGTCGAGGTGGCGGTCGCCGAGGAAAGCGAAGGCGCTTCCGGCGCTGTGAACTAGCCGCCTCCGGCTTCTCGCACACAGCGCAAACGGTTAGATTGGGCTCCGCGCGATTTGAGCGAGGGGCCCATGACCGATACACAGTCTGACACGTCCACAGCCAAGCCCGTCTCCACATGGCGGAAGGTTCTGGCCGGCATTCTCGATTTCTTCACCATCTTTTTCGTCGCGGGCTATGTCATCGGCTACGCCACGGGCAATCTGACGGCTGAAGGCTTCGAGCTGGAAGGCGGGCCCGCCTTTGTCTTCTTCGCCGCGGTCATCGCTTATTTCGTCGTGTTCTCAAAATATCTCGGCGGTACGCTCTGGCAGCGTATCTTGAAGACGCGATAGCATCGCGATGCTGCCATTTTTTGCGGCAGAGCAAGGCAAGCCCCTCTTTTCTGAGAGAAAACCGTCGCTATATGTCCGTTAACACGCCGCTGATATGACCCATCCTCAGTGGTGCCCACCCCAATTCATCAATTCTGGCCTGCCCTCGTTTCTGGCCGCCTAAAGAGGGATCGACATGGATTTCGAGAAACTTTCCGACCGCATGAAGGGTTTTCTGCAGGCCGCACAGACGATTGCGCTGCGCGACGGCAACCCGCAAGTCACCCCCGAACACTTCCTCAAAGCACTTCTGGACGACGACCAGGGGATGGCCGCCGGGCTTATCGCCCGGGCCGGCGGTGACCCAAAGACGGCGCTCGCCCGCACCGATGCGGCGCTTGCCAAGCTGCCCAAGGTCTCCGGCTCCGGCGCCCAGTCTCCGCAGATGACGCCCGCGCTTGGCCGCGCGCTCGACCAGGCCGAGCAGATGGCGACCAAGGCCGGCGACAGCTACGTCACGGTCGAACGCGCGCTGCAGGCACTCGCCATGACCGGCGAGGGCGAGACCGCCGCGATCCTGAAAGAGGCCGGCATCACACCGCAGAGCCTCAACGAAGCGATCAACGATCTGCGCAAGGGCCGCACTGCCGACAGCGCGGGCGCCGAGCAGCAATACGATGCGCTGAAGAAATACACGCGCGATTTCACCGAGGCCGCCGAGAAGGGCGAGATGGACCCGGTCATCGGCCGGGACGAAGAGATCCGCCGGACCATTCAGGTTCTCTCCCGCCGCACGAAGAACAATCCGGTGCTGATCGGTGAGCCCGGCGTCGGCAAGACCGCCATCGTCGAAGGCTTGGCGCAGCGCATCGTTAAAGGCGATGTGCCGGAGAGCCTGAAGGACAAGAAGGTGCTCTCGCTCGACATGGGCGCGCTGATCGCGGGCGCCAAATATCGCGGCGAGTTCGAGGAGCGGCTGAAGGCCGTTCTCTCCGAGATCGAGGCCGCGGAAGGCCAGATCGTCCTTTTCATCGACGAGATGCACACGCTTGTGGGCGCAGGCAAGACGGACGGCGCCATGGACGCCTCCAATCTGCTGAAGCCGGCGCTCGCGCGCGGCGAGCTGCATTGCGTCGGCGCGACCACGCTCGAGGAATACCGCAAGCATGTGGAGAAGGATGCGGCGCTGGCGCGGCGTTTCCAGCCCGTGTTCGTGGGCGAGCCCACCGTGGAGGACACGATCTCGATCCTCCGTGGGCTGAAAGAGAAGTACGAGCTGCATCACGGCGTGCGTATCTCCGATGCGGCTCTCGTCACCGCGGCTACGCTCTCCAACCGCTACATCACCGACCGCTTCCTCCCCGACAAGGCCATCGACCTTGTGGACGAGGCATCCTCGCGCCTGCGCATGCAGGTGGACTCCAAGCCCGAGGAGCTGGACGAGATGGACCGGCGCCTCATGCAGCTCAAGATCGAGCGCGAGGCCCTGAAGAAAGAGACCGACACCGCTTCCAAGGACCGGCTGGAGAAACTCGAGAAAGAGATCGTCAATCTCGAGGAGAGCGCCAACGTGCTCACCCAGCGCTGGCAGGAGGAGAAGGACAAGCTCGCCGGCGAGCAGAAGATCAAGGAAGATCTGGATACGGCGCGGATAGCGCTCGAGAAGGCCCAACGCGAGGGTGACCTCGCGAAAGCGGGCGAGCTCGCCTATGGCGTGATCCCCGATCTCGAAGCCAAGCTGAAAAAGGTCGAAGAGAGCGAGTCCGCGTCCGGCGGGCTGGCCCAGGAAGTCGTCGAGCCCGACATGATCGCAGCCGTCGTCTCCCGCTGGACCGGCATTCCCGTCGACAAGATGCTGGAAGGCGAGCGCGAGAAGCTGCTCGCCATGGAGACCGAGATTGCCCGCCGCGTGGTCGGCCAGGAAGAGGCCGTCAAGGCTGTCTCCACCGCCGTGCGCCGCAGCCGCGCCGGCCTCCAGGATCCGAACCGGCCGCTGGGCTCGTTCATGTTCTTAGGCCCCACCGGCGTCGGCAAGACGGAGCTCTCCCGCGCGCTCGCCGAATTTCTGTTCGACGACGAACACGCGATCCTGCGCGTCGACATGTCCGAATATATGGAGAAGCACGCGGTGGCCCGGCTCATCGGCGCGCCTCCCGGCTATGTGGGCTACGAGGAAGGCGGTGCGCTGACCGAAGCCGTCCGCCGGCGTCCGTACCAGGTTATTTTGTTCGACGAGATCGAGAAGGCGCATCCGGATGTGTTCAACGTCCTGCTGCAGGTGCTCGACGATGGGCGCCTGACGGACGGGCAGGGCCGTACGGTCGATTTCCGCAACACGCTGATCATCATGACGTCGAACCTCGGCTCCGAGTTCCTGGTCAACCAGGCGGAGGGCGAGGATTCCGACGCGGTCGAAGCCCAGGTCATGGAGGTGGTGCGTTCGCACTTCCGGCCCGAGTTCCTGAACCGCGTGGACGAGATCATCCTGTTCCATCGCCTGCGCCGCGAGCACATGTCCAACATCGTCGACATCCAGATGCAGCGCCTGCAAAAGCTGCTGGCCGATCGCAAGATCACGCTGACGCTGGACGAGACGGCCAAGACCTGGCTCGGCAACAAGGGCTACGACCCCGCCTACGGCGCGCGGCCCCTCAAGCGCGTGATCCAGAAATACGTGCAAGACCCGATGGCCGAGATGATCCTGCAAGGCAAGGTCCATGACGGCGAAACGGTCGACGTCTCCGTCCGCGCCGGCGAACTGACCTTCAACGGCGCGACGGCCAAGGAAGCGGCTTAGGGCAGCTTCGGCAGCTTCGCTGCTCTTGTTTGATCTGGAAATGGCCGGGGCTTGCCCCGGCCATTTTGGCTTGAGGGTTCCGACTTCATACCGAGCGCTGATGCTCGGTGGGTACGCGCAAGTCTTTGGACGTGCCGGAGGCCAAACGCTCGGTGAAGGGGCGAGGGATCAAGCGCTCAAGTAGCCGCTAGGCGGTAAGCGCGAGAAAAGTCCCTATTGGATGTCGGCTTGGGCGATGCGGTTGGTGACGGGATCCAGTTCCATCAGGGCATCGATGCGGCGGCGTTCCTTTTGGAAGGCGGCCAGGTTGCGACCATCAAGTTCGAGGCCGCGGGGCACGGCGATCGTCATCGGGTTGACGAACTTGTTGTTGACCAGGACTTCGTAGTGAAGGTGGGGGCCGGTGGAGCGGCCGGTCGTGCCGACATAGCCGATGATCTGGCCTTGCTTGACGCGGGCGCCCGGCTTGGAGCCGGTGGCAAAGCGGGTCATGTGCCCGTAGGCGGTGGCGAAGCCGTTGGCATGGCGGATGCGAATGTAGTTGCCGTAGCCGCCATGGCGCTCGGCCATCTCGATCGTGCCATCGCCGCCGGCCAGGATCGGGGTGCCTGCCGGCGCAGCCCAGTCCACGCCCGTGTGCATGCGGATGCGGCGGAGCAGCGGATGGCGGCGCGTGCCGAAGCCCGACGATAGGCGGCCGCCCTTCACGGGATTGCGCATCAAGAATTTCTTCGCGCTGGACCCGTTCTCGTCATAGAAGTCGATCGTGTTGTCAGGGGTGCGGAAGCGATAGAATTTGCGAGTCTCGCCGCCCACCGTCATGGACGTGTAAAGCAACTCGCCGGCTTTCTCGCTGGTGCCGTCGCCCTCGAAGAAGACTTCGAACGTGTCCCCAGGGCGAACCTTCTGCTTGAAGTCCACATCGTAGGAATGGACCCGCAGCAGCTTCATGATGACGTCGCCCGGAAGCTTCTGCTTGAGCGCGGATTCGTAAAAGCTCTCATACAGCGAAGCGCGGTTGGAGGCGGTGACCACGACTTCGTCGAGGGGAACCACGGTCGAGGCCAGATAGTCGCCGTCGCGGTTGCGCGACGTGGTGACGATGTGGTCGCCCGAGCTGGCGAAAATGCTGACGCGAACCGGTTCTTTGACCTCCGAATCGGCCTCGGATTCGATGAGGCGGAAGT